>NZ_CEEDEA010000005.1:0-401275 GCF_979253755.1 Methylobacterium sp. AC315
GCGCCGCGGGGGGGGGCCGCGACGGGGGCTCAGTTGTCTAGGAAGCTCCGGAGCTTCCGGCTACGCGACGGGTGCTTCAGCTTGCGGAGCGCCTTGGCCTCGATCTGCCGGATGCGCTCGCGGGTCACCGAGAACTGCTGGCCGACTTCCTCGAGGGTGTGGTCGGTGTTCATGCCGATGCCGAAGCGCATGCGCAGCACGCGTTCCTCGCGCGGGGTCAGCGACGCCAGCACCCTTGTCGTGGTCTCGCGCAGGTTCGACTGGATCGCCGCGTCGATCGGCAGGACGACGTTCTTGTCCTCGATGAAGTCGCCGAGGTGGCTGTCCTCCTCGTCGCCGATCGGGGTCTCCAGCGAGATCGGCTCCTTGGCGATCTTCAGGACTTTCCGCACCTTCTCCAGCGGCATCGCCAGCTTCTCGGCCAGCTCCTCCGGGGTCGGCTCGCGGCCGATCTCGTGCAGCATCTGGCGCGAGGTCCGGACGATCTTGTTGATCGTCTCGATCATGTGCACCGGGATGCGGATCGTGCGGGCCTGGTCGGCGATCGAGCGGGTGATCGCCTGCCGGATCCACCACGTGGCGTAGGTCGAGAACTTGTAGCCGCGCCGGTACTCGAACTTGTCGACCGCCTTCATCAGGCCGATGTTGCCCTCCTGGATCAGGTCCAGGAACTGCAGGCCGCGGTTCGTGTACTTCTTGGCGATGGAGATCACGAGGCGCAGGTTCGCCTCGATCATCTCCTTCTTCGCCTGCCGGGCCTCGCGCTCGCCCTTCTGGACCATGTTGACGATGCGGCGGTACTCGCCGATCTCCAGCCCGGTCTCGGAGGCGAGGTCGAGGATCTGGGCGCGCAGCTCCGTCACCTGCTTCGAGCCGCGCTCGACCAGGTTCTTCCAGCCCTTGCCGCCTAGCGTGCCGACGCGCTCCATCCAGTTCGGATCGAGCTCGTAGCCCTGGTAGTGGCGCAGAAACTCGTCCCGGGCCACGCCGTGGCTCTCGGCATAGCGCATCAGCCGGCCCTCGTGGCCGATGAGTTGCTTGTTGATCGAGTAGAGCTGGCCGACCAGCGCCTCGATGCGGTTGTTGTTGAGCGACAGCGACTTCACGTCGGCGACGACGCTGTCCTTCAGCTCGATCTGCTTCTGGTTCTGGGCCGGGCTGTTCTTCTCGCCGGCAGCCTTGCGGTCTGCGCCCTCGGTCTGGAACTTGCGCAGCTTGCGGTAATTCGCGGCGATCGCGTCGAAGGTCTCGAGGACCCGCGGCTTGATCTCCGCTTCCATGGCGGCGAGCGAGACGTTGTTCTCGAGGTCGTCCTCGTCGTCGCCGCCCTCTGGCGGCGCCGGCGGCTCGGCCTCCTCGGCGCTCTCCTCGCTCTCGCCCTCGGCGATCTGCGGCGCGTTCTTGCCGTCCGGGCCGGCGTAGGTCGCCTCGAGATCGATGATGTCGCGCAGGAGGACCTTGCCCTCCACGAGCTCGTCCCGCCAGATGATGATCGCCTGGAAGGTTAGCGGGCTCTCGCAGAGGCCCGCGATCATCGCCTCGCGGCCGGCCTCGATGCGCTTGGCGATCGCGATCTCGCCCTCGCGGGACAGGAGCTCCACCGAGCCCATCTCGCGCAGGTACATCCGCACCGGATCGTCGGTGCGGTCGGTCGGCTCCTTGGTGGTCGTGGCGACCGTGACGGCGCGCGTCGGCGCGACCTCGGCCACCTCGCCGCCCTCGGATTCCTCTTCCTCGCCGTCGGCGCCGTTCGCCGCCTTCTCGGTGGTTGCAGCCTCGTCGGTCTCCTCGGCCTCGACCACGTTGATGCCCATCTCGGACAGCTGCGAGAGCACGTCCTCGAGCTGGTCAGGGTCGGACTGGCCCTCCGGCAGGACCTCGTTGACCTCTTCGTAGGTCACGTAGCCGCGCTTCTTCGCGAGCTTGACCATCCGCTTGACCGAAGCATCCGTCAGGTCGAGGAGCGGCCCGTCGGTCTGCTGCTCGGGGGCAGCGTCCGTCTCGTCCCGTTCCGTTGCCTTCGTCGCCATGATCAGCCTATTGTTTCGGGTGCGGCGCGCTGCGGGGGCCTGAGTAAGGCCGCTCCACGCCGTCGGCGCCGCGATACTTGCGAGTGGCCCCGGATTGCTCCGGACGCCTTGAGTCGTCGGGTTCCGTATGCAAGCCCGAGGCTTGACCAATTGTTAACTAACGCGGGGTTCGGCCCGTCGCCACCGCCATCGCACGGCCGTCATGCGGCGGTCGAGTCGTTCGACACCGGCTTGTCGGCTTCAGCCTCGGCAGCGATGACGGTCTCCAGCCTCGCCTTGACTTCGCAGAGCCATGCCCACCCGGCATCGGTCGGATCGTCTTCGAACGCCTGCCGTGCTTCGCGAAGTTCGCTATGTAGCGCGCCAGCCTGCCGGTGCAAGATCATCGCCTGTCTGAGAGCGTCCGCGCGCTGCTGCGGATCGGCGTGCGGGGACAGCGTAATCCGGTCTCGGGACCGGGCGAGCGCCAGAATCCGCTCCGCCGCCTCTCCGAGACCAGCCCGTGTGATGCGGGTTTGCAACAGGTCCGCGTTCGTTTGTCCATCCTCTGCGGCACAAGCGACCAGGACCGACAGGAGCGCCCGCGCGTCGGGGTGCTCGAAGTCGAGTTCCGAGACCTCGTCGCCGAACTCGCTGAGCATCTCCGGGTGGACCAGCAATGTGCCGGCGATCACCGCCTCGCGCACCGGCGCCGCCCCGGAGAAGCCCGCCGAGGCGGTCATCGAGGCGCTGGGGCTGCCGGTGATCCGCGGCGAGACCGGTTCGCCCGGGCGAACGAAGCGGCGGTTCTGCCCCTTCGGGCCGGGCCCGGGCCCGCTGGACCGCGCGTTCCGGGGCGACAGGCTGCGCAGCCGCTCCTCGATGTCGTCGCGGTAGTAGCGCTTGACGGTCTCGTCGCGGATCGTGGCGACGGTGGCGCGCAGCGTCTGGGTCAGGCCGGCCCGGCGCTCGGGCGTATCGGCCGGCCCCGATTCGAGCGCGCGGCGCCAGAGCAGCTCGGACAGCGGCAGCGCGGCCTGCAGCACCTGGTCGATCGCCCCGGGACCGCCCGAGCGCAGCAGGTCGTCGGGATCCTGACCGCCCGGCAGCAGGGCGATCCGCAGCGAGCGGCCTGGCTCCAGGGCCGGCAGGGCGATGTCGAGCGCCCGGAAGGCCGCCCGCTGTCCGGCCTTGTCGCCGTCGAAGCAGAGGATCGGCTCGTCGGCGTGGCGCCAGAGCAAGGCCAGCTGGTCCTCGGTCAGCGCGGTGCCGAGCGGCGCCACCGTCTCGGGATGGCCGGCCAGGGTCATGGCGATGACGTCGACGTAGCCCTCGACCGCGATGATCGAGCTGCGCTCGTGGGAGGCCTTGCGCGCGCCGTGGAGGTTGTAGAGCGTCCGGCCCTTGTGGAAGAGCGGCGTCTCGGGCGAATTCAGATACTTGGCGCGCACCTCCTTGGCGAGCGCCCGCCCCCCGAAGGCGACGACCCGGCCGCGGGTGTCGGTGATCGGGAACATCACCCGGTCGCGGAAATAATCGTACGGGACCGAGACATCCTCGCCGCCTGCGAGCAGGCCCAGCTCGACCATCAGCGCCTTGTCGACCCCCTGCCCGGCCAGGTGGTCGCGGAGGGCGTAGCGCTCGTTCGGCGCGTAGCCGAGCCGGAAGGCCCGCTGCGTGTCGTCCTTGAGCCCCCGGCGTTCGAGATAGGCCCGCGCCTCGCTGCCCGGCCCGGCCCGCAGGCGGTCCTCGAACCACCGCGCGGCCATCTCCATGACCTCGATCGCCCCGGCGCGCTGCTTCTCGGCGACGCGGGTATCTTCCGTGGGCGCCGGCAGGCTGACGCCGGCCTCGCTCGCCAGCCGCTCCACGGCCTCGGGAAAGCTCAGGCCCTCCGTCTCCATCAGGAACGTGAAGATGTCGCCGTGCTTGGACGATGAGAAGCAGTGATAGAACTGCTTCTGGTCGTTCACGTAGAAGGACGGCGTCTTCTCGGCGTTGAACGGCGACAGGCCGCGCCATTCGCGGCCGGCCTTCTTCAGCTGCACCCGCCGGCCGACCACGGCCGAGGCCGGCAGCCGGGCGCGGATCTCTTCCAGGATGTGGGGCGGATAGCGCACGGGGCCTGCGGATCGACTGCCTGACCGTTGGATATAGCGCGCCCGGGCGGTCCGAGTCCCGCCCGGTCGGTCGATCGTTCGATCAGGCGGGGGATTGTGGGGAGAGCCGGCGCCTCGGTCTCAGCCCTTCGCCGCCAGCGCGGCCTTCACCAGCCCGCTCGCCTTGCCGAAATCCATCCGGCCCGCGAAGGTGCCCTTCAGGGCGGCGATGACGCGGCCCATGTCCTTCTGGCCGGCGGCGCCGGTCTCGAGGATCGCGGCGTCGACCGCCGCCTTCATCTCGGCCTCGTCCATCTGCTTGGGCAGGAACGCCTCGATGATCGCGATCTCGGAGCGCTCGTTGGCGGCGAGTTCCGGGCGTCCGCCCTGCTCGTAGACCGTAGCCGATTCGGTGCGCTGCTTGATCATCTTCTGGAGCAGCGACAGGATCTCCTCGTCGGAGGCCGGCTCCTTGCCGAGGCCGCGAGCCTCGATGTCCTTGTCCTTGAGGGCGGCCTGGATCATCCGCACGGTGGCGAGCTTGTCCTTGTCGCCGGCCTTCATGGCCTCCTTCATCTCGGTGGTGAGGCGGGCGCGCAGCATCTCGATGAACCTTTTGACGGGAGAAACGGGGGGCTGGCCTGCACTTTGCGGGTGTTGAGCCTCGTCGGCCGCACGGCCACATTGACCCGATCGCGGGCCGCTCGCTAAGAGCGCCGCACACGATCATGCCGCCAGCCGAGCGTACCGCATCGCGGTGCCTGCCTTCGGCCGGACATAAGCGAGACCGACCCGATGCTGCAAGACGCCGCCGCGCAGGCCTCCAAACCCGCTGGCTCCAAAGCCGCTGCCCCCGAGCCCTGGGCGGAGCCCGTCGCGACGGCCCTGCTGGTGCTGGCCGACGGGACCATCCTGGAGGGCTTCGGCATCGGCCGGACCGGCGTCGCCGACGGGGAGGTCTGCTTCAACACGGCGATGACCGGCTACCAGGAGATCCTGACGGACCCGTCCTATGCCGGGCAGATCGTCACCTTCACGTTCCCGCATATCGGCAATGTCGGCACCAACGACGAGGATCTGGAGAGCCTCGAGGCGGCCCCGGCCTCGGGCGTGCGCGGCACCGTGATCGCCTCGGCGGTGACCAAGCCGTCGAGCTGGCGGTCGTCGTCACATCTCGACGGCTGGCTCGACGCCCGCGGCATCGTCGGGATCACCGGGGTGGACACAAGGGCGCTCACCGCCCGCATCCGCGACGGCGGAATGCCCAACGCCGTGATCGCCAACGATCCCGAGGGCCGGTTCGACCGGGAGGCCCTGAAGGCCCGGGCCGCGGCCCTCGCCCCGATGGAGGGCCTCGACCTCGTGCCGCCGGTGACCAGCCGCGCCAACTCGGAATGGTCCGAGACCGTCTGGGCGCTCGGCGACGGCTACGGCAAGCGCGCGCCCGGCGAGGGCCTGAAGGTCGTGGCGATCGATTACGGCGTGAAGCGCAACATCCTGCGGCTGCTGGCCCAGGCCGGCTGCGACGTCACCGTGGTACCGGCCACCACCAGCGCCGAGGAGATCCTGGCGCTGAAGCCCGACGGGGTGTTCCTGTCCAACGGTCCCGGCGACCCGGCGGCGACCGGCACCTATGCCGTGCCGGTGATCCGCAAGCTGCTGGACGAGAAGGTGCCGACCTTCGGCATCTGCCTGGGGCACCAGCTCATGGGCCTCGCGCTCGGCGGCCGGACGCTGAAGATGGGCCAGGGCCATCACGGGGCGAATCACCCGGTCAAGGACAAGACCACCGGCCGGGTCGAGATCGTCTCGATGAACCACGGCTTCGCGGTGGATCCCGCGAGCCTGCCGGCCAGCGCGGTCGAGACCCATGTCTCGCTGTTCGACGGCTCGAATTGCGGGCTCACCCTCACCGACCGCCCGGCCTTCTCGGTGCAGCACCATCCCGAGGCTTCGCCTGGCCCGCGCGACAGCCACTACCTGTTCGAGCGCTTCGTCGCGCTGATGCGCTCCGGTGCGCCGGAGACCGCGAAGGACGCCTGATCGGTCCGCGTCGGCGCGGTCCCATTCAGGCCGCGCCGGGGTCACAAAATCCGCGAATTCCGGCGGCTTATAGAACCCATCGACGGGCCGCACATGGCGGTTCCGTCCGGGGGGATTGCCGGATGACCATCGACGAGGCGCGCGACGACTTCTCCCGCCTGCACCGGACTTTCACGTTCCATCTCGGTGTCGCGGCCAGCCTCGCCTGGGCGACCGCGCTCTACGCCGCCGTCTACGCCCCCTGGGTGCGCAACATCCGCGCCCTGATCGATCCCGCCGCCGGCCTGGACCGGGTCGAGAGCACGGTGTCCTACCTGTTCGCGATGCCGGCCGTGCTCGCGTTCGCCTGGGTGTCCCTGTATTTCGGCCGCGAGATGCTGCGCCGGGCGCAAACGCTCTCGAACGTCGCGCTCGAATTCGCCGCCGCCGCCCTGGTCGCCTTCGGAATCTTCTACCTGTCGATCGACCGGGCGCTCGCCGCGCTTCACGCCGGATTCTGAGCGGGGACAACGGGCCGCCCCCGCCGGACCCCTACTGCACCTTCTCGAACAGCGGCTCGAAGCGCTTGGCGGCGAGCTTGCCGTGCTGGACCGCCTTTGCGGCCTCGAGGTTCTCCGGCTTGTCGCCGACCTCGATCAGGCCGACCATGCCCATGATGTAGTGCGGCGAGCACTTGAAGCCGTAGAGGCCGGGCGTGTCGAAGGTCACAGCCTCCTCCTTGCCGACCACGGTCTTGAAGGTCGGCGCGCCCTCGGGCGCCATGCCCTTGATGAGTTCGGCGTTGTGGCCCTTGTCGGCCGGCACGAACCGGACCGTGTCCCCGGGCTGAATCTTCACGAAGGCCGGATCGAAGACCATCATCCCGCCCGGGCCGTTGTTGAGCGTCTTAACGGAGACTTCCGTCGCCCGTGCGCCGGCTGCCGCGCCGAGCAGAAGCATCGCCGCGCTGAACGTTTCCCTGATCATCGTCAATCTCGAATTGTTATCGTTTCAATCGACGGACCCGTCGATCGAAAGAGCTTTATGGAGCTGGGAACGACTCGACAATGCCGTTCGCCATCGGGCGAAGACTTCAGAACTATTTGAATCTGGCGTGAGGCCCGCGGACCCGCCGGCAACGCCCCGCACCATCGCCGAACGCGCACGGCCTTCCAATGCGCCGATCCGCCGTGTAAACGCGGCGCTCAACGACAATCCCGCCACGCGCGTCCGGGAGCAGGGCCGATCCGAGCCGTGCCCGATCGGGCGCGCTTGGCCTGAAAAGGCCGCAGATGCCCAAGCGCACCGACATCTCCTCGATCCTCATCGTCGGTGCGGGACCGATCATCATCGGGCAGGCCTGCGAGTTCGACTATTCCGGGACCCAGGCCTGCAAGGCGCTCCGTGAGGAGGGCTACCGCATCGTCCTGGTGAACTCGAACCCCGCGACGATCATGACCGACCCGGACATGGCGGACGCGACCTACGTCGAGCCGATCACCCCGGAGATCGTCGCCAAGATCATCGAGAAGGAGCGCCCCGACGCGATCCTGCCGACCATGGGCGGCCAGACGGCGTTGAACTGCGCCCTGTCGCTGCAGAAGATGGGCGTGCTAGCCAAGTACGGCGTGCAGATGATCGGCGCCACCGCGGAGGCCATCGACAAGGCCGAGGACCGGAGCCTGTTCCGGGACGCGATGACCAAGATCGGTCTCGACACCCCGAAATCGGCGCTCGCCAACGCCTCGGCGGCCAAGAAGGCCGACCGGGAGAAGTTTCTGGCCGAGATCGCCCGGATCGAGGCCGCCAACGCCGACCCGCAGGCGCGCGCCGGGGCGATCACGGCCTTCGAGCGCAAGTGGCAGTCCGGTGAATCCGAGCGGCGCAAGCGCTACAGCGAGCACGCCCTTGGACAGGCCCTGATCGCGCTGGCCGAGGTCGGCCTGCCGGCGATCATCCGCCCGTCTTTCACCATGGGCGGCACCGGCGGCGGCATCGCGTACAACCGCGAGGAGTTCCTCGACATCGTCGAGCGCGGCATCGACGCCTCGCCGACCAACGAGGTCCTGATCGAGGAGAGCGTGCTCGGCTGGAAGGAGTACGAGATGGAGGTAGTCCGCGATAAGGCGGACAACTGCATCATCGTCTGCTCCATCGAGAACATCGACCCGATGGGCGTGCATACCGGCGACTCGATCACCGTCGCCCCCGCGCTGACGCTCACCGACAAGGAATACCAGGTGATGCGCGACGCATCGCTGGCGGTGCTGCGCGAGATCGGCGTCGAGACCGGCGGCTCGAACGTGCAGTTCGCGATCAACCCCGAGAACGGGCGGATGATCGTGATCGAGATGAACCCGCGCGTCTCGCGCTCCTCGGCGCTGGCCTCCAAGGCCACCGGCTTCCCGATCGCCAAGGTCGCGGCTAAGCTCGCGGTCGGCTACACCCTCGACGAGATCGCCAACGACATCACCGGCGGCGCGACCCCGGCCTCGTTCGAGCCGACGATCGACTACGTCGTCACCAAGATCCCCCGCTTCGCCTTCGAGAAGTTTCCGGGCGCAGAGCCGACGCTCACCACCGCCATGAAGTCGGTCGGCGAGGCGATGGCGATCGGCCGCTGCTTCGCGGAATCGCTGCAGAAGGCCCTGCGCTCGCTGGAGACCGGGCTGACCGGTCTCGACGAGATCGAGATCGAGGGCCTCGGCCGCGGCGACGACCACAACGCCATCAAGGCGGCGCTCGGTGTGCCGACGCCGGACCGGCTGCTCAAGATCGCCCAGGCCCTGCGCCTCGGCGTGAGCCACGAGGAGGTCCACGCCTCCTGCAAGGTCGATCCGTGGTTCCTGGAGCAGATCCAGGCGATCGTCGACCTGGAGAACCGGGTGAAGGCCCACGGGCTGCCGGGCACTCCCGGGGCGTTCCGCCAGCTCAAGGCCGCCGGCTTCTCGGATTCGCGCCTCGCCGTGCTGGCGAAGTTGGAGGAATCCGAGGTCCGGGCCAAGCGCCGGGCGCTCGACATCCGTCCGGTCTTCAAACGCATCGACACCTGCGCGGCCGAGTTCAAGGCGCCGACCGCCTACATGTACTCGACCTACGTCGCCCCCTTCGCCGGCACGGTCGTCGACGAGGCGCAACCGACGGATGCCAAGAAAATCATCATCCTGGGCGGCGGACCGAACCGGATCGGCCAGGGCATCGAGTTCGACTATTGCTGCTGCCACGCCTGCTACGCGCTGTCGGAGGCCGGCTACGAGACCATCATGGTCAACTGCAACCCGGAGACGGTCTCGACCGACTACGACACGTCGGACCGGCTCTACTTCGAGCCGTTGACCGCCGAGGACGTGCTGGAGATCATCGAGACCGAGCGGCAGGCCGGCACGCTGCACGGCGTCATCGTGCAGTTCGGCGGCCAGACCCCGCTGAAGCTCGCCCGCGCCCTGGAGGCTGCCGGCGTGCCGATCCTCGGCACCTCGCCGGACGCGATCGACCTCGCCGAGGACCGCGACCAGTTCAAGCGCCTCCTCGACAAGCTCGGGATGAAGCAGCCGAAGAACGGCATCGCCTACTCGGTGGAGCAGAGCCGGCTGATCGCCTCCGAACTCGGCCTGCCCTTCGTGGTGCGCCCGAGCTACGTGCTGGGCGGCCGCGCCATGGCGATCATCCGCGACGAGAGCCAGTTCGCCGACTACCTGCTCGGCACGCTGCCGAGCCTGATCCCGTCCGACGTCGTCGCACGCTATCCGAACGACAAGACCGGGCAGATCAACACGGTGCTGGGCAAGAACCCGCTGCTGTTCGACCGCTACCTGTCGGACGCCGTGGAGATCGACGTGGACGCCGTCTGCGACGGGCAGGACGTGTTCATCGCCGGCATCATGGAGCACATCGAGGAGGCCGGCATCCACTCCGGCGATTCCGCCTGCTCCCTGCCGTCGCGCTCGCTCTCCCCGGAGACCATCGCCGAGCTGGAGCGCCAGACCACCGCGATGGCGCTGGCGCTCAAGGTCGGCGGCCTGATGAACGTGCAGTACGCGATCAAGGACGGCGACATCTACGTGCTGGAGGTGAACCCGCGCGCCTCCCGCACCGTGCCGTTCGTCGCCAAGGTGATCGGCGAGCCGATCGCCAAGATCGCCGCCCGGGTGATGGCCGGCGAGAAGCTCGCGAGCTTCGGCCTCAAGCGCAAGGAATTGGCCCACATCGCCGTCAAGGAGGCGGTGTTCCCGTTCGCGCGCTTCCCCGGCGTCGACGTCCTGCTCGGACCGGAGATGCGCTCCACCGGCGAGGTGATCGGCCTCGATGCCAGCTTCGGCGTGGCCTTCGCCAAGAGCCAGCTCGGCTCGGGCACGCAGGTGCCGCGCTCCGGCACCGTGTTCGTCTCGGTGCGCGACGCCGACAAGGCCCGGATCCTGCCGAGTGTGAAGCTGCTGTCGGAACTCGGCTTCTCGATCCTGGCCACCGGCGGGACGCAGAGATACCTGGTCGAGAACGGCGTGCCGGCCGAGCGCGTCAACAAGGTCTTGGAGGGCCGGCCGCACGTGGTCGACTCGATCAAGAACGGTGACATCCAGCTCGTGTTGAACACGACGGAGGGCGCGGGTGCGCTGTCGGACTCGCGCTCGCTCCGCCGCGCGGCCCTCTTGCATAAGGTGCCGTATTACACCACTCTAGCCGGCGCGATGGCTGCGGCCGAAGGGATCAAGGCCTATCTAGAAGGCGATCTCCAGGTTCGCGCCTTGCAAGAATACTTTGCGGCCTGAGCCTCAGGGTCCCGCTGACTTAACTTCGTGGCCCGGGGAGAGTGCTTCACTCTCGGCCGGGCCTCTTCATTGTGGCGCGAGACGATGACGATAGACAAGGTTCCGATCACGGTGCGCGGTTTCGCGGCTCTCGAGGAGGAGCTGAAGCACCGCCAGCAGGTGGAGCGCCAGCGCATCGTCGCGGCCATCGCCGAAGCCCGCGCGCACGGCGACCTGTCCGAGAACGCCGAGTATCACGCTGCCAAGGAGGCTCAGTCCCACAACGAGGGACGCGTGATGGAACTCGAGAGCATGATCGCGCGGGCCGAGATCATCGACGTCGCGAAGCTGTCCGGCGACAAGATCAAGTTCGGCGCCACCGTGAAGCTCGTCGACGACGACACGGAGGAGGAGAAGACCTACCAGATCGTGGGCGAGCCCGAGGCCGACGTGCATGCGGGCCGGGTCTCGATCACGTCCCCGATCGCGCGGGCGCTGATCGGCAAGGGTGTCGGCGACACGGTCGAGGTGACGACGCCGGGCGGCGGCAAGTCGTACGAGGTCGTCGGCGTCCAGTTCGGCGGCTGAGCGCGATGCGCGCGTATGCCCGGAGCTGGCTCGCCGGCCTCCTCCTGCTGTGCGGGCTGGTGCCGGCCTCGGCGGCCGGCGATTTTCCGCCGACCGCAACCTTCTCCGACGTCCGGGTCGACGTGCGGCCCCTGCGGGACAAGGGCGCCGGCCTCCAGGCCGACGCGCTCGCGGCCGACCTGAGCGCGGCCCTGCGCAAGACTTTCGCGGGGCGGATCGGCGGCGCCGGACCGCGTCTGGTGGTGGTCGTGACGGCGCTGTCGTTGCGCCCCTATGTCGGCGGCGGCGCGATGCGCGGCCGGGGCGGCAATTTCGAGACCGACTACCTGGAGGGGGAGGCGCTTCTCGTCGGCCGCAACGGGCAGGTGCTCGGGCGTCACCCGCAGATGACCGCGACCCCGTCGAGCTACGGCGGCGCGTGGTACGCCCCCGATTTCGAGGCGCGGCGGCTGGCGGCGATCGCCGACATCTACGCCCAGTGGCTCGCCCGCGACCTGCCGCGGAATTAGCCCCGGCCCGGCCCGCGGTGTAAGGCGTTCCCGATGAGAAGCATCGACGTGCCGGAGGCGACGCCCGCCTCGCCGGCTCAGACATCCGTGCGGCGCGAGCCCCCTCCCGAACTGTCGCAGGCCCGGGCCTGGATCATCACCGACGGCAAGGCCGGCGACGAGAACCAGTGCGTCGGCATCGCCGAAACCCTCGGGGTCCCGTTCGAGATCCGCCAGGTCCCGGCCGCCGGCCCATTCGGATGGGTCGCCCCGTGGGGGCCGATCGACCCGCGCGAGAGCCCGCGCCGCCGCAACGGCGCCCTGTCCGGGCCCTACCCCGACCTGCTGATCGCCTCGGGCCGCCGGGCGGTGCCGTATCTCCGGGCGCTGCGGCGCGCAACCGACGGGCGGACCTTCACGGCGTTCCTCAAGGATCCGCGGACCGGGGCGGACAGCGCCGACTTCATCTGGGTGCCGGATTACGACGACCTGCGCGGCCCCAACGTCTTCACGACCCTGACGGCGCCGCACCTGGTCACCGCCGCCCGGCTGGAGGCGGCCCGGGCCAACCCGGATCCGCGGCTCGCGAACCTCGACGGGCCGCGCGTGGCGGTGCTGGTGGGCGGCGATAGCCGGCACCTGAGCTACCGCAAGACCGACATGCAGCGCCTCGTGGGCGAGTTGCGCAGCCTGATCGACCAGGGCTGCCGGCTGATGGTGACGATCTCCCGGCGCACGCCCAACCCGCTGCGCGACGCGGTCAAGACGCTCACGGCCGAGACCGGGGGCTTCCTCTGGGACGGCACCGGCGACAACCCCTACGTCGCCATGCTGGCGCTCGCCGAGGCGATCGTGGTCACCTCCGATTCGGCCAACATGGTCAGCGAGGCGGTGGCGACCGGCGCACCCGTTCTGCTGTTCGACCTGCCGCGTACCTATATCCGGCATCGGCGGATGTTCGCCGGCCTGGCGATCGCCGGGGCGCTGCGGCCGTTCACCGGTCGCTTAGTCGATCTGCCCTACAAGCCGATCGACGCGACCCCGGTGATAGCCGAGGCACTCGCCAAGGCTTACGCTGCGCACCGCGCGACCGGACTGACCTGAAGGGAACGAGAGAGATGGCCCACACGCACGCCAAGCTCGTGATCGTCGGATCCGGCCCGGCCGGCTACACGGCCGCGGTCTACGCCGCCCGCGCGATGGTCGAGCCGCTGCTGATCTCCGGCTTCCAACCCGGCGGCCAGCTGATGATCACCACGGACGTCGAGAACTACCCGGGCTTCGCCGAGGCGATCCAGGGGCCGTGGCTCATGGAGCAGATGCGGCTGCAGGCGGAGCATGTCGGGACCAAGATCGTCTCGGAATACATCACGTCGGTGGATCTCAAGCAGCGGCCGTTCCGGCTGGAGGCCGATTCGGGCGAGACCTATTCATGCGATGCGCTGATCATCGCCACCGGTGCCCAGGCCAAGTGGCTCGGCCTGCCCTCCGAGGCGGCGTTCCAGGGCGGCGGCGTCTCGGCCTGCGCGACCTGCGACGGCTTCTTCTTCCGCGGCAAGGAAGTCGTGGTGGTCGGCGGCGGCAACACCGCGGTCGAGGAGGCGCTGTACCTCGCCAACATCGCCAAGAAGGTCACGGTGGTGCACCGCCGGGACAGCTTCCGGGCCGAGCGGATCCTGCAGGAGCGGCTGTTCAAGCACCCGAACGTCACCGTGCTGTGGCACCGGGAGATCGCCGAGATCTGCGGCGTGCAGAAGCCGGCTCCGACGGTCACCCATGTCCGGCTCAAGGATCCGCGTTCGGGCGAGATCAGCGACGTGCCCGCCGACGGCGTGTTCGTGGCGATCGGTCACCAGCCGGCCACCGCGATCTTCGAGGGCCAGCTGCCCATGCGCCACGGCGGCTACCTGTCGGTGCGACCGGGCACCGCCGAGACCGAGATCCCCGGCGTGTTCGCTGCGGGCGACGTGACCGACGACGTCTACCGGCAGGCGATCACGGCTGCCGGCATGGGCTGCATGGCTGCCCTGGAGGCCGAGAAGTTCCTCGCCAACCTGGAGATCGGCGAGAGCCCGATCCAGGCCGCTGCCGCCGAGTGAGACCACGCAGCGCCAAGGCTTCGGCGCTCTCGGACCAAAGTCCTGTCAACAACTTCGCGATCTGAACCCTTGCGTCGGACCATGCGCCGGGCGCATAGGGGTTCTGACCGGGCAGGGCTGCAAACCTTGCATGCCCCAGCAGCGCCGGCCGCGTCCGCGCGGCGTCGGCCGCGTGCGGATCGCCCGGTGCTACGCCTGATGCAGCACCGGCCCGGCGCGGGCCGCGCATCGAATGCGGATTCGCGGTGGTGGGGGTTCTCGCCTTGGATTGGGACAAGATCCGGATCTTCCTGAACGTCGCAGAGGCGGGCAGCTTCACCAAGGCGGGCGACGATATCGGCCTCAGCCAATCGGCGGTCAGTCGCCAGATCAGCGCCCTGGAACGTGAGCTGAAGGCGCCGCTGTTCCACCGCCACGCCCGCGGCCTGATCCTGACCGAGCAGGGCGACCTGCTGTTCCGCGCCGCCCGGGACATGAAGCTGCGCCTGGAGAACACCCGGGCGCGCCTCGTGGAGACTTCCGAGCGGCCGACCGGCGACCTCAAGGTGACCACCACGGTGGGGCTGGGCACCTCGTGGCTGTCGCAACGGGTCGGCGAATTCCTGGACCTCTACCCCGATGTGCGGATCGAGCTGATCCTGACCAACGAGGAGCTCGACCTCGCCATGCGGGAGGCGGACGTGGCGATCCGCATGCGTCGCCCGGCCCAGCCGGACCTGATCCAGCGCCGGCTGTTCACCGTGCATTACCACGCGTTCGCCAGCGTCGATTACGTCAAGCGCTTCGGCGAGCCCAAGACCATCGAGGAACTGGACAATCACCGCCTGGTCTCGTTCGGCGGCAACGAGCCCTCCTACCTGCTGGCGGCCCATTGGCTGGCCGATGCCGGGCGTGAGGGCCGCGACCGGCGCAGCGTCCACCTGACGGTGAACAACATCGGCGCGCTCCAACGGGCCATGGAAGCCGGCGCCGGCATCGGCATCCTGCCCGACTACGCGGTGGACGGCGACCAGCAGCTCACCCAGGTGCTGCGCGACACCGAGATGCCGAGCCTCGAGAGCTACCTGGTCTACGCCGAGGAGATGCGCTCGGTCGCCCGGGTGCAGGCGTTTCGCGACTTCCTGGTTTCGAAGGCGCAGCGCTGGACCTACTGACCGGCCCTTGCGCGGTCGATGATAGGTCCGGTTTCACAAGATCGTCGATCTTTTGCGGGTGCAGGGCTCCGCCCTGCAAGTCTCAGGGGCTTCGCCCCTGAGAACCCCACCAAGGCGCCCAGGCCATATGGGATCTAGTCGTCCCTCACAGGAACAGCCGCTCGCCCTCCAGCCCCTTGTACAGCCCGGCGACCTGCTCGCCGTAGCCGTTGTAGATCAGCGTCGGCACCCGCTCGTCGGTGCCCAGGACCCGCTCGGAGGCCTGGCTCCAGCGCGGATGCGGCACCGCCGGGTTCACGTTGGCCCAGAAGCCGTACTCCGAGGCCTGCAGGCCCTCCCAGAACGTCTTGGGTCGGTCGGCGGTGAACGAGATCTTGACCAGCGACTTCGCCGACTTGAACCCGTATTTCCACGGCACCGCGATGCGGATCGGCGCGCCGAACTGGTTCGGCAGCGGCTTGCCGTAGACGCCCGTGACCACGAAGGCGAGGTCGTTGCCGGCCTCGGCCAGGGTCAGACCCTCGGTGTAGGGCCAGGGATAGTAGAACGCGCGCTGGCCCGGTGCCATCGCCTTGTCCATGAAGGTCTCGAACCGGATATACTTGGCTCCGGAGCCGGGCTTGGCGAGCGCCACGAGCTTCGACAGGGGAAACCCCGTCCACGGCACCGACATCGACCAGGCCTCGACGCAGCGGTGACGGTACAGCCGCTCCTCAAGTCCGATCTTCCGGATCAGGTCCTCGACGCCGATCTCGAACGGCTTCTCCACAAGGCCGTCGATCTTCAGCGTCCAGGGCTGGGTCTTGAGGGCGTTGGCGGCCGGCAGCACCGTCTTGGACGTGCCGAACTCGTAGAAGTTGTTGTATGCGCCGCTGAACTGCTCCGGCGTCAGCGGCCGGTCCAGCGTGTAGGCCGGGTTGCGCGGCGCCGGGTAGAGCGCCGCATCACCGGCGGCCGCGAAGGCGGAGCGACCGCCCAGGACGGATCCGGCGGCCAGCCCGGCGGCGGCTCCGATCAGTGCCCGGCGGTTCAGGAAGACGGCCTCGGGCGTGGCCTCGGTCTCCGGGATCTCCCACCCGCGCCTGCTCCGGATCAACATCGCTTCTCCTCGCCTGTCCCGCGCGAACAGCCCACAGATCGGTCTGCGCCGACAGGGGTACAACCGCCGCAGTCTCACCATTCGGCGATCGGGGCAGGCGGTTACGTGCGCGGCCGACGACGATCCGCCGCGGGCACGCTCAGCCGGGCGGCGTCTCGTCGCGCAGGACCCGGCGCAGCACCTTGCCGACATTGGTCTTGGGCAAGGCGTCGTGCAGCACCACCCGGCGGGGCACCTTGTAGCCGGTGAGCTGGGTGCGGGCATGCGCCCGCAGGGCGTCGGTGGAGACCGCCGGATCCTTCATCACCACGTGGGCGACCACCATCTCGCCGGTCTCCTCGCTCGGCGCGCCGACCACCGCGCATTCCAGAACCGCCGGATGGGCCGCCAGCACCTCCTCGACCTCGTTCGGATAGACGTTGAACCCCGAGACGAGGATCATGTCCTTCATCCGGTCGACGATCTTGATCTGGCCGTCCGGCTCCATCACGGCGACGTCCCCGGTGCGGAAGAAGCCGTCCGGCGTCATCGCGCGCGCGGTCTCATCCGGCCGGTTCCAGTAGCCGCGCATCACCTGGGGCCCGCGCACGCAGATCTCGCCCGGCTGGCCCGGCGGCACCGGCTTGCCGGCGGCGTCGCGGATCGAGAGTTCGGTGGACGGGAACGGGAACCCGATCGTCCCGGAGAACTCCGTCATGCCGGGCGGGTTGGCGCTCACCACCGGAGAGGTCTCCGACAGGCCATAGCCCTCCAGGATGGTGTTGCCGGTGAGCGCCTTCCAGCGCTCGGCCACGGGACGCTGCACCGCCGTCCCGCCCCCGACGACGAAGTCGAGGTTCGAGAAGTCGACCGTGTCGATCTTGGGGTGGTTGATCAGCACGTTGAACAGCGTGTTCACGCCCATCAGGCACGTGAAGCGGTGGCGGCTGAGGGTCTTCACCATGCCGTCGCAGTCGCGCGGATTGGGGATCAGCAGGCACGACCCGCCGTTGCGCATGAACTGGAAGAAGCAGGCCGTCAGCGCGAAGATATGGTAGAGCGGCAAGGCCGTGACGGCGCAGCGGAGGATGCTCGGATCCTTCGAGTTGAACCAGACCTGCGACTGCTCGACGTTGGCCATGATGTTGCGGTGGCTGAGCATCGCCGCCTTGGCCACGCCCGTTGTCCCGCCGGTGTATTGGAGGAACGCCAGATCCTCCGGCGCGACCGGCACCGAGGCGTGCGGCATGCCGCTGCCCCGGCGCAGGGCGGTCGTGAACGGCAGCGCCAGCCCGTCGGGCAGCTGGAACGGCGGCACGGCCTTGCGCACGTGGCGGCTAGCCAGGTTGATCACCTGACCCTTGAGCCCGAGGCCGTCGCCGGGGCCGACCAGGAGGATGCGCTCCAGCGTCACGTCGGCCAGAGCCGCCGCGACGGTCGCGCCGAAATTCTCGAGGACGATCAGGAAGCGAGCGCCCGAATCGTTGATCTGCTGGGAAAATTCCCGGGGCGTGTAGAGCGGGTTGACGTTGACCACCGTCCCGCCGGCCGAGAGCACACCGAACAGGGCCACCGCGTAGGCCGGCACGTTCGGCAGCATGATCGCGACGCGGTCGCCCTTCGCCAGCCCCTGGGCGCGCAGCCAGGCCGCCAGGGCGCGCGCCTGCTTGCCGAGGCCCGCATAGGTCAGGGTCGAGCCGAAGCAGAGCATCGCCGGGCGGTTGGCGAAGGCCGAGACGCTGGTCTCGAACAGGTCGACCAGCGTACCGAGGCTGTCGACGTCGATCTCGGCCGGGACCCCCGGCGGATAAGCGGCGAGCCAGGGACGGGGGGAAAGCCGTGCGAACGCCGGATCCGTCTCGGACCCGTGCGTGCGTGCCGTCGCACCGTGCTCGATTACGCTGGCCTCGCGCATCGCGTCGTCTCCCGCGAGCCCGACTCTCGACGGTCGGGTCTCGTCCCTACGCAGAACCCCCCGACTGTGGGCGAACCCACCGCCACTAGCAAGGCGCCGCCGTCAGGCGGTCCGACGTAGCCGGCTGAATGTCGTCAGCGCGGCGTGCGGCAGGGCGGCGACGGAAAGGAGCAGCGCGGCAAGGCCGGCCTCGGGCAGGCGCAGGCCCCGGAGCGGCCAGGATCCGAACCCGAGCGGGACCGCGAGCCCGATCACGCCGGCGCCGAACCAGAGGGCCAGGTACGCCAGCAATCCGGCCCCGATCCGCCGCAGACGCGGGCGCAGGGGCCGGTTGGCGGCCAGAGCGAACAGGCCGAGGGTGCCGCCGAAAATCGCCGCCGCGACGCCGGCGCCGAGCCCGTAGGCCAGCCATAGGGGCTGATGGGTCAGGAACGCCATCCCGCCGGTGGCGTAGCCGCCGCGCAGGATCAGGCCTCCGAAGGTCGGGTAGAGACCGATCACAGCGAGGGCCGCGGTGCCGAGCGACGCGAACAGGATCCGTCGGAATGCCGAGGCCGGCCCCGGCCCCGCCGCGACCGTCGCGAGATGCGCGATCCCGTAGACGAGCGCGAAGGCGAAGAGCGGATAGCGGGCGATGAAGTAGCCGTAGATCCAGGGCTCGAACGCCTCCGGCACGGCGGAGCGCTGGCTGAAGCCGGTGACGGTCACCAGCGCCAGCGCCGCGAGCGCGGCCAGGATCGGGGCTGCGGCCAGGAGCATCTTTCTCAGATCGGCCACAGACGCATCGGTCTGGTCACGCGCAACGGACTGCACAGGGCGCGCCCCTATCAAACGATCGTTCCGTTGCCGGCGTCCGGATCATGCTGGCACCTGGGCACCCACCTTGTCATCCCGGGGCCGCGCAGCGGAGCCCGGGACCCATAGCCACCGACCGATCGAAACCTGGCCGCGTCGGCGATTATGGGTTCCGGGTTCGCCTGCGGCGCCCCGGAATGACAAAATCGGTCTGTCAGGCTGCCGTCCATAGACCAGACGACGGCATCTCCGACGCTGAGCAGCTCAGACACATGATCCGCCTCACCGCGCCTCGTAATGGTCGCGCACCAGCCGGTCGAGGAGGCGCACGCCCCAGCCCGCGCCCCAGCTGCGGTTGATCTCGCTGGCGTTCGACGACATCGCCACGCCCGCGATGTCGAGATGCGCCCACGGCACCTCTTCGACGTAGCGCTTGATGAACGAGGCCGCGGTGGCGGCGCCGCCGTGGCGGCCGCCGGTGTTCTTCATGTCGGCGAACTTGGAATCGATCGCCTTGTCGTAGGCGGGGATCAGCGGCATCCGCCAGACCTTCTCGCCCGTGGCCTCGCCGGCAGCGTTGATGTTGGCGGCCAGCGCGTCGTCGTTCGAGAACATCCCGGCGATGTCCTGGCCGAGCGCCACGATGATCGCCCCGGTCAGCGTCGCGAGATCGACCATTGCCTTCGGCTTGGCGCTACGGACCACGTGGGTGATCACGTCGGCGAGCACGAGGCGGCCCTCCGCGTCGGTGTTGATGACCTCGATGGTCTGGCCGGACATGGAGGTCAGGATGTCGGACGGGCGGTAGGCGCCGCCGTCCGGCATGTTCTCGACGATGCCGATTGCGCCGACGACGTTGCACCGGGCCTTGCGGCTGGCAAGCGCGTGGAGCGCGCCGACCACGGCGGCCGCGCCGCCCATGTCGCCCTTCATGTCCTCCATGCCGCCGCCCGGCTTGATTGAGACGCCGCCGGAATCGAACACCACGCCCTTGCCGATGAAGGCGACCGGTGCCTCGCCGGCGGGGCCGCCGTTCCAGCGCATGATCACGATGCGCGGCTCGCGGACCGAGCCCTGCGCCACCGCGAGCAGCGCGCCCATGCCGAGTTCGCGCATACGCGCCGGCTCGATGACCTCGATCTCGACGCCGAGCTTCGACAGCTCCGAGGCGCGCCGGGCGAACTCATCCGGGAAGAGCACGTTCGGCGGCTCGTTCACGAGGTCGCGCGCCAGGATCACGCCCTCGGACAGGGTCCGGGCGCCCTCGCCCTCGCGGGAGGCCGTGCCGTGCTCGGCGAGCAGGAGGGTGAGCGTGGTGCCGCTCTTGTCCTCGGCGTCGGGCTTCTTCTTGGTCTTGTAGCGGTCGAAGGCGTAGACCCGCAGGCGCGCGCCCAGCGCGAACTCGCCGGCCTGCGCGGCGCTGACATTCGTGCCCGGCCAGTCGAGCACCACCCGGGCCGCCCGGCCCGCGACCTTGCCGGCGGTGAAGCCGCCGAGCGCCGGCCAGTCGGTCTTGGCCCGGTCCTTCTCGGAGCCGAGCCCGACCACGACGAGCCGGTCGGCGCTGACGCCCGCCGGCGTCGGCAGGCTCATGGCGCTGAGCGAGCGGCCCTTGAATTTCTCCGAGGCCGCGGCCTTCGCCACGAGGTCGGCACCCGCGGCGCCGAGCGCCGCCCGGGCCGCCGAGCCGAGGGCGAGGTCGTCGCCGACGAACACCACGAGATCGCCCGTTCCTCCCGGGCCCTGGCCGCTCTGCTCCAGGGGTCCGAAACCGATCTCGATACCGTCCGCCATACCCGTCGTCCTGCCCAATGTTCCGCAGCCGTTCCCACGCTTGGGCCATGCCGCAAGGCGTGATCCGCCTTGTGTAGCCGCTGAGGCGGCAAACGCAACGCGACGCAGCAGCCCTGGAATCGCCCCTTTTGTCGGTTCCCTGGCCCGTGAGGGCGCGAGAGGACGGGCGGAACTGCCGGGCCAATGAGGCAGATCGAGCGCTACATCTTTCGGATCGCCCTGGGCGCGAGCCTCGCGTGCCTGATCGGCCTCACCGGCACGATCTGGCTGACGCAGGCCCTGCGCGAGCTCGATCTGGTGACCGCCAAGGGCCAGACCCTCCTGGTCTTCCTGTTCGTGACCGGGCTGTCGCTGCCGACGCTGGTGGTTGTGATCGCGCCCGTGGCGCTGTTCATCGGCACCGTGTACGCGCTGAACAAGCTCAACGGCGATTCCGAGCTGATCGTGATGTCGGCCGCCGGCATGCCGCCGCGCGCGCTGCTGCGGCCGTTCCTGACGCTCGCGCTGATCGTGAGCTTCCTGGTGGGGTTCCTGGTGGTGGTGGTGATGCCCGCGAGCTTCCAGGAGCTGCGCGACGTGATCACCCGGGTGCGGGGCGACTTCATCGCGAACGTCGTCAAGGAGGGGCAGTTCACCCAGCTCGACAACGGCATCACCTTCCACTTCCGCGAGCGCGGGCCCGGCGGCGTGCTCAAGGGCCTGTTCATCCAGGACCGGCGCGAGGCCGGGAAGACCAAGGTCTACCTCGCCGACCGCGGCAACGCCGTCGACATCGACGGGCAGAGCTTCCTGGTCCTGGAGAACGGCAGCGTCCACCAGCAGCAGAAAGATTCGCGCGATTCCTCGATCCTGACCTTCGAGCGCTACACGATCGACCTCGCGGCCTTCGCGCCCCCGGATGCCGACACGATCTACAAGCCGCGCGAGCGCTCGACCTCGCAGCTGCTGTTCCCCGACCAGACCGAGGGCTACTACAAGCTGCAGAAGGGCCGGTTCCGGGCCGAGCTGCACGATAGGCTGTCGGCCTGCCTCTATCCGCTGGCCCTGGTTTTCATCGCCTTCGCGGCGCTCGGCGATCCCCGTACCACCCGGCAGGGCCGCGGGCTCGCGGTCGCCGGGGCGATCCTGGCCGTGGTCGCCCTGCGGATCGCCGGCTTCGCCGCGGTGAGCGCCGCCGCGCGCAGCGCCGGGGCGGTGGCGGCGATCTACGGTGTCCCGCTCCTGGCGATCGCGCTGTCCGGCCTGCTGATCTTCTTCGGCCCGCGGGTGCGCGCCTTCAATGCCGCGGTGGCGGGCGCGGTGCGCGCCCTGTTCCGCGCCCCGCGCCTCGCCCCGGCACGCTGAGCCCACGATGCTGATCGGTCCGACCCTCGGGCGCTACTTCGCCGCCCGGTTCGCCCGCACGGTGCTCGGTGTGTTCGTCACCGTGTTCGCGCTGGTCTACACCTTGGACTTCGTCGAGCTCCTGCGCCGGGCCGGCGAGGCCGAGGGCGCCTCCACCGGGCTGATGGCGCTGCTCTCGCTCTACCGCACCCCGGCGGTGGCCGAGGGCGTGCTGCCCTTCGCGGTGCTGTTCGGCTCGATGGCAGCCCTGCTGCAGCTCTCGCGCAAGCTGGAACTGGTGGTCGCGCGTGCGGCCGGGATCTCGGCCTGGCAGTTCCTCCAGCCCGGCTTCTTCGTGGCCCTGGCGCTGGGGGCCGTGGCCGTCGGCATCTACAACCCGGTCTCGGCCTTGCTGAAGCAGCGCTCCACCGAGATCGAGGCCAAGATCTTCGCCAAGTCGACCAAGGCGGGGTCCGGCAAGGATCTCTGGATCCGCCAGCGCGGCCTGGACGGCGAGGCGATCATCCGGGCCGAGACCGCCATCGAGGGCACCACGACCCTGGCGGGCGTTTCGGTCTTCACCTTCGACGAGGCCGGCAAGTTCGCCGAGCAGATCGTGGCCGCCCAGGCCACCCTGCACGACGGCTACTGGGCGCTGTCGGACGCCCGCGTGCTGGCCCCGGACGCGCCGCCTGAGTCGTTCGACACCTACCTGATCGCCTCGAACTTGGACCCCGGGCAGGTCCGGCAGCGCTTCACCCCCCCGGAATCTGTGCCTTTCTGGCAACTTCCCACAACCATCGCGCGGACCGAGCGGGCCGGTCTCGACGCCACCCGATACCGTCTTCAGTACGATGTCCTGTGGGCCCGGCCGGTCCTGTTTCTGGCCATGGTGATCGTGGCTGCAACCGTTTCCTTACGGTTCTTCCGCTTTGGTGGGGTCGGTAAACTCGTCCTCGGCGGCGTCGCGGCGGGCTTCGCTCTCTACGTGGTCCGACAGGTCATGGAGGGGCTCGGCGCCTCCGGACTCGTCGCCGCACCGGTGGCGGCCTGGTTCCCCGCCGTGGTAGGCAGTCTTCTCGGTACGCTTACGCTTCTGTACCAGGAAGACGGCTGACGCCCGTGAGTCATCGCGGGACGGGAGACGGGTGTGTGAGGTTGGTGGCGGATCACGTCACAGGGGTTGGGTCGCGCGTTGCGTAAGGTTGCCCACATCCTGCGGAAGACGGCCCTCCTGGCCGCGCTGGCACTCGCCGCGCCGCTGGCCGGGGGCGTCTCGGCGCATGCCCAGGGGATGGCTGCGCCGAAGCTCGGCAATTCGGGCGGGAAGCTGCCGGGCGACAAGCTGCTCGTCGAGGCCAACGAGCTGATCTACGACAACGACCACAACACCGTGACCGCGCGCGGCAACGCCGAGCTGCATTTCGGTCCCCGGACCCTCCAGGCCGACAGCGTGCGCTACGACCGCGGCACCGGCCGGGTCTTCGCCCAGGGCAACGTCCGCCTCACCGAGGCCGATGGCGGCGTCGTGACCGGCGCACGCATGGAGCTGACCGACGACTTCAAGACCGGTTTCGTCGACGCGTTCCGCGGCCAGCAGACCGTGGAGCGGCGGACCGAGACTGTGCGGACGCGGTTCTCGGCGCCCCGGGCCGAGCGTCTGAACGGCGAGCAGACCAGCTTCGAGGCCGGCAGCTACACCGCCTGCGAGCCGTGCAAGGACAACCCGGAGACGCCGCCGCTCTGGCAGATCCGCGCCAAGAAGATCATCCACGACAACAAGACCCACACGATCTACTTCGACGATTCCACCCTGGAGATCGCCGGGATCCCGGTCGCCTACCTGCCCTATTTCGAGGCGGCGGATCCGACCGTGAAGCGCAAGACCGGCTTCCTGACGCCGCGCTTCATCTCGACCACGGCGCTCGGCCGCGGCGTGTCGCTGCCGTACTTCGTCGACCTCGCGCCCAACTACGATCTGACCATCACCCCGACCCTGCTGAGCCGCCAGGGCGTGCTCGGCCAGGCCGAGTTCCGCCAGCGGATCGACAACGGCTTCTACAACATCCGCCTGTCGGGCATCTCGCAGACGACTCCGTCGGCGTTCCTCCCGAGCCCGCTGGGGGCCGGCGAGCGCGACTTCCGCGGCTCGGTGGAATCGCAGGGGCGGTTCTACATCAACGACCGCTGGCGGACCGGCTGGGACCTCGTCGGCGTCACCGACAAGTGGTTCCTCGACAACTATAGAATCCGCAACCAGAACATCACCACGGACTATTTCCGCGAGGCGACCTCGACGGCCTACCTGGTCGGACAGGGCGACCGGTCGTGGTTCGAGGCGCGCGGCTACTACTTCAAGGGCCTGTCGAGCTTCGACTGGCAGAAGCAGCAGCCGATCGTCGCGCCGGTGATCGACTACGACAAGCGCGTCAACGGCCCGGCCGAGATCGGCGGCGAAGTGCGGTTCCAGGCCAACATCACCAGCCTGACCCGCGAGACCACCCAGTTCCAGGGTCTGCCCCGCACCTCGAGCTACCTGTTCTCGCCGAGCGTGAACGGCGTCAGCTTCCCGCTCTATCAAACCTGCACGGTGTTCCAGCGCGGCCTGTGCGCCATCGACGGGCTCGCCGGCACCAACACCCGCGCCTCGGCGGAGCTGTCCTGGCGCCGGAGCTTCATCGACGATTGGGGCCAGAAGTTCACGCCGTTCGCGTATCTGCGCACCGACGCGTTCTTCACCAACCCGAGCTTCTCCGGCTACCAGAACGACCTCGCCCCCCAGGTCGCCAAGATCGACGACGGCTTCGCCGGCCGGGTGATGCCGGCGGTCGGGCTCGATTACCGCTACCCGTTCGTCGCCAATTTCGGCGCGCTCGGCGTCCACACCCTGGAGCCGATCGGCCAGATCATCGCACGCCCGTCCGAAACCCGGATCGGCCGCCTGCCGAACGAGGACGCCCAGAGCCTGGTGTTCGACGACACCTCCCTGTTCGAATGGGACAAGTTCTCGGGCTACGACCGGGTCGAGGGCGGCGTGCGCACCAATCTCGGCGGCCAGTATTCCGTGGTCACGCCCTCGGGCTGGTACACCAACGTGATGTTCGGCGAATCCATCCAGCTCGCCGGCGTGAACTCGTTCCGCCGGGGCGACATCGCCAATGTCGGTCTGGATTCCGGACTGGAGACCCGCCGCTCCGACTTCGTCGGGCGGTTCCAGGTCTCGCCGAACCAGAACATCACGTTCATCACCCGGGCGCGGTTCGACCAGTCCGACTTCCACGTCGCCCGGCTCGAGACCGGCGCCACGGCGCGGTTCGCGCCGTTCCTGCCGCTCACCGTCTCCGCGTTCTACTCGTATTACGAGGCGCAGCCGCTGCTCGGATACAGCCACTACCGCGAGGGCGTGACCGCCAGCGCCACCTACAACATCACGCCGAACTGGTTCGTCTCCGGCTCGCTGCTGGTGGACCTGACCCACTACCTCGACATCCGCAACACCTACACGGATGCCCTCTCGGCCTACCTCGCCAACCCGATCGGCACGGTGCCCACCTACCAGAACCCGGGCCGGTTCTACCTCTCCGGCGCGAGCTTCGGCGGCGGCTACCAGGACGAGTGCACGACCATCTCGATCAACTACATCAACTCGCCGATCGCCACCGCGACCGGTGTCCGCGAGCGCAACCAGACCGTGCTGCTCCGCCTCGAGCTGAAGACGCTGGGCGAAGCGGATCTGCGCCAGAACGTCGGCACCGCCACCACCGCGGACGGCATCGCCACCGTGCGGTAGTGTGCTGGGGTTTTTTGGGTAGAGCCTAGGTCGCGGCAGGCTCCGCACCGGAAAACGCGCCGTCCGCACAAACGCGTTGCTGGCTAGCGTTGGTGCGGACGGCGTAGGTCCCCTCCCCGCAAGGGCTCCGGGTTAGCCGGGTTGGACGATTCATCTCTCGCAGAGTGATCCCCAGATCCGATGACCCGCGCCGTCATTCCGGGGCGCCGCGGGCGGGCCCGGAACCCAGAACCGCTATCGGTGCAGGAGCACGACACGTCGGCGTCTCTGGATCCCGCGCTCCGCTGCGCGGCCCCGGGACGCCGCGCTGCGTCTCATCCGGAACCACCCCTGCCCTCCACCTCCTCCCCACAAGGGACAGGAGAGAGGGACGCCTCTCGCGCACGGTCGATTTCGTAACCCGTTGAGGCGGAGAGAAACACGCGTCTGCCGCCATCCTCCCGCGATGAAGCGGAGATCTGCCCCAAGAGGATGCGCCCCCGCCCCACGGGCGCTATAGACCCCCGATGCCGCCGCTCGCCCTCACCCTCGGAGACCCGGCCGGGATCGGCCCGGAACTCGCCCTCAGCGCCTGGCTCGGACGGGGCGGCGTGGATCCGCTGCCGCCGTTCTTCCTCGTGGCCGACCCGGACTTCATCGAGCGCCTCGCGAACCGGCTGAACCGGCCCGTCCCGGTGGCCGAGGTCGATCCCGAGACCGCTGCCGAGGTGTTTCCCCGGGCGCTGCCCGTGGTGCGGCTGCCGAGCGGCGCGACGGTGGCGGCCGAGCCCGGCGTCCCGGATTCCGGCAATGCCGGCGCGGTCATCGAGTCGATCACCGCCGCGGTGGCTTTCGTGGCGGCCGGGCGCGCCGGTGCCGTGGTCACCAACCCGATCGCCAAGTTCGTCCTGACCCGGGCCGGGTTCGCCCATCCGGGCCACACCGAGTTCCTGGCCGCCCTGTCCGTCGCCCCCGGCCGCACGCCGCCGCGTCCGGTGATGATGATCTGGAGTACGGATCTCGCGGTCGTGCCGGTGACGATCCACGTCCCGCTCAAGGACGTGCCGGGCCTGCTTACCCAGGAACTGGTGGAGGAGACCGCCCGGATCGTCGCCCGGGACCTGCGCGACCGGTTCGGCTTGGCCGAGCCGCGCCTGGTGCTCGCCGGGCTCAACCCCCATGCCGGCGAGGCCGGGACCATCGGGCACGAGGACCGTGACGTGCTGGCACCCGCGGTGGCGCGGCTGCGGGCCGCCGGGATCGACATCCGCGGGCCCCTGCCCGCCGACACCCTGTTCCACGCCCGCGCCCGGGCGACCTACGACGTCGCCCTCGCGCCGACACACGATCAGGCGCTGATCCCGATCAAGACCATCGCGTTCGACGACGGCGTCAACGTCACCCTCGGGCTGCCGTTCGTACGGACCTCGCCGGACCACGGCACCGCCTTCGACATCGCCGGGACCGGGGTGGCGCGACCCGACAGCCTGATCGCCGCCCTGCGGCTCGCGCGGCGGCTCGCCGACACCGAGGCGGCCCGCACCGGCCCCGGCCCGGGCGGCGCCGACATCATCCCGTTCAGCATCTATGCCGGGCGGCCGCGCGCCACGGGCGCCCAGCATTTCGACGCCGAGGACGAGCTGTGAGCGATGGAGACGGGCTGCCGCCCCTGCGCGATGTCGTCGCCCGGCATGGGTTGGAGCCCAGGAAGGCGCTGGGCCAGAACTTTCTGTACGATCTCAATCTCACCGGCCGGATCGCGCGCGCCGCGGGGCCGCTCGACGGCGTGACCGTGGTCGAGGTCGGCCCCGGGCCCGGCGGCCTGACCCGCGCGCTGCTGGCCGAGGGCGCGGCCCGGGTCGTGGCGATCGAACGCGATCCCCGCGCCCTGCCGGCGCTCGCCGAGATCGCGGCGCATTATCCCGGCCGGCTGGAGGTCGTGGACGCCGACGCCCTCGCGTTCGATCCCCGGCCGCTGATCGGGACCGGCCCGGTCCGGATCGTCGCGAACCTGCCCTACAACGTCGGGACTGCGCTGCTCACCGGTTGGCTCGACGGCGCGGCCTGGCCGCCCTGGTGGGACCAGGCGGTGCTGATGTTCCAGCGCGAGGTCGCCGAGCGCATCGTCGCGGGCCCAGAAACCCGGGCGGATTACGGCCGGCTCGGCGTGTTGTGCGGCTGGCGCACGCAGGCCGACATCCTGTTCGACGTAAGCCCCTCGGCCTTCGTGCCGCCGCCGAAGGTGACGTCCAGCGTCGTGCGGCTGTTGCCCCGGGCGCAGCCCCTGCCCTGCCGGGCCGGCGCCCTGGAGGCCGTGACCCGGGCGGCGTTCGGCCAGCGCCGCAAGATGCTGCGCCAGAGCCTCAAGGCCCTGAGCCCCGAGCCCGGCGCCCTGCTGGCGGCGGCCGGGATCCTGGAGACGGCCCGGGCCGAGGAGGTGCCGGTGGCCGGGTTCGTGACCCTGGCCAACCTGTGGGACGCGGGGTGCGGACGGTAAGGCTGCCGGTCACGCGTCCAGACATTTCGCTCCCGCTCGAGCGACCACCCCGCCCTTCCGGGCTCGCCTGCGGCGCCCCGGAATGACGGGGTTGGATTTACAGCCGCCGGGCCGTTTGATCCGGTATCTGCCCAAAAAACAAAAAAAACCGGCGCCGCGGAAACGGCGCCGGCTCGATAACCCCGTCCCGGCCTGAACGGCCGGGACGGCAAGTCCCAGATCAGCGGGTCTGCTGGATCGCCGAGAGCACCCAGCCGCGGCCGGGCTGGCGCTGGAAGGTCCAGAGCTCGACGGCCTCCGGGGCGGGCTCGGTCTTCACGACCCGGCCGCTTGCGCGGTCGACCATCACGTCCTTGAGGGCGTAGCGCATCGCCACGGTGGCGTAGTCGGTGCGGTCCTCGCCCCAGGATTCCGCGAGGTCGCCCTGCAGCAGCTTCACGTCCGTGATCTTGTTGACCACGCCCTGGGCCGCGTTGTTGCGCAGCTCCTCGTCGAAGTAGCCGGCCATCTCGGGCGTCGCCAGGTTGCCCAGCGTCACCCGATCCTCACGGGTGTAGGCGTCCTGGATGTCGCCGAGCAGGCGCTCGAACGCCTGGTAGTCGGCCGGGCCGATCTGGACGTTGCGGGTCTGTACCGGACGCTGGCCGCCGAACGAGCCGCCGGTGGCCGCGCCGCCCATCGGACCGCCCGGATTCGGGCCGCCCTGGTTGGGGCCGCCATCGAGCGTCGAGCGGGCGTAGGGCGCGCCGGCGCCGGCCGGCTCGCTGCGGCGGCGGAAGAACCGCACCGCCAGCATCACCACCAGCACGACCAGGCCGACCTGGAACAGCAGGCCGATCATGGAGGCGAGGCCGCCGAGGCCGCCGAAGAAGCCACCGCCCAGCAGGGCGCCGAGCAGGCCTGCGCCGAGCAGGCCCGCAAAGAAGCCGCCGCCGAAGCGACGACCGGGCGCGGCCGGCGCCTGCATCCCGGGATTGGACATCCCGGGGGACGGCGCGGTCTGGGACCGCTGCATGGTCGAGCCGCCGC
Organism: Methylobacterium sp. AC315; assembly: GCF_979253755.1. Classification (NCBI taxonomy): domain Bacteria; kingdom Pseudomonadati; phylum Pseudomonadota; class Alphaproteobacteria; order Hyphomicrobiales; family Methylobacteriaceae; genus Methylobacterium; species Methylobacterium sp. AC315. Next base: position 29,405 of record NZ_CEEDEA010000005.1, read on the forward strand.
CCGGCGCCGTGGGCGTCGCGGAGGGGGCGGTGTAGGTCCGCGAGCCGCGCGAACCGAAGGACCCGCCGCCGCCCGGACGGGCTTCCGCGACGGGCGCCGCGACGGTCAAGGCAGCAGCGAGCGCCAGGAAGGCGGCCGTGCGCCGACGACGCGAGAATTGGGTGAGCATGTACGCGCCTCTGAGGACGAGAACCGAGTGGCGGAAGCCGCCGACGACTATATGGTGACGGCTCAGCGCGGGTTTTAGTCCGCGCCTCTCGGCGTCGTGATGACGTTTGTCGCCGACCGTCGCGTCAGTGCAGCGTCCGGTCCGGCGCAGCCGGGAAGCCGAGGCGCACCCGGGTGCCCTCGCCGGGCTGGCTGTCCAGGGTGATCGTGCCGTTCTGGCGCTTCATCAGGCCGTGCACGATGGCGAGGCCCGCGCCCCGTCCCGCCTCGTGGCTGGTCTGGAACGGCGCGAGCGCCCGGGCCAGCATCTCGGGCGACATGCCCGGCCCGGTATCGCTGACCTGGATCCCCACGGTGCCGGGCCCCGGCTGGTGCAGAGCCCGGTCGCCCGGATCGACCCGGAAGGTGGAGAGCGTCAGCGTCCCGCCCGCCGGCATGGCCTCGCAGGCATTGGCGACCAGATGCCGCAGGGCGAACTCGATCTGCGTCGGGTTGCTGATCGCCCGGGGTAGCCCCGGCGTCGGGTTCACCACGAGGCGGATCCCGGCCGGGAAGTCCGGCGCGAGGCGTTCCGCCAGCTCCGCCACGATGGCATCGAGGTCCACGGCGCGCACGTCCGGGGCGATCCGGCGCGAATAGGCCAGGAGCTGGCGCGTGAGGATCGCGGCCCGCTCGGTGGCGTCGGCCGAGCGGACGAGCGCCCGCTGGATGAACGGCTCGGGCCGGTCGCCCAGGCGGCGCTTCAGCCCGTCGATGTAGCCGATCAGGATCTGCAGGAAGTTGTTGAATTCGTGGGCGACGCTGTTGGTCAGCAAGCCCAGGGCCTCGCGCTGCCGCGACAGAGCCAGCGCCCCCTCGGCCTCGCGCCGTGCCGTGACGTCGAGCATCTGGCCGATCGTCGCATCGCTCCCGGGGAGCTGCCCCAAGGTAAGGCTCGCCCAGAAGCTGGTCCCGTCCGACCGCTGCGCCAGGAATTCCTGCGGTGCGTCGCCCGAGAGATCGGGTGCCGACCCGCGGCTCGCCAGGATCGGCTCGAGGCCGCGTTCGGCAAACGCCTGCGCCGGATGACCGGTCAGGCGCTCGAAGGCCGGGTTGGCGTACCGGACGCGACCCTGCGCATCGACGAGAAGACTGGGCGTGGGCAGCGCATCGAGAAGTGCGCGGGCCTGCGCCGTGAGCGGGCCGCCCGCCTCGCCGTGATCCGTCCCGGGCTGCGTCATCCTGCGTCCGAGCTGAGCGGGTGCGGGAAACCCGCGGCGAGGCCCGCGATAGCGGCGAACCGCGGCGCGGCCAAGGGGGACGGGTTCAACCCCGGAGCGCGGTGACTCTCATTGCCGGACCCACATCACCCGGGCCATCCAGGCGACCTCGCCGATATTGAGGACCCGGTCCTCGTGCTCCGGATTGAGCGAGACCAGCTCCACGGTCCGGGCGGTACGCCGCCGCAACTCCTTGGCGAGGACCTCGCCACCGTGGAGGCGCACCACGACACGGTCGCCCTTGCGCACGCTGGCGGTGGGCGACACGATCAGCACGTCCCCGTCGCGGAACAGCGGCTGCATGGAATCGCCCTGGATCTCCAGCGCGAAGGCGCGCTCCTCGCCCAGGTCGGGGAACTCGATCTCCTCCCAGCCGGCCCCGCCGGTGGGCATGCCCTCATCGGTGAACAGGCGTCCGGCCCCGGCCTGGGTCAGGCCGATCAGCGGCACCATGGTGCGGGCCGGGATCTCCCGGGCCTCGATCAGGCGCAGGAACTCGTCGAGGCTTGCGCCGGTGGCGGCCAGCACCTTCGAGACCGATTCCGTGGAGGGCCAGCGCTTGCGCCCGTCGGCGCCGATCCGCTTGGAACGGTTGAAGCTCGTCGCATCGAGGCCCGCGCGGCGGGCGAGCCCGGAGGCGGAGTAGCCGTGTCGCTCCGCCAAGCGGTCGATGGCGTTCCAGATCTGCTCGTGAGACAGCATGTCGGGCTCGAAGGCTCAACGTGAGCGGGCCGGCACCCCCGTCTCGCCAGCCGGCTGCCGGCTGCCGCGGAGGCACAGAGGCAGTCTCCCCGGAGGATTCGGACTGAAATCACCCGAGGAGCGCGGTATATTGAAGACCGCCACGAGCCGGCCCGAGTGACCCGTTTCGGACACGGTTCTGTGACGCTCAGCCTAGTCGTAGGAAAGTAGAACTACAACCTACAGAATGCAATCGCCGTTGGCATCGATCTGGTTTCCGTGTGTTGCCGGCGGATGGCGCGGTCTCCGGTGGGCGTGTCGTCCGGAGACAGGCCTGCTGCGGATTCCGCATGTCCGAGGCCGTATCCAGGATCCACCCCGTCATCCCGGGGCGCCGCAGGCGAGCCTGGGATCCAGAACCGCCGAGAGTGCAACACCTTGCGCGGCATGTATCTCCGGATCCCGGGCTCCGCTTCGCGGCCCCGGGATGACGGGGTTGGTCTCCGGTCTGCCGTGCAGCCGCCTCGAAACGGCTCCTGCGACAGGACCGGTGGGATTGATCGGCGCGCACGCTCCTTCGGCCCTGGTTCCGGTCCCCGGAGCGATGGGCTATGGACCCTGCGCTTTCCAGGGAATGCCGATGCCGCTCATCTACAAGATCTGTCCGCGTGCGCTCTGGCGCGAGGCCGAGGCGGCGGGCCGGTTCACCGGGGCGCCCGTCGACCGGGCCGACGGCTTCATCCACTTCTCCACCGCCGCGCAGACCGCCGAGACGGCGGACCGCCATTTCGCCGGCCAGGCCGACCTGCTGCTGATCGCCGTGGAGGCCGAGACCCTGGGCGCGGCCCTGGTCTACGAGCCGTCGCGCGGCGGCGCTCTGTTCCCGCACCTCTACGGTGACCTGCCTCTCACGGCGGTGGCGTCGGTGGAGGATCTGCCCCTCGGGCCGGATGGGCAGCATGTCCTGCCGGCGGGACTCCCGCGCGCATGATCGCCGCCGCCTTCCCGCTGGTCCGCCCGCTGCTGCTTCGCCTCGATGCCGAGAGCGCCCACGACCTGACCCTGCGCGCCCTCGCGCTGCTGCCCCCGGGTAAGCCCGCCACGGACGACCCGCGCCTCGCCGTGGATCTGCTCGGGCGCCGTTTCCCCAATCCGGTCGGCCTCGCGGCCGGCTTCGACAAGGGGGCCCGGGTGCCGGACGCGATGCTCGGCCTCGGTTTCGGCTTCGTGGAGGTCGGCGGCGTGGTGCCGCGGCCGCAACCCGGCAACCCGAAGCCGCGAGCGTTCCGCCTCGCGGCCGACCGGGCGGTGATCAACCGCTACGGCCTGAACAGCGAAGGCCTGGCGACGGTGGCGGGGCGGCTCAGGGCCCGGGCTGGCCGGCCCGGCCTCGTCGGGGTCAATATCGGGGCCAACAAGGACTCCACCGACCGGCTGGCCGATTACGTCGCCTGCACAGGGACCCTGGCGCCCCTGGTCGATTTCGTCACCGTCAACGTCTCATCGCCCAACACGCCGGGCCTGCGCGACCTGCAGGGCGAGGCCTTTTTGGACGAACTGCTCGCCCGCACCGTCGAAGCGCGGGACGCGGCCGGCGCCAAGGCGGCGGTACTCCTGAAGATCGCCCCCGACCTCGCGCTGGATGCCCTCGACGCGATCTGCGCCACGGCGCTGAAGCGCGGGGTCCAGGCTTTGGTGGTCTCGAACACCACGGTGGCGCGGCCCGAAAGCCTGCGGGAGACAAGCCTCGCCCGGGAGACCGGCGGGCTCTCCGGCCGGCCGCTGTTCGGCCCGGCTACCCGGATGCTGGCCCAGACCCGCCTCCGCGTCGGCGACACGCTTCCCCTGATCGGCGTCGGCGGCGTCGATTCCGCCGAGGCCGCCTGGACCAAGATCGAGGCCGGTGCGAGCCTGGTCCAGCTCTATTCGGCGCTGGTCTATGACGGGCCAGGGCTGGTGGATCGCATCAAGGCCGGCCTCGTCCAGCGGATGGCCGCGAACGGGCTGGTCTCGCTCAGCCAGGTCGTTGGCCGGGGCGCCGCGGATCTCGCCCGCGCGGCCTGAGCCGTCGTCGGCCTGGGCCGGTCCCACACGCACTCCGTCATCGCGCCCGGGGCGCAGCATGCCAGGGCGGCGTGCGGGGCTTCGAATTGCCGGCGACCCGGTCGACCGCCGCCGGTCGCACCCGCCAGTTTAGAAAGGCTTTGCCGAGCGGAGACTTAGTCTGTGTCCCATGCATGAGGGGCCTGCGCCTGCACGCCATTGTGAGCGGTATCCCAAGCCGCTTATCTCGCGGTTGCGAATTGGCGAGCCAACTCGCTTTCATGAGAACATCCAGGACAATTCATGGCCCAGCCTGACGGGGCTCCCAAGCGCTCATCCGCCGCCGGCGGCTGGGGTGCTCTGAAGAGTTGCGGCAAGCACTTGTTCGGCTCGCGCGCTCCGCTGACGGGGGCCCGTGCGCTGCTGAAGGCGAACCAGCCCGACGGGTTCGATTGCCCGGGCTGCGCCTGGGGCGACCCGGAGCACGGTTCGTCGTTCGAGTTCTGCGAGAACGGCGTGAAGGCGGTGTCCTGGGAGGCCACCGACAAGCGCACGCCGCCCGCCTTCTTCGCCCGCCACACGCTCACCGAGCTGCGCGGCTGGAGCGACTACGCCCTGGAGGGCGAAGGCCGCCTCACCCACCCGATGCGCTACGATGCGGCGAGCGACCGCTACCTGCCGGTGAGCTGGGACGAGGCCTTCGCCGAGATCGGCGTGACGTTGCGCGGCCTCGACACCCCCGACCAGGCCGAGTTCTACACCTCGGGCCGCGCCTCCAACGAGGCGGCCTATCTCTACCAGCTGTTCGCCCGCTCCTACGGGACCAACAACTTTCCCGACTGCTCGAACATGTGCCACGAGGCCAGCGGCGTCGCCCTGATCGACGCCATCGGCATCGGCAAGGGCACGGTGCTGCTGGAGGATTTCGAGAAGGCGGACGCGATCTTCTGCGTCGGCCAGAATCCCGGCACCAACCATCCGCGCATGCTCGGCGACCTGCGCCGGGCGGCCGAGCGCGGCGCCCAGGTCGTGGTGCTGAACCCCGTGCGCGAGCGCGGGCTGGAGCGCTTCGCCGACCCGCAGAACACCGTCGAGATGCTACGCGGCTCCAGCCAGCCGATCGCCAGCCACTACCTCCAGCCGCGCTCCGGCGGCGACATGGCGGCCTTCCGGGGCATCGCCAAGATCGTGTTCGCCCGCGACGCCGAGGCCCTCGCGGCCGGGCGACCGTCGCTGCTCGACCGAGCCTTCCTGGAGCACCACACCGCGGGTCTCGACGCCTACCGGGCCGCCGTGGAGGCGACCGCCTGGGACGCAATCCTCGACCAGTCGGGCCTGACCTACGAGGACATCTCCGCCATGGCGGATGTCTATCTCGGCGCGCAGCGGGTGATCGCCACCTGGGCCATGGGCGTGACCCAGCACCGCCACTCGGTGGCGACCGTGCGGGAGATCGCCAACCTGCTGTTCCTGCGCGGCCATATCGGCCGGCCCGGGGCCGGCCTGTGCCCGGTGCGCGGCCATTCCAACGTCCAGGGTGACCGCACGGTCGGTATCAACGAGCGCCCGCCGGTGGCCTTCCTCGAATCGCTGGAGCGGCATTTCGGCCTCGCCATGCCGCGCCGGCACGGCCACAACGTCCTCGCGGCGATCCGGGCGATGCGCGACGGCACGTCGAAGGCCTTCATCGGGCTCGGCGGAAACTTCCTGCGCGCGACGCCGGACACGCCCGTGGTGGCGCAGGCGCTCGCCGCCTGCCGCCTCACAGTCCACATCGCGACCAAGCTCAACCACGCCCACCTTGTGCCGGGCGCCATCGGCTACCTGCTGCCCTGCATGGGCCGCACCGAGATCGACCGGAACGCGGCCGGCAAGACCCAGATCGTGACCGTCGAGGATTCGATGAGCATGGTCCACGGCTCGGGCGGCATCAACAAGCCGGCCTCGAAGGAGCTGCGCTCCGAGATCGCGATCATCGCCGGCATGGCCCAGGCCACCGTCGGTTCGGCCGCGATCGACTGGGCCGGACTGGCGGCCGATTACGACCGGATCCGCGAGGCGATCGCCGCGACGATCCCGGGCTTTGCGGAGTACAATACACGGGTGCGCAAGCCGCGCGGCTTCATGCTGCGCAACCTCGCCGCCGAGCGGGTGTTCGAGACCGCCACGGGCCGGGCCAACTTCTCCGCCGACGCCCTGCCGGCCGAGACCGAGCATCAGGTCGCCCGGAAATCCGCGGACACCTACGTTCTCCAGACCTTCCGCAGCCACGACCAGTACAACACCACGATCTACGGCCTCGACGACCGCTACCGCGGCGTCTACGGCGAACGGAAGGTGCTGTTCGCCCACCCGGACGACCTCGCCGAGATCCGCGACCGGATCGGCGAGCGGGTCGACATCGTCGGCCTCCATGCCGACGGCGTGACCCGGCGGGCCGAGGATTTCCGCCTCGTCCCGTTCGACATGCCCCGGGGCGCGGTGGCCGGCTACTACCCGGAGCTGAACGTGCTGGTGCCGCTCTCGACCTTCGGTGAGAAGAGCGACACGCCGACCTCGAAATCGGTGCTCGTGACCCTGCAGGCCCGCGCGGCCGCTTGAGCGGGCCCGCGGACCGTCCCCTGGACGAGGCGGCGTTCGTCGCCGCCCTCGACCGCGTGACGGCGGCCCATCCCGGGATGATGCCGCTGGAGGCCGGGCTGCTCGCGGCCCTTTCCCTCGGCCTGCCCGGCGACAGCCGCGCCTTCGCCCGCACCTTCGCGGTGGAGCACGCCCTGGTGCTGCGTGCCCTCTCAGGGCTGGAGGAGGCGGGCCACGTCGCGGTGACCGCCCGGGATGCGCGCACCCAGCGCACGCGCTACGGGGCGGCCGCCTAGGCCCTCTTTCAAGACGCGGCGGCGGCCGCCTCCAGGGCCGCGACGTCGAGCTTCACCATGGTCTGCATGGCTGCGAACACCCTGGCCGCCACCGCGGGATCGGAATCTGCGAGCAGCCGCGGCAGGGCCTCCGGGACGATCTGCCAGGGCACGCCCCAGCGGTCGCGCAGCCAGCCGCACTGGATCTCCGCCCCGCCCTCCGCGGTGAGGGCGTCCCACAGCCGGTCGACGTCCGCCTGATCCGCGCAGGACACCGCAATCGACGCGGCGGTGCCGTACGCGGCCGGGACGCCACCGTTAAGCGCCTGGAAGCTCTGGCCGCCCAGGGTGAACGCCACCAGGATCGCGGCGCCCGGCGCGCCGCCGGGCCAGGGTCCGGGCGCCCGCAGGATCGGCCCGAGGCTGGAGCCGGGCACCAGCGACACGTAGAACCGCGCGGCCGCCTCCGCGTCGTCCGCGAACCAAAGGCAGGTGCTGACCGTCTTCGCCATGACGAGACCTCCGTCCCGGGGGATTGGACCCGTCGCGCGGCCTACAACTCGGCGGCGCGTTCGGCGAGCTGATTGGCGCAGCGGCCCCAGCCCTCGTGGAAGCCCATGGCCTCATGGACACCCGCGCTCTGGAATTCCGAGCCGTCGGACGCCCGCATGACGATTCGGGTGGCGCCCCCGGTGCGCAGGTCGGTCTCGGCCTCCGAGACCGTGAAGGGCGCGGGTGCGAACCAGCGCTTCAGGAGATCCGGCTCGGTCCGGGCCGGGTAGAGCGCTGCCGGGGATGCGGCGATGCTGCGCGTGAGGACGAGGTCGCGCCCGGTCGGATCGGTCATGGCGGGGCTCGGAAGCGTGGGCGGGTTCGGGATCGCGCGCGCGGGCCGTCAGCCCTTGCGCTGGTTCATGGCCCAGATGATCCCGAACGGATCGCGCAACTGGCCGTAGCGGTCGCCCCAGAACATCTCGGCCGGCGGCATCAAGGCGGTCGCGCCCGCCGCGACGGCCTCGGCGTAGCGCGCGTCGATATCCTCGACCATCAGCATGAGGGAAAACGCCTGCGGCGCCTGCAGCGGGTGGCCATGCTCCGGGAAGGCGTCGCTCAGCATCAACGACGACCCGTTGACGTGGAGGTGCACGTGCATGGTCCGGCCCTGGTCGTCCGCCGGCATCGCGGTGACGATTTCGGCCCCGAAGGCGCGCCCGTAGAACTCGGCCGCTCTCAAGGCGCCGTCCACGGTCAGGTAGGCCACCAGCCCGCCCTTCACCGGGGCCGGGATGTCTGGATTCGCGCTGCTCATGGCGTGAGCCTCCGATCGCGGCCGCGCGCCCAGGATCCATGCGTTTGACACGGTCCGATTCGGCCGGTCGAATAGTGTCTCATCCCGTGTGTGATCCGTCGAGCGGCGCGCGAATGGGGATCGAATATTTGAAACGCGGGCCGCATGAGATTAACCGGCGGACCCAGGCGCGCACCCTCACCCCGGTGCGGAAGAGGATGGCCCGCAAAGCGGGTCGGGAAAGGGGAACCCGGCTTCCCAAAGGGACGAGACCCAGCCCTTGCAAGGTGTTTGCAGCAGCTGTCGGCATCGAACCGTCCCGCCTGTCCGGCGCCCCCTGGTCTTTGTAGAAGCCGCTTTGAAGGCAGCTTCGTCATCCCGGGGCCGCGAAGCGGAGCCCGGGATCCAGAACCATCGTCGGATCAAAGACTTGCGCCGTCGCGTCTCGTCAGTCCAGATCGCCGGCGAAATTCACGCGATCGCCGCCAGCGGCCGGTCCGGATGCACGGCCTCCGCGCCGGGGCTCGGCGCGAACATCTCCATGTCGTCGGCGAACTGCTCCACGATCGTCCCCGAGTTCGCGAGGCACACCGGAAGATACGAGGCGAGCGACGGCGCCTGCGCGAACCCGTCCTCGAGCAGCCTGTCGTTGGCGAAGGTGAGGTCGAGGGCGCAGAAGGCGTAGTAGGCGCGGGTGGCACGCAGCATCGCCCGCTTGGACGCATCGTTCAGGCCGAACACCTCTGCGAAGCGCTTGCGCAACCGGGCGTGGTCGCGCTCGAGATCGAAGCGCTGGAAGGCACGCACCCCGTCGCTCGGATCCGCCGCCTCGAAGGCGGCGATCACGTCGGCCCAGCGGGTCCGCCCGGCGGTGCCCGCGGAGAGGTGATAGAGGGTGTTGTTCAGCTCACGCTTCGCGAGGAGGCCGATCAGCATCTCGGCGACCCAGTCGGCCGGAACGATGTCGACGCAGCTCTCCGGGCTGCAGGGCAGCATGCGCAGGGCGTCGGCGGCGCGCAGGACCCAGAGGATGCTCGAACTCGGCGCGGCGCCGAGCGTCGCATGACCGACGACGATCGATGGGCGCGCCACCACGATCGGCAGGTCGGGGAATAGCGCGGCGAGCGATGTCTCGGTCGCCGCCTTCGATTCGGTGTAGCCGACGATGTGCTGGGCGTCGGCATCGGGATAAGCCGCCTCCTCCACCAGGCTGGGGGCGCCCGAACCGCAGATCATGGCGGTTCCGACATGCAGGAACCGCTGCAATCCCGGCATGGCCCGGGCCCGGCGGGCGAGCGCCAGGGTGCCGTCATGGTTGGTCCGGAACACGCGCTCGCCGCCCCACCACGAGGTGTCGGCGGCGAGGTGGAGCACGTGGGTGCACGCGTCGAGCCGCGGATCCATGTCGAGGTCCGCCCGGGTGAAGTCGCCGGGCACGATCTCGATCTTGCGCACCAGGCGCTGGGCCGTGAACGCGTCGGTGAACCGCTCCAGGCGCGCGGCGATGCGCTGGCGCCCCTGCTCCACGCTCGTGCACCGGACCAGGCAGACCCAGCTCGCGTCGTCGTCGCGGCTGAGGGCCTGGTGAAGCACGGCGCCGCCGATCAACCCGGTCCCGCCCGTCAGAAGTATGCGTGCCAACGGTGCTCTCCGCTCGATAGGGAGAGTGAGTAGCGCAAAACTTCGGAAACAATCCCGCGGCGGCAGCTTAAAACATGAACTTTTTTCGACCGTGCCCGATCAGCCACAGTCATCACGGGCCCGTGATCGTTTGGCGGAAGATACTCACGAACGCGTGATCTATGTGATCAAGAAGAAGACCGCTCGTTGGTCTTTGTCCAAGTTCAAGGAAACATGCGGAATGAGTAGATCGCCCCGACCGCAACCGTAAGTTCGTTCGCAGTGCCGACGCGGCGCACGATCGGGCTCGCCGCCGCCGCGGCGATCAGCCGGTCGTAGCGGACATAGCCGAGGCTCTGCCATGCGTCGGACCAATCGTAGCTCAGCGTCGCCGTCGCCCCGGCGGAACGCGGTCCGGCCGAAGCCCGGTACGGGGCCAGGACGGGATTCACGAGCGTCGTGGCGACCGGGACGTCGAAATCCAGATGCATGGCGGCGGCATCGCCGACCACGAAACGGGGGCCCAGGCTGAGGGTGAACCGTCCGAAATGGCCCACCCAGTCGGCCGCCAGCTTGGCGATGACCCCGTCATGGGCACGGACGCCCTGCGTGACTTCGGCCCGCAGCCTGAACGTATCGGGGACCGGCCAGACCTCTCCGAATAGGCCGAGCCCAACCGTGGCCGGCAAGTGCGGCAGGCCGGCGAGACGCTGGTCGTCGCGGCGGGACCGGCCTTCCCGGAAATCAAGGACGGCACCCAGCTGGACCGGGCCTTCGCCCACGAGCGTGGCATCGAGGCCGTCGTCCGGGGACCACCAGTCGCGGGGTTCGTCGGCCTTGCGGAACGACAGGTAGGGCAAACCCCAGAGCCCGGCCGCCCGGCTCCCCTGGAAGCGCGGGCCGGCGCCGGCGAAACCGCCGACCGAGACGATGGTGTTGTGATCGAACAGCGCGCTGAGGTCGTCGGCGCGCGCCGTGGCCGGGCAAAGCGCCAGGGCCGCCAAGAGGTACGGGCCGGGCCGTACGGCACGCCGGGGCCATCGATTCGGGAGTGCACGGGCGTGCACGGGCAGGCGGGGCACCGTCACGGTCCTTCTGTCACGCTAGGCTTAAAGACCTCTCCCATGACACGCCCATGTTAACGGCGATGGGTCAATCGTCCACGCGCGCACCCAGGATGCGCCGGGGCTCGCCGCGCCGGCCGATGAGTTTTGGGAGGGCGTGCACCGAGCTGTCAGGCGAATCGCTGTCGATTGCCGTCGTCCGAGCCGCGATCGGCCGAGCGGCGCCCCGGAATGACGATGCGGGTGATCAGATATGGAGGATCGGCCCTCGAGAGGGGAACCGTGCAACCCGCGTATCCCGTTTGGAAGCGCCGGGCGTCCGTTCAAGCGCGTACCGACGCGGGCTGCGCCGCCCGCCCCGGGACACGCCCACCACGATCTCGACGCGGGCCGGGACCCGCGTCGGACGCCCGATCTCAGAACCCCTTCGCCCTGATCGCTTCGGCCCAGGTCACGGCCCGGCGGTTCACGCCGAGGTGCTGGCGCTCGTAGAGGCGGCCTTCGAGCTTGATCGCGCCGCGCTTGGCGTATTCCGGGCGCTCGAACGCCTCGATCACCAGCTTGGCCCGGCGCACCTCCTCGTCGGTGGGCGCGAACGAGGCGTTGGCCGGCTCCAGTTGGGTCGGGTGGATCAGGGTCTTGCCATCGAAGCCGAGGTCGCGGGCTTGGCGGCACTCGTCGCGGCAGCCTTCCGTGTCCGCGATGTCGTTGTAGACGCCGTCCAGGATCGCCAGGCCCTCGGCCCGGGCGGCGGCGAGCGCCATCATCATCCAGGGCAGCATCGGCACCCGGCCCGGCACGATCTTGGCCCAGGTGTCCTTGGCGAGGTCGTTGGTGCCCAGGACCAGGCAGGTCAGGCGCATGCGCGGATCGCGCTTGGCCCGGGCGATCTCCTGGATGTTGAGGATCGAGGCCGGGGTCTCGATCATCGCCCAGACGGCGATGCCCTCCGGGGCGTCGAGGGATTCGAGCCGGTCGGCGATGCTCTCCAGCACCGCCGAGGACGACACCTTCGGCATCAGGATCGCGTCGGGCTTGGCCTCGATGGCGGCGTGGAGGTCGGCTTCGCCCCAGGGGGTCTGCGGGGCGTTGACCCGGATCACCAACTCCCGGCTGCCGTAAGCGCCGCTCTTGACCGCGGCGCAGACCTGCTCCCGGGCGAGCTCCTTCTCCTCGGGGCCGACCGCGTCCTCGAGGTCGAGGATGATGCTGTCCACCGGCAGGGTCTTGGCCTTGTCGAGCGCCCGCTGGTTCGAGCCGGGCATGTAGAGCACGCTCCGGCGCAGGCGCAGGTCCGTCGTCGTGGCCATGGGCATCTCCCTCCTGCGGCCGCTCCCCGGCCGGCCTTCGTTGCACTGCACCCTAGAGCAGAACGTTCGATACGCCACGCCCGATGTCCTGCCATCGGTGAGTCCGCGCGCGGTTTGATACGGTCCGGGGCGGTGCTGGATCCAGCCGTGCTTTGGTCATGTTCTCACGGCTAAAGGCGGCCCGGGTTCAATCCTTGGATCCCGGGATCCAGTCTCATGCGCGCTCTCTCGACTGTCTTCGTCCTCGCCGGCCTGGTCCTGGCCGGGGCGCCCGATCCGGCCCGGGCTCAGAGCCGGACCACCCTGGGGGTCGGCTCCGGCGCGGTGGCCGGCGCCCTGGTGGGCGGCCCGATCGGGGCGGTCGCCGGCGCCGTGGTCGGCGGGTTCGTCGGCCATTCCAGCGAGCGCGGACGCCGCCACCTCCGTAGGGGCCGGCGGTACGGCAGCATCCGCCGGGCGCCCCAACGCCGCGCCGAGGCAGAGATCCCGCGCACAACCGGGACGGTCGCCCGGGCTGCGCCGCCGGCCGCCACGGCCTGGAAGGATCCGCGCTGAGCCGGGCCGCGCGCCCGGACCGCAATTCTTCGAAGAACGACCTGGGTTTCGGGCGCCGCGGCTTACGCTTCGCAGACTACGCGGAGGCTGGCGTCGGATTCCCATCTGCAGAATTCGTCGATCCGCGAAACGTGGCGCGGGACAGGCGGGGAAACGCCACCGCCTGGAACAGGCCGCGGGCACCCAGGAACGCCACGAAGGCCAGCCACAGCCCGGCATTGCCGAGGCCAAACACCTGCACCAGCACCAGGGCCGCGCAGTAGATCGCGAGCGCGCCCGCCATCAGGTTGCGCATCGCCCGCGTCCAGGTCGCGCCGATATAGATCCCGTCATAGGCGAATGGCGCCGCCGCCGCGAACGGCGCCAGCGCGGCGTACGGCAGGTACGCCCGGGCGGTCTCGCGCACCGGCGCGCTCGTGGTGACGAAGTCGATGAAGCCCGGCCCCCCACCGAGCGCCAGCAGGCTGACCCCGATCCCGAAGCCCAGGCACCAGCGCAGGCTCAAGGCGGAGGCCCGCCGGAACCCGTCCGCATTCCCCGCGCCAACCGCTTGTCCGCACAGGGTTTCCGCCGCCGTGGCGAAGCCGTCGAGGAAGAAGCCGCCGATCAGGAACAGATTCCACAGGACGGAATTGGCTGCCAGGACCACGTCGCCCTGGCGTGCGCCGAGCGCCGAGAACAGCACGATGCCGGTGATCAGCGCCAGGGTGCGCAGGATCACGTCGAGATTGACGCTGAGCGTCCGGCGCAGGGCGGCGGCGTCCCGCAGATCACGCAGCGGCACCCGGAACGGTCGCGATCCGAGCCGCGCCAGTACGATCAGGCCGAGCCCCAGCCCGGCCGCCTCCGCGCAGAGCGACGCCAGCGCTGCGCCGGCGAGCCCCAGGCCGAGGCCGAGCACGAAGGCAAGCGTCAGCCCGACATTGATCAGGTTGATCGCCACCTGCAGCAGCAGACCGAGATCGGTCCGCCCACGCCCCACCACCGAGCCGAGCACGCCATAACTTGCCAGCACGAAGGGCGCGGACAGGATGCGGATATGGAAGTAGGTCGCGAGCCCCAACGTCACCGCCTCGCTGGCGCCGCTGACCGCGAAGGCGGCGTGCGCGATCGGCCATTGCAGCACGACCAAACTCAGGCCGATCGCGGCGCCGGCCATCAGCGCTCGGGCCAGGATACGGTCGACCTCGATGCCCTCCCGGGCCCCGACCGCCTGGGCGGTCAGTCCCGCGGTTGCCATGCGTAGGGACCCGAACGACCAGAAGATGGCATCGAAGATGACGGCGCCCAGCGCAACCGCGCCGAGCAGGGCCGCATCGCCGAGCCGGCCGATCACCGCCGCGCCGACGAAGCCGAGCATCGGCGTCGTGACATTGGCGAGCGTCATCGGCAGGGCCAGTGCCAATACGCGGCGATGCGTCGGCAGGACCGGGGCGGTGGGCGGATGCGTCATGCCGCGACCTTAGCCGAGCCGGACCATGCGCGGTCCGGTCAGCGCGACGTCGCGAAGAGTCGCGAGAGCAGCCAGAGCGGGATGACGACCACGGCGCCCGCGACGATCCAGCCGCCGAAATCGTGCAGCGAGGCGAGGCCGATCTCCAGGAGCGCCCGGGCCGAGTCGTAGACGTGCCAGAATAGCCGGCCAGGCGTCAGGCCGAGCATCGACATGAAGGCGCCGACCAGGACCGATAGGAACAGCAGGCGCAGGAAGACTCCGGCCGGCGAGCCACCCAGGAATCGGTGCAGCGCCGAGGGCCGCCGCTGGTAGGTCTCAGCCCCGTATGCGGCGTTCGGCGGCGGAGCGCCTTGCCGGCGCCGGTCGTGATCGACGAGCATCGCGTCCTCATGAAGCCAGAAAGGGTCGGGATCGGCGAGGAAACGGGCGGAACCGTGGCCGGCACACAACACCGCGTCGAAACCGGATCCCGGATCGGGCGTTAGCGGGTTTCACCCACGGACCCGAGATGGCAAGCGAGAGCCGTCCCGCCAAGATGCCGGGAATGGCCGCGGGACAGCGCCGACGGGACGAGACCCAACATGATCGACCACGCCTTGTTCGACCCGGCGACGATCGATCCCGAGACGCTTCGGCTCAATGCCGAGATCGTCGCGGCGCACGCCGCCCTGCCCGATCCCTGGTCGTTTCCGATCGAGGAGGTTCGTGCCCGCCGTCGCGCCGGGACCAAGGCGGCCCCGGCGATGCCGCACAGCGCCCGGGCGGAATGGATGACGATCGAGGGGCCCAGCGGGCCGCTCAAGCTCCGCGTGATCCGCCCGAAGGCCGACACGAAGGTGCGCGGCGCCTATCTCCACATCCACCGGGGCGGCTGGGTCTGGGGCGCGGCCGACGAACAGGATCCCTGGCTCGAGCGCATCGCCGACGCCTGCGGCTTCGTCGTGCTGTCGGTGGAGTACCGCCTTGCCCCCGAGCATCCTTATCCGGCCGCGCTGCTCGATTGCGAGGCCGCCGCCCTTTGGCTGGCGGGACCCGGACGGTTGGAGTTCGGCATCCATGCGCTGACGATCGGCGGCGAATCGGTCGGCGCGCATCTCGCCGTGATGGTGCTGCTGCGCCTTCGGGACCGGCACAACCAGCCGCGCGCGTTCCGGGGCGCCAACCTCAACGCGGGATTCTACGATCTCGGCCTGACCCCGTCGGTGCGCAATTGGGGTGACGAGCGCCTCGTCGTGAACACCCTCGATCTCACCAAGTTCGCCGACGGCTACGTCCGCGAGGGGATCGACCGGCGACGTCCGGACGTGTCGCCGATCTATGCCGACCTGAAAGGTCTACCGCCGGCCCTGTTCACCATCGGGACCGCGGATCCGCTCCTCGACGACACGCTGTACATGTCTGCGCGCTGGGCCGCCGCCGGCAATGGCGGCCACACCGCCATCTATCCCGGCGGTTGCCATGTCTTCGCCCGGTACCCCGGCCCGATGAGCGAGCGTGCCCTGGAACTGATCGACCGCTTCCTGATGGCCCTGGCCTGAGCGATCGATCCGAGATCCTGCCGGAGGCCTTCCGGGCGTGGTTCGCGGCGCGTGGCTGGACGCCGCGTCCGCACCAGCTCGACCTGCTTCGGATCGCCGGTGCGGGCCGGTAAGACGCTGGCGGGATTCCTGCCGAGCCTGGTTGCCCTCTCGGAACGGGGGGCCACCAAAGCCGAGGCCAAGGCTTCAAGAGGCCTGCATACCCTCTACGTCTCGCCGCTCAAGGCCCTGGCGGTCGACATCGCCCGCAACCTGGACGCGCCGATCGCCCAGATGAGCCTCCCGGTGCGCGTCGAGACCCGCACCGGCGATACCCCGGCGCACAAGCGGACTCGCCAGATCAGCCGCCCGCCCGACATCCTGCTGACGACGCCCGAGCAACTGGCGCTTCTGATCGCCCATCGCGACGCCGCCGAATTCTTCGCGGGATTGCGCTGCGTCATCCTCGACGAGCTGCACGCCCTCGTGACCTCGAAACGCGGGGATCTGCTTTCCCTGGCGCTCGCCCGGCTGCACCGCCTCGCCCCGGATCTGGCGGCGATCGGATTGTCCGCCACCGTGCGCGAGCCGGATGAGCTGCGGAAGTATCTGGTGCCGCAGGTGCAGAAGCCTCCTCTTCCCTGTGTGGGAAAAGGTACCCTGCGCAGCAATCGGAAAAAGGAGCCGAGCGACAGCTCAGAAGAGGAAGCCGGTCGGGACGTCTCCGGCGGCGCTTCGCTTTCCCGAACCGGTCTTACGGCCGGTCTACCCGCCTCCTTAGGGGAGGAAGGCAGCGCAGAACCCTGCATGGCTGACCTCGTGACCGTCCAAGGCGGCGCCAAGGCCGACTTGCGCCTGCTCGATCTCGGACGGTCGCTGCCGATTTCGGGGCACACCGCTTGGCACTCGATGCCGGCGATCTACGCATTGATCAAAGAGCACCGGACGACCCTGGTCTTCGTCAACACCCGGCTCCAGGCCGAGTACACGTTCCAGGAACTGTGGCGTCTCAACGAGGACGCGCTACCGATCGCGATCCATCACGGCTCCCTCGACGCGCAGCAGCGGCGACGGGTCGAGGCCGCCATGGCGGAGGGACGTTTGCGGGCGATCGTCTGCACCGCGACCCTCGACCTCGGGATCGATTGGGGCGACGTCGATCTCGTGGTCAACGTGGGGGCTCCCAAGGGCGCGAGCCGGATCATGCAGCGGATCGGACGGGCCAACCACCGGATGGACGAGCCGTCGAAGGCCTATCTCGTACCCGGCAACCGCTTCGAGATGCTGGAGTGCCAGGCGGCCCTCGATGCCGTCGAGGCGGCCGCGCAGGACACCCCGGACGCGCGGCTCGGCGCCCTCGACGTGCTCGCCCAGCACGTGCTCGGTATGGCCTGCGCCGACGCCTTCGATCCGGTCGGCCTCTACGACGAAATCGTCTCCGCAGCACCCTATGCCAGCCTGACTTGGGAATCGTTCGAGCAGGTCGTCGATTACGTCGCGACCGGCGGCTACGCCCTGCGTGCCTACGAGCGTTTCGCCAAGATCCTGCGTGGGCCCGACGGCTTGTGGCGCGTGCGCGATGCCCGGACGGCGCAAGCCTACCGCATGAATGTCGGCACGATCGTCGAGGCGGCGCGGGTCCGGGTGAGGCTCGGACGGACCTTGCGCGGCAAGCCCGGCACAGTCCTGCCGAAGGGCGGCCGGGTGCTCGGGGAGATCGAGGACGAGTTCGCCGATACGTTGACGATCGGCGACACGTTCCTGTTTGCGGGCGAGACTCTGCGCTTCGAGGGCCTGGCCGAGGACGAGGCCCTGGTGACCCGCGCGCCACTGGGGACCGATCCTGCGATTCCCTCTTATGCCGGTGCGAAATTCCCGCTCTCGACCTTCCTGGCCGAGCGGGTCCGGGCGATCATCGCCGACCCGTTCGCCTGGGATCGCTTGCCGAAGCAGATCGGCGAGTACCTGCTGCAGCAGCGCCGCCGCTCCGTGCTGCCGGGCGAGCGCGACTTGCTGGTAGAGACCTTCCCTCGGGGCAAGCGGCACTACCTCACGGCCTTTCCGTTCGAGGGACGGCTGGCGCATCAGACGCTCGGCATGCTGCTGACACGGCGGATGGAGCGTGATGGCCTGCGCCCGCTCGGGTTCGCAGCCAACGATTACGGCATCGCGATCTGGACGACCCGCGATGTTTCGGAGCGGGCCGCGCTGGACCCCGACTTCATCGGCGACCTGTTCGCGGTCGACATGCTGGGCGACGACCTCGAGGCGTGGCTCGATGAATCGGCGATGATGAAGCGCACGTTCCGGCAATGCGCGGTGATCGCCGGCCTGATCGAGCGCCATCATCCCGGCTTGAAGAAGTCCGGTCGCCAGGTCACGATCTCCACGGACCTGATCTACGACGTGCTGCGCAAGCACCAGCCCGACCATCTCCTGCTGCGCGCCGCGCGACAGGATGCGGCAACCGGACTCCTCGACGTGAGGCGCCTCGGCATGATGCTAGAGCGCATTCAGGGGCGAATCATCCATAAGGCTCTCGATCGAGTCTCGCCGCTCTCCGTATCCGTGATGCTCGAGATCGGGCGCGAACGGGTCTACGGTGAGGGGGCCGACGAGATCCTGGCCGAGGCCGAGGCGGAGCTTCTTCAGGAAGCCCTGTCCTGACCGTCGATCCGCCCTCCCCCATCGAGACCGAGGATGCGATCTTGGCGGCCGGCCTGAGACTCGAGAAGACTCACAAGCACCCGACCCTGCTGCTGGCGGGCGAGACCCTGGTGCTCGATCTGTGTGGCGGCGTGTGGCTGCCCGAGCACCGCACGCTGATCGTCTCCGATCTCCATCTGGAGAAGGGGTCGTCCTACGCCGCCCGCACCGGCCAGTTCCTGCCGCCTTACGACACCCGCGAGACCCTCGCCTGCCTCCACGAGGCGGTGGTGCGCCACGATCCGGCGCGCGTGGTCGCGCTCGGGGATTCGTTCCACGATGTCCGCGGCCCGGAGCGGATGGAGCCCGGCGACCGGGCCATGGTGTCGGCTTTGCAGGAGGGCCGGGACTGGGTCTGGATCGCGGGCAATCACGACGCGGCGGTTAGCGAGGGCGTCGGCGGCCGCTACGCCGACGCGCTAACCCTGGGCGGCCTGATCCTGCGTCACGAGCCGAGCGGCGAACCGGTCCCCGGTGAGATCGCCGGCCATCTCCATCCCTGCGGAAAGGTCGCCATGCGCGGTCGGGCGGTCCGCCGCCGCTGCTTCGTCACCGACGGCACCCGCCTGGTGATGCCCGCCTTCGGTGCCTACGCGGGCGGGCTGAACGTCCGCGACCGGGCCATCGACGGCCTATTCCCCAATGGGTTCACGGCCCATCTGCTCGGGGATGGACGGGTCTTCACCATCGGCCGAGCGCAGCTGGCGCGGGATTGACGGGAGCGCGCGTGACAGTTCGAAATATCGCCTCGCCGCGGGTGGGGCCGTGTGAACGAGCGCCGTGAGACGTCAGCGATAGAAGGTGTAGGTCGCGCTGTAGGGCACCCGCGCCGTCTGGCCCGGCATGCAGACGCCCTGCGGTTTCTCACCGCCGACTGTGTCGCTGCGCAGGACATACTGCGTTCCGGCGAGCAACCCGGTTCCGGACGTCCGGCCGGAGAGTAGCAGCCACGCGACCGCCTGGGGTCGCGGTGCGGGCACCTGAGCGATGACGGTACCGAGCACCCGGGATCCGTCCTGCGCCTCCCAGACCGGTCCCTCGAAGTGGCGCCCGACCGTGCTTCCATCCGGCTGGACGAGTTCGGCCTCGGGTTTGGCGGGGCCCCAGGCCGGGCCGTTCTCGGCAGCGATGCAGGCATAGACCTGCACGCCCCGGGCGGCGAGACGCGCGATCGCCACGCTGCCGGGCGGCGGTTCCAGGCCCGCCGGTTCGGCCAATGCGAAAGCCGGAGCGCAGGACGCCACGGCGATGAGGGTTGTCCGCCAAGACCTTGTGAGGCTGCGGAGCGTGATGACGGCGTGGGGAATCGGTTCAGCTCCATCCGGACAGTCCGAACCGCCGATACGTTGCAAACCGCGTGCGCGTTTCACGCCGCGGCTCGCGCGTGATCCAGGTCAGGCGGATTTCATGAACCGCGTGACACTCTCCGAGAGATCCGCTG
The DNA here is from genome assembly GCF_979253755.1 of Methylobacterium sp. AC315. Lineage (NCBI taxonomy): Bacteria > Pseudomonadati > Pseudomonadota > Alphaproteobacteria > Hyphomicrobiales > Methylobacteriaceae > Methylobacterium > Methylobacterium sp. AC315. Next base: position 49,368 of record NZ_CEEDEA010000005.1, read on the forward strand.
AGTGTCCGGCGAGGCTCTCGGCGACTCCCAGGACAGCTTCCGCCAGTTGACCGGTGGCATTGGCGGCCTGCGAAACGCCGCCGATATTGCCGGACATCTCGTGCGTCGAGACCGCCTGCTCCTCGACAGCGCTCGCCATCGCCAGGGTCAGCGTCGAGAGCTCGGCGACGGCGGCGGTGATCATCTCGATCGCTCCGACCGCCTCGCCGGTTGCGCTCTGGATCGCCGCAACCTGCTGGGTGATCTCGCCGGTGGCCTTCGCGGTCTGCTCGGCCAGAGCCTTGACCTCGCTCGCCACCACCGCGAAGCCCCGGCCGGCGGCGCCCGCCCGCGCGGCCTCGATCGTGGCATTCAGCGCCAGGAGGTTGGTCTGCCCGGCGATCGACTTGATCATGCCGACCACCGCGTCGACCTCCCGGGCGTTCTCGGCGAGCTGCCGCATCGTCGCGTCCGTGGTCTCGGCCTGCACCGCGATCTGGCGGGCGCGCTCGGAGACCCGTCCGACCTGACCCGAGATCTCCTGGATTGCGCCGTTCATCTGCTCGGAGTTCGCCGCCACGGACGAGGCCTTCTGCCGAGCGGAATCGGCCGACTGCGTCAGCCCCTCGGCCGAATGCTGCATCTCGCGGATCGCCGAACCCACGGCATCGACGACACGGCTGACGTCGGTGGACATATTCACCTGCGCGGATACGACGGCCCAGGTCAGCATCGGTCCGATGTAATTGCCCTTCCGGTCGTTGACGGCGGTGACCTGCAGATCGAGGGTCTCCGGCCCGACCTTGATCTTGGTCCGGTGCGGCAGCCGGCTCGCATCCGCCAGCATGTTACGCTGGTGACGCGGGTTCTTGTGGAACACGTCGAAGGAGTGGTCGAGCATCTCGTCGACCTTGATCGGCAGCCATTGCTCCAGCGGCCCGAGGGTCCGGCGCGAGGTCGCGTTCAGGTAGTTGATCTTGAACTCGTTGCGGGGATCGGCGGTCATCACCGCGACCGGCATGTTGTCGATCATCGACATCAGCCGATCGATATCGTTCTTCTTGGCCGAGATGTCGGCCGCGAACTTGACCACCTTCACCGGCTTGCCGCGCGCGTCGAGGACGGGGTTGTAGGTCGCCTCCAGCCAGACCTCCGTGCCGTTCTTGTCGATCCGCAGGAATTCGCCGGTGACGTACTGACCGTCCTTCAGCTTCGACCAGAACTCCGTGTACTCTGGCGACTTGGCAGCCATCGGTTCGACAAAGATGCGATGATGTTTGCCTTGTACATCCGCAAGGGTGTACTTCATCAGGTGCAAAAAGTTGTGGTTGGCACTCAGGACTTGCCCGTCCATCGAGAATTCGATGATCGCCAACGACCGGTCCAGGGCGTCAAGCTTGGCCTGCGCCTCGTTATAGACGGTTCTCTTGAACATATCGGTGTCCACGCTGCTCCTGCGAGCATATGGCCGAGATTGGGTTAAATTTTATATAATTCGACAGTCTTTGAAACCGAAGCCTGCATTGAGAGCGCGTCAAATGAAATATTCAATCAAAGTAAGTTGTAATAGTTGATTGGCAGAGGCTTAGATTTGTATTAAAGACAGCTTTTGCCTTTTAAGCTGACGAATATCAGAACCACCCGCGGCTTCGGAAATATACAATTGGAGCAAGAGCGCTGATCAAAATAAGCGCGAGGGCGTAGGGATATCCGTAGGCCCAGTCCAGCTCCGGCATGTGCTTGAAGTTCATGCCGTACATCGAGGCGATCAGCGTCGGCGGCACACCAACCACAGACACCACCGTCAGTACCCGGAAGACGTTGTTCTGCTCGATGTTGATGAGCCCCAATGTGGCGTCGAGGAGGAACTGAACGTTCTCGGCAAGCCGCGTCTCGAACTCGTCCAGGGAGTCGATGTCGCGCCGGATCGTCTCGAAGCGACCGTCGCCGGGCAGGCCGAGCCCTTCGCAAGCGGCCGACACGAACGGCACGATCCGCTCCAGGCCGAGCAGGCTCGCGCGGATCTTCCCGAGAACCTTCCCACGGTTGCTGATGCCGCGCAGGATCCGCCGCAGCGCCAGGTCGCGGCGGCGGGGCGGCGGGCTTTCCAGCCGACGGCGATCGGCGCCGCGGACATCGAAGTCGAAGATCCGCGTGGACAGCGTGTCGAGTTCGGAGGCCATGTCCTCCAGGGCGTCCGCGAGGCTGTCGACCAACTCCTCCAGGATCACGAGGAAGATCTCGCTCGGCGTCACGCTGCCGTCGCCGTCGGCGATGCGCTTCTCCGACGAGTCGATCGCGCGCATGTCGTGGAACCGGATCGTGACGAGGTGATCCTTCGACAGGAGGAACCCCAGCGGTTTCAACTGGGAATCACTGCGCTCGAAGGTGATCATCGGCGTCGAGAGCGACAGCCCGCCCTTCACGCGCCGCAGCCGGCTGGAGGATTCCACCTCCGACAGTGCGGCCCGGGACGGTACGCGCAGGCCGGTGGCCGCTTCCACGGCGGCGGCCTCCTCGGAACTCGGGTCGTTCAGATCGAGCCAGACGGCATTGCCGGGAATTGGGCCGCCGCGTTCAGGCGTCACCGCGCCTTCGGGTCCGTGGAGGCTCAGCATGAGGGCGCGTTATCCTAGGGGAAATCAGGGCCGATGCCGGGTCATCGCGCCGTCGCGCGCGGGTGCGACAGTCTTGACTTCAAGCCGCACGAGAGCTAACTCGCCGCCGTCATTGGCACTCGCCAAGACAGAGTGCTAACAGTCGGGCTTGGGAGCGGCCGCGCACGCCGCATCAACGCCAACTGCAGACCTGAAGCAAGAGGGCAGCTCATGAAGTTCCGTCCGCTGCACGACCGCGTGGTCGTCCGTCGCATCGAGGGCGAGGAGAAGACCAAGGGCGGCATCATCATTCCGGACACCGCCAAGGAGAAGCCGCAGGAAGGCGAGATCGTCGCCGTCGGTCCCGGCGCTCGCGACGAGCAGGGCCGCGTCAACGCGCTCGACGTGAAGGCGGGGGACCGCGTCCTGTTCGGCAAGTGGTCCGGCACCGAGGTCAAGATCGACGGTCAGGACCTCCTGATCATGAAAGAATCCGACATCATGGGCGTCGTCGCCGCCTGATCGGATCGCCCGTTCCAACCCTTTGAGGCCACCTGAGGCCTTGGGGTCCAACCCAACCACAAGAGGCAAACCATGGCAGCGAAAGACGTTCGTTTCTCCGCCGACGCCCGCGATAAGATGCTGCGCGGCGTCGATATCCTTGCCGACGCGGTGAAGGTGACGCTGGGCCCGAAGGGCCGCAACGTCGTGATCGAGAAGAGCTTCGGCGCCCCGCGCATCACCAAGGACGGCGTCACCGTCGCCAAGGAGATCGAGCTCGCCGACAAGTTCGAGAACATGGGCGCCCAGATGGTGCGCGAAGTGGCCTCGAAGACCAACGACATCGCGGGTGACGGCACCACCACCGCCACCGTGCTGGCCCAGGCCATCGTCCGTGAAGGCGCCAAGTACGTCGCCGCCGGCATCAACCCGATGGACCTGAAGCGCGGCATCGACCTCGCCACCGCCGCTGCGGTGAAGGACATCATCGCGCGCGCCAAGAAGGTCTCGACCTCCGACGAGGTCGCCCAGGTCGGCACGATCTCCGCCAACGGCGACAAGGAGATCGGCGAGATGATCGCCCACGCCATGCAGAAGGTGGGCAACGAGGGCGTGATCACGGTCGAGGAGGCCAAGACGGCCGAGACCGAGCTCGACGTCGTCGAGGGCATGCAGTTCGACCGCGGCTACCTGTCCCCGTACTTCATCACGAACGCGGAGAAGATGGTCGCCGAGCTCGAGGATCCCTACATCCTGATCCACGAGAAGAAGCTGTCGTCGTTGCAGGCGATGCTGCCGGTGCTCGAGGCCGTGGTGCAGACCGGCAAGCCGCTGCTGATCATCGCCGAGGACATCGAGGGCGAGGCGCTGGCCACCCTCGTGGTGAACAAGCTGCGCGGCGGCCTGAAGGTCGCGGCCGTGAAGGCGCCGGGCTTCGGTGACCGCCGCAAGGCGATGCTCGAAGACATCGCGATCCTGACCAAGGGCCAGATGATCGCCGAGGACCTCGGCATCAAGCTCGAGAACGTGACGCTCGACATGCTCGGCCGCGCCAAGCGGGTGCGCATCGAGAAGGAGAACACCACGATCATCGACGGCGTCGGCGAGAAGACCGACATCGAGGGCCGAATCTCGCAGATCAAGGCGCAGATCGAGGAGACCACCTCGGACTACGACCGCGAGAAGCTGCAGGAGCGCCTGGCCAAGCTCGCGGGCGGCGTCGCGGTGATCCGCGTCGGCGGCGCGACCGAGGTCGAGGTCAAGGAGAAGAAGGACCGCGTCGACGACGCCCTCAACGCCACCCGCGCGGCTGTCGAGGAAGGCATCGTCCCGGGCGGCGGCACTGCACTGCTGCGTGCCAAGAAGGCGGTCGCCGCGCTGAAGAGCGATGTTCCGGACGTCCAGGCCGGCATCAAGATCGTGCTGAAGGCGCTTGAGGCCCCGATCCGTCAGATCGCCCAGAACGCAGGCGTGGAAGGCTCGATCGTCGTCGGCAAGATCACCGACAACACCTCCTCGGAGACCTACGGCTTCAACGCCCAGACCGAAGAGTATGTCGACATGATCCAGGCCGGTATCGTCGATCCGGCCAAGGTCGTCCGTACCGCCCTGCAGGACGCCGCTTCCGTGGCCGGCCTGCTGGTCACCACCGAGGCGATGGTGGCCGACGCGCCGAAGAAGGATGGCGGCGCCCCCGCGATGCCGGGCGGCGGCGGCATGGGCGGCATGGATTTCTAAGTCCACGCCAACCATCGATCTGACGAAGGGGGTCGCCGAAAGGCGGCCCCTTTTTTCGTTGGTATGACACGGCCGTCTCACGGTCCCGCGGAAGTCCGAGCCGTCATGAGGGGCGGCTGTTCGACGGCTGCAGAAAGATTTCTGCGTGCGAGATCGGCCTCGACTTGGGCAGCGAGCTTGAAGAAGCGCTGGCGGACATCAGCGGCAAACGGATTGGATCGCTCGATCGCCTCGAACACTTCGGGGGCGTCGTGCCGGACCATGTCGACCGCTTGCATGAGCAGTGAGAAGCTTCGCGTGGTCATGTGAGTGGGAAGCGGCTCCATGGCGACGAGCACCCGCGCGATCAGATGCGTCAGGCCTTGCACGGCCGCGGCCTCGCGGTCGTGGGCCTCGGGCGTCGTGACGATCACCTTGAGCTTCAGCACCGTCCGGAGGAAAGCCGCAGCACGACGCCCGTGCCGTCCCGTGGTGTCAGGGCACACCGCGATCTTCAGTCCCGCGATCCCGCCGACGGCACTCTGCGGGCCGAACAGGGGATGGGTTCCCAGGATCTCGACGCCGGCCGGTAATCCCGCCCGCATGATCTCGACGGGGATCATCTTCACCGAGCCGACATCGACCACCAGCGTTCCCGATCGGAGATGAGGGGCAATGTCGGCCACGACATCGGACAGGCGGGATACCGGAACGGCCAGGATGACGACGGAGCAGCGTGCCGCCGCGATCAAGTCCGTCCGCACGGCGCCGTAGGTCTGGGAATCGGCCTCGGCCGGGCGTGGATCGTAGACGCGCAGCGCCATGTGCGGCCCGAGATGCCGGACGATCAGGCGACCGAAGGCGCCGAAACCGATGACCCCGACGGCGGGGTAGAATTGAGTGGCTTGGGAGACTGACACGGTGACCTCGGGCAGACGCGAGGTCGACGGATCATGATGAAGTGCAACCGCCGACGACGCAGCGGTTGGGCAAGATAAGCAAGCCGCCGCTATGAAAAGGGCGGGCGATAGGATGCGGTGAACGGCAAGCTTGTCATGAGGACGGTCGTCTATGCGGTGCTGCCATGCTCGTCAACAAGGCCGCCTCGATGCCAGGACTCGGCCTGATCGTACGGAATGCTTGAACGCTGCTCGATTGAAGGGCCCAGGTTTCGCTGCCCCGAGCGCGCTCTTCCACACCGCGTGACTGCGGAACCAAAAAAAACGGGACGGCTTGCGCCGTCCCGTCTGTCGTCGTGCCTATCGGCCTAAGAAGATAGAAGCCAGTCGCTGGAGCAGGCCCCGCGGTGCGGGCGGAGGCTCACTCTGTCCAGGACCGTCCCCAATCTAATTGGCGGCGAAGGGGTGCTGAGCCGAGTTGCGCTGCTCGGTGACGGTCGAAGCCTTCGGCTCGCCGTTCACGGCGCGCTGGATCGAGAGCTTGGTGGCCTCGTAGTTGTACTTCTGGATCTTGGCGTCGTCGGCCGCTTCCCAGTGGATGAACACGCCGACCAGGATGAACAGGTCGTCGGCCTCATCGGCCGGGATGATGCCTTCGGCGACGGCATCCTGGACGGCCTTGGCAACGCCGTGCTGGGCCGGGCCGAACATCTGGACGGCCTGACGGGCGTCGTTGATGGTGACCTTGTTGAACATCAGGGTGTTCGGCTTGCACGGCAGGTTCGGCGCGATGACCGCGAGCAGGCTGGTGAAGCCGTGCTTGTTGTTCACGAGGCCGTTGCAGAAAGCCGTCTCGGCGGGCGAGCCGCGCGGTCCGATGATCAGGTCGATGTGAGCGACTTCGTTGCCGTCGCCGACGAGGGCTTCGCCAACCTGAACCTTGGTGATCTTCGCCATTCGGTGTCTCTCCCTGGATTCCGAAATAGGGCCGCGGCGCCGGACAATGCCAGCGGCCGGGAAGCCATCCTTGTTATCGGCGCCCGAACCTCCGGACGAGCCGGTTGGGCCGAGCCGGTTGGGCCGGACAGCGCGCCGGACCCTACAGTGCGACCCAGCGGCTCACAACCCGCGCAAGGCCCTGGATCTGAGGAATTTCTTTGACCGCGGGCCGTGAAAAGCTGGAACTTATCCGCGTATCACGCCAGGGCGGCGCCTGCCGTAGTCAGGGCGTCCCAGAACACGGTCGCCACCGTGAAATCCGCGCTGGTGCCAGGGTTGAGCCCGCGCGCCTTCAACGACGCGTCGAAGAGCAGCAGCGGCTCGACCGGACGTGTGGCGAGATCGAGACCGTCGAGTAAGCCTGCGGCCTCCAGGCGAACAGACTCCGCCACTGGTGCGCCGGCCTTGCGGGCGATGTGGCTGTCCGGAACGGTCCGGAGATAGGCGAGGTGGATCGCGGTGGTGCACCAGGTCGGATCGAGGCCTGCGGCGCGCGCGCCGGCGAGGGCCGGCAGCCCGATCTCTGCGATGTCCGCGAAGCCCGTGCCATAGGCCCGAGCGATGCGGTCGCGATCTGCCGCTTCCGCCATGGCCGCGCGCAGGGAGGCCGGGGCGGCGACCGATACGTCGTGCTGGTCGGCCCGGCCGAGGCCTCCCGGGTTCGCGAGCCGGATCGCTGCGAAGACCGCTTCGGAATCGTCAGCCTGCAGGGTGTCCAGCACCGCTTCGACCGATCGGCCCCCCTCCGCTGCGACGGCAAGCGGCGCACACAGGAGCAAGATGCCCAGATTGGTGTTCTGGGCGACGGCCGCCAGGGTGGCCGCGACCCCGGCGCGGACCCGCGCACCGACGCCTGATCCCGCCCACGCCAGCCCCGGTGCCGAGACGTCGGCGCTGGTGACGAAATCCGCCATGACCATGCGATGGCCGGCTGCGTAGGCGTGGACGTTGCCGGGTTTCAGCGCGTCGAGTTCCGCCAGGCAGGCGGCGCGGTAGAGCGTGCCGATCAGCCCCGGCGCGAGACCGGTCATGCCACCACGAGCCGCGGAATGCTGGCGCCCCGGACGGCGGACAGGAAACCGCGCACGACAGCGCCGGCGATATCGGTGTCGCACACGGTCTGCAGGCCGGACCAGGCCGGCATCGAATTGACTTCGAGGATCGAGAAGCCGCCCTCCCCGTCCTCCACCAGGTCCACCCCGGAATAGTCGACCCCGACCGCGGCGGCGGCGGCCTCGGCCATCTCGGCGGCGTCCCGGGGCATGGCCCAGGGCAGCGGCCGGCCCCCGCGGTGGACGTTGGTGATCCAGCCGTCGCCCTCCCGGATCATGCCGGCGATCGCGCGTCCGTCGCAGACGAACACGCGATAGTCGCGCCACAGCCCGTCCCGCCGCGGCACGTAGCGCTGGAGATAGTAGACACGGGCTACAGCCTCCTCGTCCGGCAGGTCCCCGGGCGTCTCGATCAGCGCGAGCCCCTCCCCTTGCGAGCCGAACAGCGGCTTGAGGACCAGAGGTGCGCCGGGGCGGGCTTCCCGCTCCACGATCTCCGCGGCGGCCTCGCGTTTCGAGACGACCCAGGTCTCCGGGGTCGGAAGGCCGGCACGGGCGATCAGCAGCGAGGTCGCCGCCTTGTCGACCGAGCGTTCGATGGCCGTGGGCGGGTTCCAGACCGTCACGCCCGCCGAGACCAGGGCGTGCAGCACGCCGAGCCGCATGGTGGTCGCCTCGAACGTGCCCCCCGCGATGGTCCGCAGCAACACGCCGCCGGGCAATTCGCCGGAGAAGCCCGGGACCCGCAGCGGCTCGCCGCCGCCGGTGGCCACGATCACGTCGGCCAGGGAGAACAGCACCGGCTCGACCCCCTGCGCCCGCAGGGCCGCCAGGAGCCGGGCCTTGTGCCAATTGCCGTTATCGGCCGCGAGGGCGATGCGCATGGATCGGAGACTCTCGACGGCCCTTTCCTGCACGGGAAAGCACCGGATCTGTGTGGGTGCGAAGCGCGATCGCGAGGGCCGGCCGGGACCGGCTTCCCTCTCTCCCACTGGGGAGAGAGGGACCCTCGCTTCATGCGATTGGCAGTGCGACGTCGTCTACGCCGCGATGCCTCGTGAACCGGAGCTCGAACGCCCCGCGTTTAAGCGAACGACGCTTCCACCAGCGCCGGCTCCAGGCGGCCGCCGCGATACGTGGCGCCGGTGCGCACCGACGTGACGATCGCTTCGGCCGGCGAGAACAGCGCGCCGTCGATCCTGTAGAAATCGCCGTTCACCCGCGAAAAGATCTCGGCGAACGGGGCGCCGTGGTCGCTCGACGTGGTGGACGGGATCTGCTCGGCGAGCTGCTTGGCGTCGGCATCGTCGGCATCGACGAAGAGCTGGACCCGGCCACCGTAGATGATCGCATCGTTGGTGCGGCCCATCGCCTTGATGAAGTCCGGGTGGGGCGGCGAAAGCGGGGCCGACCCGATGCCGTCTACGATCGCGTGCAGGTCGAACCCGACCGTGTGGGCCTTGTGCAGGGCCACCTCGAGCACCCGGGCGACCACCTGGGTCGAGCCGGCCAAGCTCTGGGTCGGTGCGAAGATGAAGGTCAGGTCCTCGGGCCGCAAGCCGGCCGCTTCGGCGACCTTGGCGACGACGCTGTCGGGCGGACCGCCGGCGGCTTCGAGCACCAGAGCGGTCTTCGAAGCGGAATCCCGATAGCCGAGCTCCTGATACAGATCCTCGACCGCAGCGACTGCGCGGCCGGGGCCCGAGCCGAGGGCGAAGAAGCCGGAATCGCCGGCTTCATCGGCCAGGCTCCAGCCCGCATACTGGCTGCCCAGGCAGGCGAGCACCGGGTCGGCCGCATGGACGATCACGGAATACGGCCAGGAGGCGATCGGGCCGCTCGGGGCGATGCTCACGGTGCCGAGGCCGCCGAGGCAGATCTCGGCGATGCGTCGTCCGGCCTCGATGGAGCCGCGCGCCTGGGCGCCGGCATCGACCATCCGGGCTCCGCCGGCCGTCTGCGACACGGACAGGCGCAGCGTCGCGGCGTCGGCCACGAACCGCTCGATCAGCGGCGCCGTCAGCGCGTTGACGCTGGGATAGGATTGGCTGGCACTCATCTCAGGGTTTCCTCGGGGTGCATTTTCTCAGCGGTGAGGTCGGCTTGGAGCCGCGCCGTCCGCGTGTTCAAACTGTCGAGCGCCATCTGCCGGTCGGCCCCATGGGCAAGCACCGTGCAGAGAGGCGCGTCGCGGCGGACCACCGTGCCGGGGCGCGGGCGGTCGCGCACATGATCCGGCCAGGCGAAATCCGGCACGGGCGCATGCTCCCGACCCGCGTAACAGATCTGGGCGGCGGCCGCATCCGCCGGTTGCGCACCGAGCGCCGGCATGGCGCCGAGGCTGGCCGCGATGTGGGCCGCCAGGAGCGGCGTGCTCCGGCGATCGAGGATGTCGAGGGTCGCGCCGGGCCGCGGGTTGATCTCGGTGAGCCACCAGCAGCCGGACCCGTCGACCAGGAAATCGGCGCTGCCGAGGCCGCGCAGGCCGGTCGCCGCAACGATGCTCTCAACGGCCTCCGCGACCGTAGCGATCAGCGCGTCGGGGAGAAGCCGAGCTTCCGTCGCAGCGCCGGTTGCGGCACCGCCGAACCGGTAGGGCCGGATCGGCGACGGCGCGCACCATTGCTCCGTCACCGCCAGCATTTGGATCGCGCGTCCGTCGGCGAGGAAGTTCAGCGCGTGGGGTCGGCCCGGGACCCGGGCCTGGAAATAATGCGCGTCCGGCGCGGGGCCGCGACCCGCCGGACGGATGTGGCTGCCGCCGCTGCCGCCGGTCCGCTTCAGCAACCAGCCGGACGGGTCGGGACGCGCATCGGTCGCGATCTTGGGATGCGGGATGTCGAGCCGGACGCAGAGCGCGGCGAGCGCGAACGGATCCTTGAGTGCGGCGACCGCGGGCGCATCGGCGCCGACCAGACGGTGCCGTTCGGCGGCCCGGGCGATCAGGCCGGGCGCGTCCTCGAAGCCGCTGCCAAGGACGAGGCCGACGACCGAGCCTGCGGTTTCGGCCAAGGCGTCGATCGCCGCCAGGGTCGCTTCGAAAGCCATCGGGCTGCCGAATCGACCCGGGAGCGGCCGGTAGGCTTCGCTGAGCGCCAGCGTGTCGGAATCGCCGAACAGGTCGGCCACGAAGGGGCGCATTCCCGCCCGCCGAGCCGCCTCCGCGAGGGCGCGCCCGGATTGAGCGGCGATCAGGATCGCCTCTGCCACGCCGGGATGCGCCGGAGCCGGCTCAGCCCGCGATCTCGACGGCCAGCGTGTAGGCGTCGCGGAAGTCGAGGCAGAGCGGCGTATCGGAGGCGAGCATCCGATCGAACAGGCGGCGCTGGGTCTGGTACTTCACATTGCCCACCGCGAGGGCGCCGATGCCCACGCCCTTGCCGGTCGGCAGCGGCACGTCGACGGCGTTGACGTCGATTCCGGCGATCCCGGCGGGCGGCACCGCGTTCACGTCGGACGCGACGAGAAGCTTCGGAGCGGATTTCAGATCCTCGGCCGAGAGGATCGGGATGCCGGCCGGCCCGGCCGACAGGATCACGTCGGCGTCCCGGATGGCGACGCGGCGGTCCTCCGGTGTCGTCCCGTCGACGGCGCCGACCTCGATGCCGAAGCGCCACTTCATCGTGAAGGCGATCTTGGAGACCCGCTCCTCGCCGTCATGGCCGACCAGGACGGTCTGCGCGCCCTGAAGCGCGCCGATCACCGCGGCCACGTAGGCGACCACGCCGGCGCCGCCGAAGATCACGATGCGCTTGCCGGTCAGATCGGTGCCGAATTTCTGCCGGAGGGCCCGGGAGACCTGCGCCACCATGGCGGCGCCGGTGGTGAACGAGCCGGCGGGATCGGCGAAGACGTGGTTCACGAACGGCGGCACGAACGCCTTCTTGGCGCGGTCGACCATGTCGAGGGCGTCCTCGGCGTTCTTGCCGCCGATGAAGATGCCGGTCCGCGTGCCGTCTGCCGGAGAGCGCGAGAAGATCGAATCCTGGGTCAGCGACACGACGTCGGCGAGGCTGACCTCGGTGTAGGTCACCACCGTCTCGAAGCCGGCGTCGACGGCCATGTTCACGTCGAACGGGCTCATGTGCCGGAGCGGCGTCAGCATGTGGAGGATCGAGCGGGCCATGACGTTCTATCCCGTTTGGCGCGCATCAACCTGCGCCTGCAGACCGTCCAAACCCGCTGCGGGTGCCGCGGTCAAGTCCGGACCCGCCGGTTCAGTCCCCCGTGGTTATCGATGCGCCGCTGTTGCGGCCGCGGGCAATCAGGAAGCGAAGCGGCCCGCCGCGGTCGAGACTTGCCACCAGGGACCGGGCGTCGGCCTCAGACGGCATCAGCGCGAATCCGGTCGGTCCCCAGGACGATTGGCCGTAGCCGGGCACGCCCTGCGCGGCGGCTTGGTCGAGGGCCTGTGCGACGGCGGCGCTGGCGTAGCGGCCGCCCTGGTGCGGGGCGAAATGATCGCCGATGAGATCCTGGATCCGGGTGATTCCCGCGCCGAAGCCGTGCGGCTCGGCGAGCGCGACCGCCGGCAGGACCTGCATCAGCACGATCCGGCAGATCTCGGCCGCCTGTGCCTCGGGGAAGCGCGGGAGGTCGCGAAACGCCTCTACCTCCCGCGTCCCGTGCACGCCGGCCATGCTCCGATCGAGGATGAGCACGATCCGCCAGGCTTCGGGATAGGAGAGGCGCGCGGTGACCGGCGGTGCTGCGCCATCGGGGCCGCGGCCGCCATCGACGATCAAGCCGCCCTCGGTAAACGCACTGAGCCCGACCCCCGACCGATTGCCGCGATCGAGGCTGGAGGAGAACGCGGCCGCCGAGAAAGAAGCCCCGCTCAGTCGCGCCATCGCGGCCGCCACGGCCAGCGCGAGCTGCGTGCCCGATCCGAATCCAGCGTGCGCCGGGATCGTCCGCTCGACCGCGATCGCCACCGCGTCGGACCCGCCGAGATGGCTCGCCGCCGCACGGGCGTAGCCCTGGACGCGCTCGACCTCCTCGCCGGTGACGGACAGGTGTGCGGACCGGCGGGCGGTGAGCGTCAGGGAGGGCGTGTCGATGGCCAGCCCGATGCTGCCGAAGCGGCGGCCCAGGCCGCCGTGCAGGTCCAGGAATCCGAAATGCAGCCGCGCGGGCGCCTCGACTCGGATGGTGCTGCTCGAAGCGGCCGCCTCGTTCCGCTGGGGGACCTCGCCCACGCCCATGTCTTCGAAATCCACACGCCGAACCGGCGCGCTTTTCCCATGCGGCGGGCGGCCGAAGCAACGGGATCTTGCGGCCGATCGGCCGAACCAGAATGCGAACCCCCCTTGCCGAGGCGTGCGGATGAATGCAAACCTAGGGCAGCGACGGCGCGCCGAGTTGCCGCCCGCCCGGACCTGTCGGGCGGTCGAGCCATTCCGATCCGGCGGGATTCTCCTTCGGGAGTGAACCTGCTTCGTCCGGTCTTACGGCCGTCGCCCGCTCCGAAGCCAAACAAGAACGTCGCGTGAGGGAGCATGGCAGCCTGGGTGAAGGGTGGCGCGACGGACGCGGGCACCGCCATCGAGGCGGCCGTATCCTTGCTCGCCAAGGCGCGCGCGCCGGTGATCGCCGGCCTGAGTGCCGACGTCGCCGCGATCCGCGCGGCCTATGATCTCGCGGGGCGCATCGGCGCCTCCATCGATACCGCTGGCGCGGTCGGCACGTATGCCGAGCTAGGCTCGCTGAGCCGGGTGGGCGCCATGACCTCGACGCCGGCCGAAGCGGTCGGCCGGGCCGATGCCGTGCTCGTGGTCGGCGCAGCCACTTGGCATACGCCACTCATCAAACGCTTGGCGGAATCGAAGCCCACGCGTGGGCGCGCTGCCGGTTCGGACCGGGCGCTCCTGGCCCTCGGAGCCGGTCCGGAGGGCTCACAGGCGGCGCTGTCCTGCCCGGCTACGGGCGGGCTGGCGGAGGCCGTCGCGGAACTGCGCGCTTACGCCAAAGGCCATCTCGCGGGCGACACGCCGCAGGCCAAGCTCGTCGCGCGGATCGCCGCCGCACAGTACGGCGTCCTGCTGTACGATCCCGCGGAGCTCGGTGAACTGGGCGTGGAGATGCTCCAGGGCTTCGCCATGGAGCTGAACGAGACCACGCGTTGCTTCACGCTCTCGGTGGCTGGACCGGATCAGGACCGCGCCGTCGTGCCGGTGGCCGCCTGGTTGACCGGGCAGGGGCCGCGCAGCGGGTTCGGCCGCCGCGTCCCCGAACATGATCCGTGGCGCTTCGATGTCGCCCGGCAGGTCGCCGCTGGCGAGGTCGATGCCGTCGTCTGGCTCGCCGCGCTGCCAGTGGACCGGCCGGATTGGCTGGCTGCCGTGCCCTCCGTGGCGCTGGTCGCCGAGGCGGAAGCCTCTCTCGCCGACGTGGTGATTGCGGTCGGCCGTCCGGGACGCGACCTGGGCGGCGTCTTGTGGAACGAGCAGCGCGCCGCGCTGACCTATTGGCCGGCTTCGGCCCCGACGGACCTGCCGTCCGCCGCGTCGGTACTGGGTGCTCTGGCGGAGCGCCTGGTCGAAGCTGGCGCCGTGTCGAGGAGTGAGCCCGCATGCTGAGCGTGATCCGGGGCGGGCGCGTCGTCGATCCGACCGCGTCCCGCGATGCCGTCGGCGACGTCTGGATCGAGGATGGCCGCATCGTCGAGCCCGCCGGCCGGGCGCCCGATCGGGTGATCGATGCGTCCGGCTGCGTCGTGATGGCGGGGGGCGTCGAGGTGCACTCGCACATTGCCGGCGGCAACGTGATCACCTCGCGCCTGCTCCTGCCCGACCTCTATGTCAGCGAGGCCTCGCCCGAGGGGCATCCTTTCGCGCATGCCGGCGGAGCTGCGGGCTGGATCGGCTCGACCTACGCGCGGATGGGCTACACCACCGCGGTCGAGCCGGCGATGCCGCCGACACACGCCTTGGCGACCCAGCTCGAACTGGCCGACATCCCGTTGCTGGATCGCGGCGCGCTCACCGTGATGGGCAACGACGACCAGCTTCTGCAGCTGTTGCGCGAACGGCAGGGCGGGAATGCCGTCCGCGATCTCGTGGCGCTCTCGGTCGCCACCTCGCGCGGCCTCGGCGTCAAGTGCATCAACGCCGGCGGCGCATCCGCTTTCAAGGACGGCGCGCTGCGCCTGTCTCTCGATGACGAGATTCCGGTCTACGGTCTCTCGACTCGGCAGATCATGGGGTCGCTGCTCGACGCGGTCGAAGAGATCGGCGTCCCGCACCCGCTGCACGTCCACTGCAACAATCTCGGCCTGCCCGGCGCGGACGATTCGTTCATCGAGACCCTGGAGGCCGCGGAAGGCCGACGCATCCACTTCGCCCATGCGCAGTTCTATGCCTACGGCGCCACCGAGGGTGGCGGCTTCCGTTCCGCGGCCGAGCGCATCGCCCAGGCCATCGCCGACAACCCGAACGCGACCCTCGATATCGGGCAGGTGGTGTTCGGACAGACCGTAACGGTCTCGCTCGACATCTTGCGGCAGTTCGCCGGCCGTAAGGGTGCCAAGCCGAAGAAGTGGGTGTTGAACGCCGGCGATGCCGAAGGCGGCGGCGTGGTGCCGTTCCTGTACCGGCCGCGCGGCCCGACCAGCTCGCTGCAATGGGCGATCGGTCTGGAGATCATGTTGCTCTCCACGGATCCGGAGCGCACGATCCTCACCACCGACCACCCGAACGGCGGCCCGTTCACGCAATACCCGCGCATCATCCACTGGCTGATGGACAAAGCTGAGCGCGATCGCGAGATCGCGACGCTGCCGGGTATCGTCGCGGAGCGGTCCAGCCTGCCGACTCTCGAGCGGGAATACAGCCTCTCGGAAATCGCTCAGCTGACGCGATCCGGCCCGGCCAAGCTGCTGGGACTCGCCGACCGTGGCCACCTGCGGCCCGGGGCCTGTGCCGACGTGGCGGTCTACCGCGACACATCCGACCGCACGGCGATGTTCACGGCCGCAAAGCTGGTCCTCAAGGACGGCGTGCCGATCGTCGAGGATGGCGAGGTGGTGGAATGGCGCGCCGGCCGGACGCTCTCGCTCTCGGTCGAGTCGGATCCGGCGATGGCCAAGCGCGCCGACGCCTACCTGACGGACCGGTTCGGCGAGGGGCTCGACAGCTTCGCTGTCCCGGACGCGGCGTTCGACGCAGATACGGACACCTTCGAGGCGGTGCCATGCCGGGCGTGATCAGCGGGGCGAGTGGCGGAAACAACCATGTCTGACCTCAGCCTCAACGGCATCCCGATCATCGACACCTTCGCGGAGGCGTTCGATGTGGCCGGGACCGCCATCATCGTCACCAACGACACCGCCAAATGGGCGATGATCGCCGCGACCACCATGACAGGCTTCGCCACGTCGGTGATCGGCTGCGGCGCCGAGGCCGGCATCGATGCCGTGCTGTCGCCGGACGAGACCCCGGACGGGCGGCACGGCGTGCGCATCCTGCTGTTCGGCTTCGAGCCGAACGGCCTCAAGGACCAGCTGATCAAGCGCGTGGGTCAATGCATCCTCACCTGCCCGGGCACGGCCTGCTATGCCGGCGTGGACGGACCGACGAAGATCAAGCTCGGCGGCGCGATCCGGTATTTCGGTGACGGCTTCGCCATCGCCAAGCGGCTGCCGGACGCCAGCGGCAAGCTTCGGCGCTACTGGCGCATCCCCGTGATGGACGGGGAGTTCCTCTGCGAGGATTCGGTCCGGTCCGTTGATGGCGCCGTGGGCGGCGGTAACCTGCTGTTCCTTGGCCGGACCCATTCCGAAACCCTGATCGTCGCCGAGGCGGCCGTTGAGGCGGCCAAGGCGGTACAAGGTGCGATCCTGCCGTTCCCGGGCGGCATCGTCCGTTCGGGCTCGAAGGTCGGCGGCCGCACCAAGGGCATGATGGCCTCGACCAACGATGCCTATTGCCCGACCCTCAAGGGCCGTGCCGGCTCGGCGTTGCCAGCCGATTGCGGCGTCGTGCTGGAGATCGTGATCGATGCCCTGACCTCGCAGGGCGTGTCCGACTCGATGCGCGCCGGCCTCCATGCCGCCACCGAGATCGGCGGAAAGCACGGGCTGATCGCCGTGACGGCGGGCAATTACGGCGGCAATCTAGGCCGTCACCATTACCATCTGCGCGACTTGCTCGCGCGCGACGACACCAAGACGGAGGGCTGAGCCTTGAGCACCCTCACCCTGCGCGCGGCCCCGCCCGAGCGGCTCGACTTCCTGAACATCAATCCGCTGGCCCTGAGCCGGCTTTCCCAGGCCGACGCCGAACGCCTGGAGATCGGGACATCCCGCACCGGCGTGCGTCTCGGCGACTGCTTCTCCGTCTCGCTGGACGGCTCCGACACCCTGACCATTGAGGGCGGCCACGAGCGCCTCGACCGGGTCGGCGCTGCCCTGTCCGAGGGAGCGATCCGCGTGACCGGCAATGTCGGCCAGCGCCTCGGTGAGGGCATGGCCGGCGGCAGCCTGACCGTGACCGGCGATGCCGGACCCTATGCGGGCTCCGGCGCCACCGGTGGCGCCATCACGATCGACGGCGATGCCGGCGATTATGCGGGCGGTGCCGTGTACGCGGCCAAGGCCGGCCTCGATGGTGCGACGCTGATCATCCGCGGAACGGCAGGCGCGCATCTCGGCGACCGGATGCGGCGCGGGATCCTCCTGGCTGGCCGGGCGGGTGCCTATGCCGGCTCCCGGATGATCGCGGGGACGTTGGCCGCCCTGACCGTCGGGGACCATCCGGGCTACGGCATGCGCCGTGGAACCCTACTGATCGGTTCGCACGGACGGTTGTCGCCGACCTTCGTTGAGACCGGGACGCACGATCTCGTCTTCCTGAAGCTGCTTGGAAAATCACTCCGGGGCCTCAGCGCGGAGCATGCCGCGCTGCTCGATCGGCCGCTGCGGCGCTATTCCGGCGACCTCGCGACCCTCGCCAAGGGCGAGATCTGGGTCGCGTCCTGACGTCACCCTGGGCAGAGCGGCCGCACGCGGCATATGCTCTGTCCAAGCGGGCCCGTACGAGGCCGGCACATTGGGGAGACGCCCATGCTCCTGCTTCTGTCGATCTGTCTCGTCGCCCAGCCCTCGACCTGCCGCGAGGACAGGATCGAAATGTCCTACGAGGGCTCGAACCCGTTCATCTGCCTGCGCCATTCGCAGAGCGCGCTGGCGACCTGGCAGGCCGCCCATCCGGACTGGCATGTCGAGCGCTGGCGCTGCGCCGCGCGCGGCAGCCTGCCGAAAAACCTGTGAGCGCGTCCCGAGACCGCCTCCCGGCGCCGGGTCTCCGGGCGGCCGGTTGCCGGCGACGAGCCCCGGCCGGGCGGCACCGATGCGCTCGCTGAAACTCCGTTTCGCGCTGCTGCTCGGTGGCACCGCGATCGTGGTGATGCTGGCGGCCCTCGCGGCGTTGGCCTCGATCGCGGCGGCCGAACGGACGGTTGACCGCACCCTCGAAGCGCAGCGCCGTCTCGAGCTGCTGGCCGAGTTGTCCGGCCGCCTCACTCAGTTCGGCCTCGCGGCGGTGGAGACGGTCGGCAATCCCGACGGGCAGCCCGAGGCCATGGCGATCGCCCGCGATAATGCCGACCGGGCGCTCACCACGGTCGACGAGGCGCTGGCCCAGAGTTTCCCGCCGAGCGACGACCCGGCCGACCGCATGCAATACGCCGCCCGGACGCGACCGATGGCGCAGCTGCGCGCCGCCCGGGTCGTGCTCGACCGTCAGGTCGCGCGGATCAACCGGCAGACCGAACCCGAGAAGCGTCAGGACGCGATCAAGGGTGCGCTCAACGGCTTCGGGGCGATGACCGGCCAGCCGCTGTCGTTCCTGATCGAGGCGGAGCGGCGCAGCATGGCGCTCGGGTCGGAACAGGCCCGCGCCCTGTCGGCGCGTCTGCGCGTGGCCGCAGCCTCGGCGGTTGCGGCGGCCCTCGTGCTCCTGGCGGTTCTCTATCGCGGAGTCACCCGCCCGACCTTAGCGCGGATCGAGGAGGTCCGTCGGGCGGCGAGCGCCATCGGCCACGGTGCCCTCGATACGCGCCTATCGGTGGCGACCCGCGACGAACTCGGGCTGCTGATGACCAACGTCAACCGCATGGCCGCACGCCTCGCCCGGCGCGAATCCCGGGTGGTGGCCGACCGTGCTGCCCTAGAGGACACCGTGGCGACCCGCACCGCGGACCTGCGGGCCGCCAACGCCCGCCTGGAGGCCGTGGATCGCTCCCGCCGGCGCTTTTTCGCCGATGTCAGCCACGAGTTGCGCACGCCGCTCACAGTCATCCTCGGCGAATGCGATCTGGCGCTGCGTGGTGCGTCCCGGGGTGCGGATCCGGCGCCGGTCTTCGCGACGATCCGGAAGCGGGCGCAGCGGTTGAAGCTTCGGGTCGAGGATCTGCTGCGCGTTGCGCGGTCGGAATCCGGGGAGATCGAGTTCGACAAGCGTCCGCTCGGGCTCGCCTCGGTGCTGGCCGAGGCCGTCGACAACATGGCCTCGGAGGCGGCCCGACGTCGCGTCGGCCTCAGCCTCGATCCCGGCACCCAGGACGTCGAGTGCCTGGCCGACCGCGAGTGGATGCGCCAGACGGTGGAGAGCCTCGTGGACAACGCCCTGCGTCACGCTAAGGGGCTGGCCCGGGTCGAGGTCGCGTTGTCGGGCGAGCCCGGAGCCCGCGCCCTGATAACCGTGACCGATGACGGGCCCGGCTTCGGCGCGTCGGAGGCCGAGCTGTTCGAGCGTTTCCGCCGCGGCGCCGGAGCGAGCCCCGACGAGACCGGCTTCGGCATCGGCCTGGCGCTCGCGCGCTGGATCGTCGAGCAGCATGGCGGCTCGATCCGCCTCGGGGCCGGCCCCGACGGACGCGGCGCTCGGGTCAGCCTGGACATCCCGGCGCTCGATCCGGCATGGGAGAGCGGCACGGCTGGGAATACGGCCAGTACCATGCAGGTGAGGGAGCCAGCCGCATGACGCGGATCCTGATCGTCGAGGACGATATCGACATCCGGGGGCTATTGGCCCGCGGCCTGGAGGCCGAAGGGTTCGAGGTCGGTACCGCCGCCTGCGTCGACGAGGCGTTGAAGGCGGCGCATGATCCTGCGCCCGGCGCCGTCCTGCTCGACATCAACCTGCCCGACGGCTCCGGCCACGATGTCTGCCGGTCCCTGCGTGAGGGTGGTTTCCCGGGCGCGATCCTGTTCCTGTCGGCGCGCGACGAGATCCGCGACCGGGCCGAGGGCCTGGCGCTCGGCGCCGACGACTACATCATCAAGCCGTTCGTGTTCGACGAGCTCGTGGCGCGCCTGCGGACGCACCTGATGCGGCGCGAGCAGGCCGAGGCGCCGCGCTCGCGGATCAGTGCCGGGCGGCTGCTGCTCGATCTCGACACCCGTCAGGCGAGCTGCGGCGAGGCCAGCGCGCGCCTGACCCCGCGGGAGGCCGATCTCCTCGCCATGCTGATGGAGAGCATCGGCAAGCCGGTGTCCCGCGCCGATATCTTCGACCGGCTCTGGGCCAGCCAGGGCGGCCTCTCCCTTAACGTGGTCGACGTCTATATCGGCTATCTACGCTCCAAGATGGCGGACTTCGTTCGGTACGGGGGGCCAGGATTGGTCACCGTTCGGGGCAAGGGCTTCATGCTGGAACTACGCGGTCCCGATTTCCGCCAATGAGCCACTATACTTAAGTCGAATCCGGTAACGGTTTTGATGGTGAGCCGGGCATTTAGGTAGAGTCTCACAAAAAATTTGGGAGTATCCGGCAACTTAGTGCTTGAAGACCGCTGCTGAATCGCCGATATCGGTGGCGCGCCGGAAAACCAGAGCGCCATCAGTGTCTTAGGGTACTCTTAGGAACCCGAGACGCCTGGTGAGGATACCGCCAAGGAGAAACACCATGAAGTGGGCTGCCCCTGTTGTGTCCGAGATCTGTGTCGGCATGGAAGTGACGAGCTACGAGTCGGCTGAGATCGACACCTTCAACTAAGTTTTCAGGGGCCGGGGATCGCGGGAACCGCACCATGCGCGTCGTGATTCTCGGCTCCGCTGCCGGTGGCGGCCTCCCGCAGTGGAACTGCCGCTGCCCCAATTGCACCCTTGCACGGTCCGAGCCGGACCGGGTGCGCCCACGGACCCAATCGAGCATCGCGGTCTCCGCGAACGGGTCCGATTGGCTCCTGATCAACGCCTCGCCGGATATCCGGCAACAACTCTTCGACAATTCCCAGATGCATCCCCGCGAGGGACTGCGCCACTCGCCGATCCGGTCCGTGCTCCTGACGAACGGAGACGTCGACCACGTGGCGGGTCTGCTCACCCTGCGCGAGGGCCAGCCCTATACGCTGTACGCCACCCGCGGCATTCTGGACTCCGTCAACGCCAACCGCGTGTTCGACGTGATGGCCGAGGGCGTCGTCGCCCGCCAACCGATCGCCATGGACCAGCGGTTCGAGCCGATGCCCGGCCTGTCCGTCACGCTGTTCCCGGTTCCCGGGAAGGTGCCGCTCTGGCTCGAGGACGAGACCATGGAGATCGGCGCAGAGACCGAGACCACCGTGGGCGCGCTGATCGAGGCGGGCGGGCGTCGCCTCGCCTACATCCCCGGATGCGCCCGGGTCACGGACGCGCTCAGGGACCGGATCGCCGGCGTGGACGCTCTGCTGTTCGACGGTACCGTCCTGCACGATGACGACATGATCCGTGCCGGCGTCGGCACCAAGACCGGCTGGCGGATGGGGCACGTGCCGATGCGGGGCGACAATGGCTCGATCGATGCGCTGGCCGGCGTTTCGCTCGGCCGCCGCGTCTTCGTCCACATCAACAACACCAATCCGATCCTGGTCGAAGGTTCGCCGGAGCGCGCCGATGTCGAGGCGGCCGGCTGGACCGTGGCCCATGACGGTCTGAGCCTCGCCCTCTGAGGCAATCTCGCCCACCGGTTGGGTACAGGCCGAGCCGGCACTATATCGGGATCGAGCCCGGACATTCGCCCCGGCGGGGCATCATTCTGAACGGTCGTTGCCGGCACTCGGGATGGTTCCCGCGCAGAGGGCGGGATCGGAGTACAGGAAACGCGACCCGAGAACGGATTCCGGTAACGCCATGAACGCAGTCTTCCCGACCCCTTCGTCGACCCCCGACTCTGCCGAGAGCCAGCGGCTGCTCTCCCCGGACGAGCTTGAGGCAGCTCTGCGCGACATCGGCGCGCGTCGGTACCACATCCTGCATCCGTTCCACCGGCTCCTGCACGACGGCAAGCTCTCGAAGGATCAGGTCCGGGCCTGGGCGTTGAACCGCTACTATTATCAGGCGATGATCCCGGTGAAGGACGCCGCCGTGCTCGCACGGATGACCGACGCGTCCCTGCGGCGGATCTGGCGCCAGCGCATCGTCGATCACGACGGTGACCATCCGGGCGACGGGGGCATCGAGCGCTGGCTGAAGCTCGCCGAGGGTGTCGGGTTCGACCGGGATTACGTGCTGTCGACCCGTGGCATCCTGTCGGCCACGAAGTTTTCCGTCGAGGCCTACGTCCACTTCGTCGCCGAGAAGAGCCTGCTGGAGGCGATCGCCTCGTCGCTCACCGAGATGTTCTCGCCGACGATCATCTCGGAGCGCGTCGCCGGGATGCTGAAGAACTACGACTTCATCACCAAGGACACGCTGGCGTATTTCGACAAGCGCCTGACCCAGGCACCGCGTGATGCAGACTTCGCCCTCGATTACGTGAAGACGCATGCGACGACGCCGGACCTGCAGCGGCAGGCGATGGCCGCGCTGACGTTCAAGTGCAACGTGCTCTGGACCCAGCTCGACGCCCTCTATTTCGCCTATGTCGACCCCGGCATGATCCCGCCGGATGCGTGGACGCCGGGAACCGGTCTCGTTGCGGAAGCACCCGTCGCGACGGCGGGGTCCGGCGTTCGCAAGATGGCAGCCGACGACCGGCCGCGCCTTCCGCGAGGCGTGCGGCTGCGCCACGACGAGACCCGCGGCAAATACGTCCTGCTCGCTCCGGAGCGGACCTTCGACCTCGACGACAACGCCGTGGCGGTGCTCAAGCTCGTGGATGGGAACCGCAGCGTCGCCGCGATCGCCGACGAGCTTGGCCGGACCTATGCGGCCGATCCGCGGGCCATCGAGGCCGATATTCTGATGATGCTGGACGGGCTGGCGGAAAAACGGGTCCTGGAGCGATGAACGCACTGACGCCGAACCGGCCGGACGTTCCAGCGCCGGTGGGCCTGCTCGCCGAGCTGACCCACCGCTGTCCGTTGCGCTGCCCCTATTGTTCGAACCCGCTGGAGCTCGACCGTCGCTCCGGCGAGCTCGACACGGCCACGTGGCAGCGTGTCCTGACGGAGGCGTCCGGCCTCGGCGTGCTCCATGTCCACCTCTCCGGGGGCGAGCCGACGGCGCGCAACGATATCGTCGAGATCACCAAGACCTGCGCGGATCTCGGCCTCTACTCGAACCTGATCACCTCCGGGGTGGGCGGTGCTCTGGGCAAGCTCCAGGCGCTCTACGATGTCGGGCTCGACCACGTGCAGCTCTCGGTGCAGGGCGTCGATGCGCAGAACGCGGAGAAGATCGGGGGCCTGAAGAACGCGCAGCCGCAGAAATTCGAGTTCGCCGCCAAGGTGGTCGAGCTGGGGCTGCCGCTGACGCTGAACTCGGTGATCCATCGCGGTAACATCCACGAGGTCGAAGGCTTCATCGACCTTGCCGTGAAGATGGGTGCCAAGCGCCTCGAAGTGGCGCACACGCAGTATTACGGCTGGGCCTACGTCAACCGCGCGGCCCTGATGCCCGACAAGGCGCAGGTCGATGCCTCAATCCGGATCGTCGAGGCCGCACGTGAGCGGCTCAAGGGTCAGCTCGTCATCGACCTCGTCGTGCCGGATTACTACGCGAAATACCCGAAAGCCTGTGCCGGCGGCTGGGGCCGCAAGCTGATGAACGTCACGCCCCAGGGCAAAGTCCTGCCCTGCCACGCGGCCGAGACGATCCCGGGTCTCGAGTTCTGGCACGTCACCGACCACGCGCTGGGCGAGATCTGGCGGGATTCGCCAGCCTTCACCGCCTATCGCGGGACCGACTGGATGAAGGAGCCCTGCCGCTCTTGCGACCGTCGGGAGAAGGATTGGGGCGGCTGCCGCTGTCAGGCCCTGGCGCTCGCCGGGGATGCCGCGGCGACCGATCCGGCCTGCTCGCTCTCGCCGCTCCACGCCAAGGTGCGGGCGTTGGCCGTCGAAGAAGCGGCTGAGACGCCGCCGGAATATGTGTATCGGACGATCGGCAGCAACGTCCGGTCGCCTTTCAAGGAGGACGTCAACTCGTGAAGCTTCTTGCCACGACAGCCGTCGCGCTGGTGCTGGCCGCGGCGCCGGCGTTTGCTGAAGATGCGCCCAAGCCCGCGGCGGTCACCCAGGTCAACGCGGCGGCCCCGCCCAGTGCGGCCGATCTGCTGTTCGAGCAGCCGCATATGAAGAACGCGGCCCCCGGCTCGACGATCACGTACGATTACCTGCGCCGGTCGGGCATCGCCAAGGGACCGTTCGGGCCGCCCCTGTCGGATACGCTCACGCTCACGCTGGAGCCAGGTAAGAGCCCGGAGGCACGCGACATCCGCGTCATGATGTTCTCCGGCCTGAACCGCGTGCCGGCCGGTCCCTTTGAGGACATGAGCGGCAACCCGGTGGTCTCGCTGTTCCTGGAGAACCACCTCCGCTCTCTGGCGAAGGTGCTGGAGGCCAATCCGCGCTACCTGAAGCTCGCCATCCGTAAGGGACTGCGCGAGGCCGCGACCGTGACGCCGACCAAGGTCTCGGTAGGCGGCCGCGAGGTCGACGGCTGGCGGGTCGAGATCCAGCCCTTCGCCAAGGATGCCATGGAACAGCGCATGCGCGGCATGGACAAGATGATCTACACCTTCATCATCGCCCCGACGGTTCCTGGCGAGATCGTCTCCATCGAGGCGTCGTCGAAGAACGCCGAGGGTGGCGAATTGCTCGAGGAGAAGCTGAGCTATGATCCGAAAGCTGGCTGAACGCGGCGCGCTCGCCGCCCTCGCCCTGTGCCTGTCCGGCCTCGCCGGTTGGGCGGCTGAAGAGAACGACTATCCCACCGACGCACGGGTCGATTACGTCTTCGGCTGCATGGCGGCCAACGGCCAGACCCGCGAGAGCATGCAGCGCTGCTCCTGTTCACTCGACCAGCTCGCCGCGATCCTGCCCTACGACAAGTACGTGCAGGCGAGCACGGTCCTGTCGATGCGCCAGGGCATCGGCAACCGGGCGAACGAGTTCAAGGCGACCAAGATCTTCGACGACAAGGTCGCCGATCTCCGGCGCGCGCAGGCCGAGGCGGAAATCCGCTGCTATCGCGGCTGATGACCGGACCATGACGGCCGGCGTTGCGCTGGCCTGTGGTTTCGATCACACCGGGTCCCGAACCACTCCTGAGAACGGGACCCGATCCGTGCCCCCCTCCCCCGGCCTGTCCGATTTGTTGCCCGGCCTCGGGTCGCGCACGTTGGTCATGGGCATCCTCAACGTCACGCCCGATTCGTTCTCCGACGGCGGCCTGTTCTCCGGTGAGGCCGAGGCGGTCGCCCAGGCGAAGCGCCTCGTGGACGAGGGCGCCGCGATCCTCGATATCGGCGGTGAATCGACCCGGCCGGGCCACATTCCCGTCCCGGCCGAGGAGGAGCAGGCCCGCGTCCTGCCGGTGATCCGGGCGGTGGCACCCGGCCTGACTGTCCCGATCTCGATCGATACCTACAAGGCGTCCACCGCGCGTCTCGCGCTCGAAGCGGGCGCGCGCATCGTCAACGACGTCTGGGGCCTCCAGCGAGAGCCCGACATCGCCTCCGTGGCAGCCGCACACGGCGCCCCCGTGGTGATCATGCACAACCGTGAGACCATTGACGCGGATCTGGATATCATCTCGGACCTGCTGACCTTCTTCGAGCGCTCGCTCGACATCGCCCGGCGGGCCGGCATTCCGGAGCGCGACATCGTGCTCGATCCTGGCGTCGGCTTCGGCAAGACCTGGACGCAGCACCTGGACGTGCTGCGGCGCCTTCCCGAGATCCGGGCCCTGGGCTTTCCCGTCCTGGTTGGAGTCTCCCGCAAATCGCTGCTCGGCCGACTGCACGACCGTGAAACCCGGCCGGCGGACCGGCTCTACGGATCGCTCGCAGCCCATGCCCTCGCCGCCACGCTCGGAGCCGACATCGTGCGGGTCCACGACGTCGCGGCCCATGTCGATGCCGTTCGGGTTGTCGACGCCGTCATGCGGCCGGACGCCCGATGAGCACGGACCGGATCGGCGTCGCCCGCATCGCGGTGTTCGGGCGCCACGGCGTGCTGCCTGAGGAAGCCGTGCTCGGTCAGCGCTTCTACATTTCGATCGATGCGCGGCTCGACCTTGCGCCGGCCGGTCGCTCAGACGACGTCGCCCACACGGTCAGCTACGCGGACCTCACCGAGATCGCCGTCATGATCGCGACGGAGCGCCGGTTCAACCTCATCGAGGCTCTCGCCGAGACGATCGCGGCCACGATCCTCGAACGCCACGCCATGGTTGAAGCGATCACGATCCGCATCGACAAGCCGAGCGCGCCGGTGCCCGCGATCCTGGATGGGGTCAGCGTCGAGATCACGCGCCACCGCGGAGCCCGCGCATGAGGGCGTATCTCGGCATCGGCAGCAACATAGGCGACATGGCCGCGATGCTCGACCGTGCGGTCGCGGGGCTTGCCGCGACGCCCGGCATCGACGTGGTCGCCCGCTCGGCCGACTATCGGACGCCGCCCTGGGGCAAGACCGATCAGCCCTGGTTTCTCAACGGTGCGGTGGCCGTCGATACGACGCTCGATCCGCATGGGCTGCTCGATGCCTGCCTCGGCGTCGAGCATGCGCTCGGGCGCATCCGCGAGGAGCGCTGGGGCCCCCGGGTGATCGACGTCGACGTGCTGGCGTACGAGGGAGCAACGGTGGACGACGCGCGGCTGGTTCTGCCCCACCGTCATGTGCGGGAGCGTGCCTTCGTGCTGGTGCCACTGGCCGAGATCGCCCCGGATCTCGTGATCGGCGGCGAGCGCGTCGCCGATGCCCTGGCCAAGCTCGACCGCACCGGGATCACGCGAGTCTGAGCCGAGGCTTGCGGGCGGCTGTCAGCCCGCAAGCCCGAAGCGTGGCCTACTTCGCGCCGGGTTCGGCCATTTCGTTGGCCTCGTCGTCGAGGAGCGGCACGTCGTAGTCGCGCAGTACCTGATCGATGTCTGCTTTGCGCTTGCGCAGGACCGTATTGAGCGAGCGCTTCCAGTCGTTCTCGCCGAGGCGCACACCCATGGCGATCCGGTAGGCCATAGGCGGACGGGAGGGCTCCTTGAGCAGGGGCGTCACCGTCATGGGCGTTCCGGATTGCTTCGCAAGCCATCCTGCAGCAGGTCCCCAGAGCACCGCTGCATCGATGTCCTTGGCAGCCAGCCCCCCGACGATCTCGGCGCCGACGGTCTGGTACTTGCGGGCCGGATCGAGCTGATAGGGCGCGTAGGCCTTCATGGTCGAGACGAGGCCGAGATCACCCATCCGGTTCACCGGCGGTGTGCCGGCGATGACCCCGATCGCCTTACCTTTCAGCCGCGGATCGTCGAGGGCGGTGATGCCGTCGAGTTCTCCCATGCGGGTGACGAGCACGTAGGACGAGCGATAATAAGGATTGGTGGTCTGGACGAGGTCGCTGCCGAAGGCCTGGCCCATGATCAGGTCGCACAGGCCGGTGCCCAGCGTGTTGCGCACGAAGCCGGGACCCTGGGTCAGCCAGTAGTAGCGGACCTTGATCTTCAGTTCGTCGGCGATGATCGCCGCGATCTTGTTCTCGAAGCCGTCTTCCTTACGCTCGGAAAACGGCATGTTGCCGGGATCGCCGCAGACGCGCAGCACATCGGTCGTAACCGTGTCCGGTAGATGCTGCGCTGCAGCCCCCTGCGCCACCGTCATCGACAGGGCGCAGAGGGCGAGCGTCCGGGTAAAGGACAATGCAGGGGAGGACATCAGCCGCCCATGCACTCCTTCTCGGCCTTCCGGGCGGTCTCAGGCTTGTCCTCGTGGTCGGAGGGACGAACGCGGCCAACCGCGCCATCGGCCCGGGCCTTGAGGTAGGTGTAGAGATCGTCCGAGTAGCACATGACGTTCTTGTTATCGCCAAAGGCCGGCATGACCTTCTGCTCGGATGCGCTGATGTCCTGCTTGCCGCCCACCAGGATGCCGATGAACTCCTCATACGAGAGGTGCTTCAGCGAGTCCTTCAGGGCCGGCGCGTAGGTCGAGCCCATGCCATCAGGGCCGTGGCAGACGTGGCACTCGGCGTGATAGCGGCGGTAACCGGAGTAGGTGTACCAGTCGAGCTTCTTGCCATCGTTGGTGACGTGGTACGTCGGATGGCCGTCTGCGTCGACGTACTTGCCGTCCTCGACCTTAACGGCGGCGTTCTTCTTAAGTAGAGCGGGGTCCTGCTCGGCGGTCTTGTCGTTCGCGTTCAGCGAATTGGCGAGAGCCGGATCGGCAGGCTTGGCATCCTCAGCATGTACGGCAACCGCGGAAACGGTCGCTAGGGCGAGGGCGGCGAGAAACGGCCGCGTGACGATGTTGCTGAGGTTGTGCAACGCGTAGTCTCCCTGGAGCGAGGCCCTTCGTCTCGCTTGGAGCCGTAGCCTCTTACGACGAATTCTAATCACAAGGATGCCGGCGCGGAAACCCGCGCCGGCACCATTTCGACACCTAAACCCTGCGGCCGATTAGTTCGGCAGAGCGAAGACGGTCAGCTGACCACCGAGGTTGGTGTACTGCGAGAGGGCTGCGTAGCCGCCCACCGCGCCGAGACCGGCGTTCGGGTCGGTCAGACCGGCCGCGAGGCCGATGCCGGCCCAGCCGCCGACGCCCGACAGGACGCCCACGTACTGCTTGCCCTTGAGCTGGTAGGTCATCACGTTACCGATGATGCCCGACGGCGTCTTGAACTTGAACAGCTCCTTGCCGGTCTTGTCGTCGACAGCCTTCAGGTAACCTTCGAGGGTACCGTAGAACACCACGTCACCGGCGGTGGCGAGAGCACCGGACCACACCGAGAACTGCTCGGCGTTGGACCACTTGATCTTACCGTTGACGCCGTCCCAGGCGATGAAGTTACCCATGCCGCCGTGCGAGTTCGGGGCCGGGTACATCGACAGGGTCGCACCGACGTAGGGCTGGCCCGGGGTGTAGGTCACCCGGAACGGCTCGTAGTCCATGCAGACGTGGTTGGTGGGCACGTAGAACAGGTTGGTCTTCGGCGAGAAGGCAGCAGGCTGCTGATCCTTGGTGCCGAGGGCCGCCGGGCAGATACCCTTGGAGTTGGTATCCTCGCCGTTCTGCTCGGTCGAGTACTTCGACACGACCAGCGGCCGGCCGTAGTTCTTCGAACCCTTGTCCATGTCGACCTTGGTCGCCCAGTTGACGGCCGGATCGAACTTCTCGGCGACCAGGAGGGCGCCGGTCTCGCGGTTCAGCGTGTAGCCGAAGCCGTTACGGTCGAAGTGGGTCAGGAGCGGCTGCTCCTTGCCGTCAACCTTCTGATCCGTGAGGATCATCTCGTTGATGCCGTCGTAGTCCCACTCGTCGTGCGGGGTCATCTGGTAGACCCACTTGGCGACGCCGGTATCTGGGTTACGCGCCCAGATGGTCATCGACCACTTGTTGTCGCCCGGACGCTGCTTGGGGTTCCAGGTCGAGGGGTTGCCCGAGCCGTAGTACATCAGGTCGAGCTTGGGGTCGTACGAGAACCAGCCCCAGGTGCAGCCGCCGCCGGTCTTCCACTGATCGCCTTCCCAGGTCTTCAGCGAAGAATCCTTGCCGACCGGCTTGCCGAGCGAGGTGGTCTTCTCCGGGTCGACCAGCATCTGGTCGTCCGGGCCGATGGAGTAGCCGCGCCACACCTTCTTGCCGGTCTTCAGGTCGTAGGCGGTGACGTGGCACTGCACGCCGAACTCGCCGCCCGAGATGCCGACGATGACCTTGTCCTTCACGGGCAGAACCGTGGCGGTGTTGGTCTCGCCCTTCTTCGGGTCGCCGTTGACGACGGACCAGTTCACCTTGCCGGTCTTGGCATCGAGCGACACGAGGGTGGTGTCGGCCTGGTGCAGCAGGATGGTGCCGTCGGCATAGGCGAGGCCGCGGTTGACCGTGTCACAGCACATGACCGGGATCACGGACGGATCCTGCTTCGGCTCGTACTTCCAGACGATCTTGGCCTCGTGGTCGAGGTCCAGGGCGTACACGATGTTCGGGAACGGCGTGTGCACGTACATCATGTTGCCGATCACGAGCGGCGAGCCCTCGTGGCCGCGCAGCACGCCGGTCGAGAAGGTCCAGGCAACCTGGAGGTTCTTCACGTTCGCCGAGGT
This sequence comes from Methylobacterium sp. AC315, assembly GCF_979253755.1. Classification (NCBI taxonomy): domain Bacteria; kingdom Pseudomonadati; phylum Pseudomonadota; class Alphaproteobacteria; order Hyphomicrobiales; family Methylobacteriaceae; genus Methylobacterium; species Methylobacterium sp. AC315. Next base: position 79,568 of record NZ_CEEDEA010000005.1, read on the forward strand.
GATCTGATCGAGCTTCGAATAACGGGTGTTGCCGTAGTCGACCGTCTGAAGCGCTTGTTCCGCCGGGTTGGCGATGCTCTTCAGGACGCTTTCGTTGGCCAGCGCCGGCGCGGCGATAGCCGCGACACCTGCGCCGAGCGCGAGGAGATGTACCGCTCTCATGGGTTCCTCCGACAAGTCTTAAGAGTCGTACAGACGCACTTAGAGAGTGGCGTCGCTCGGACCCCGACCTGACTGTTTGCGACAGGGATGGACGCTTCGGTAGCGGGCGTAGCGGACTTGAGGAGATCGAAAGATCCCCTCGCCAGGAGCCGCCATCCCTGAGGCGGCTCCCTCGAAACCGAAGCTTGCCCGGACCTTAAGAGATTTTTGAGCGCCGTCAACTCGATGTTGCTGAGCCTTGGGGATACGGTGAAAGCTTCTTTGTGCGTAACAAAACACGCGCGAATGTCATTGCTGTGCAATGTGGAATGCTGCGCTGCACAAGCTGGGGTGCGGCTATTTGGGCCCGTCTCAGGCTGCAGAGCGCGCTGTCCATGCAGTTCTTGCACGCCCAGGCCGCCCGGCTCGTTCCACTATGCTCCGACTGCCTGATGAGCGTGACCATAACCGGTATTCAGGGCGCAGGCTGAGAGCTTGGCCAATCGCGGTGCGAAATGGTCGAGCTTGGGAAATGGCGGCGTTTTCGTGGGTTGAAGACGGCTTGTAGTCCCGCCGCTCGCGTTGGATGCGACGTTTTGGAGCCCGTGGCTCGTCCTCCTCACGAGGCTGTGATTGCCGAATCGTCCCGGCTCGATTCGTGACGTTCAAGACAGCAACGGTCCGGCGGGTTGGGCCGGGTGTTGCGCCGGCATCAGCGGGTTCAGGCTCGGCCGGGGACAGCTTGGTGCGGGGTGGCCGGGCGTCGCTACGAACAATGCATGCAGACAGCCCTTGCCGGCCGTCAGTAACGTCGGTCGTTACCGGTCACAGCGCGCCGACGTCGCCAACGCTTTCGAATTCGGCACTGTCGCCGACGAGGTCCGTCAGGGAGATGTCGACGCGGCGGCCGTTCTTGAGACGGAGCTGGGCATCGGGTTCGAGCCAGATCGGTCTCAAGCCGGCATGGCTGCCGTGGAGGTCACCGTGGGCGAACACACCGCCCTGCCTTCGCTCCACGACGACACGGTAGCGGACACGAACGCTTTGGCATCCTTCAGCCGTGACAAGGCCCCGCCCGGTCAGCGTCGTCAGGATCTCGTTCGGTTCGAACATACGCGTGACGCGGCGGTAGGATTAAGTGGCAAGCAACATTGCCACTTAATCCTACCGCCGCGACGTGTCACGCCCTCGTGACCGTATTGTTGCGTGAGGCGGCAGCGTCGTCGGCGTGCAGGCGTCGGAAGCTTCACGGTGCTGCGCTGATACGGACAACCGGCGACAGCCTTGTGCTTTGCAGCATCTGGGGAGCAGGACGCCGCCGATACCGTTCACGGCGGGCGCGATACGCTGAAGACAACTCCGTTCGAGTGTTTCGGTGCGGTCGCCTACCGTGCCGGGGTGCAACCCCGCTTCGATAACAGCGCCACAGAAATCAAATAGACTGGTTGCGCCTGGCCGTGGGCCGGGGGTCGACACGGACCTAATCCTCGATCGGGGTAACGCTTACGGCGAAGGCCATGTGAGCCAGGTCCGACGACCGGCCATCCTTCTTTGGGGCGACATTCGAACAAGCGGCCTGGGCCCCGAAGATGGTTCGCTGAGAGATGTCTCTCTTCCTCGATCCCAGGATGCCGGAAATTTACTCAGAGTGGCTCCGGTCAGGGCCACATCCGGCGCCGAGGCGCGGTAAACACCTATCGACCGCCACCGCCTTCGCAGACGCTGTCCCGGCGCCCGCCCGTGACCCTAGCCATCGACACCCGAGTGACCCACCGCGCTCGTCGGCTCCAGTTCTCGAACCACGATGCGGCCGTTCTCGACCGAAAGCGCCAGACGACCCTGCTTCAAGGCGAGGGCCTTGTCGCCGAACAGGGTCCGGCGCCAGCCCTGCAGCGCGGCGACCTCGGCGGTGTCGTCGTCCGCGATGGCCTCCAGGTCGTCCACCGTCGCGATGATCTTCGGCGCGACGGCCTCGGACTCGCACACTGCCTTGAGCAGCACCTTCAGCAATTCCACGATGGCACCGTTGCCGCCGCTCCGGCGCATCCGCTCCGGTATGCGGATGTCACCGGTGTCCCGGGTGAGACCGCGCTCCACGGCTGCCAAAATGTCGGCTCCAGTGCGCGAACGCTCGAAGCCGGCCGGAATCGTCCGCAGCCGGCCCAGGGCCTCGGCGCCGCGTGGCGCCGCCGAGGCGACGTCGATCACCGCCTCATCCTTCAGGACCCGGCCACGGGGGACGTTCCGGGACTGTGCCTCGCTCTCGCGCCAGGCCGCTACTTCCATGAGCACGGCGATCTCACGGGGCTTGCGCATCCGTCCGGAAAGCCGCCGCCAGGCCTGGGCCGGGTCGGCCCGGTAGGTCTCCGGCGACGTCAGGACCGCCATCTCCTCGTCGAGCCAGGCGCCGCGATCGGTGCGCAGCAGCTCGGCGACTAGGACTTCGTAGACCTTCACCAGGTGGGTGACGTCCGACAGGGCGTAGCTGAGCTGGGCTTCCGAGAGCGGCCGCCGTGACCAGTCGGTGAACCGTGACGATTTGTCGATCTTGGCCTTCGCCACGTCGTTGACGAGCTGCTCGTACGACACGGAATCCCCGTAGCCGCAGACCATGGCGGCAACCTGCGTGTCGAAGAACGGCTGCGGCAGGATCCCGCCCATCAGCCAGATGATCTCGAGATCCTGACGGGCCGAGTGGAACACCTTCACGGTCCGCTCGTCGGCCATCAGATCAATGAACGGTTGCAGGTCGATGCCCGGCGCCAGGGGATCGACCAATACGCCGGTCCCGTCCGGTGCCGCGATCTGGATCAGGCACAGTTTCGGGTAGTACGTCGTCTCGCGCATGAACTCCGTGTCGACGGTCACGAAGGGTTGCTCGGCGAGACGCGAGCAGACGTCGTGCAGCGCGGCGGTGGTGGTAATCAGGTCCATGGATCCGGCTATACGCAACCGGCGCCGTCATGGGGAGACGCCTGCGCGAAGGTCCCCATGTTTCACACGGTCCTCTTTGCGCCCGGTCAGCTCGCCAAGGCCGTCCGGCGGCGCGCCTGGGCCTGCCGGCGGATCCGCATTGCGTCGGCCCGGCGCTGGGCTTCGGCGCGCCCGAGCAGGCGATCCAGGATGCCGGTCTCGATGCGCTCGCCCGTGGCGCCGTCGGTCAGCCGGCGGATCCGGTCGACCCGGAAGCCGCGATAGCCGCCCCGGCGGGCGTCGATGCCGCCCAGGAGCGTCCGGCCCGGTCCGAGCTTCAGTTCGCGCGCAGACAGGGAGCGGTTGCTCCAGGCACCGGTCGCGTCCTCGTAGACCAGATCGAAATGCCCCTCGAGCGGTAGCGTGCGCCAGGCGCCGGACTGGCTTTCGACGGGCCGGTCGGGACGGCCGACAGAAACGGAAAACGCGTTTTGGCTCATGGACATCATATGGGGATCGTGGGCCCCGTCCGGTAGGCTGGAGGCCCGGTTCGGCACCGGTTTCCGGCGTCGCGTGCTTGACTTGGGGGGCCTCGCGTGAATGGTGCCCGCCTTCCCAGAGAAGAAGCCCGTCATGCACCGTTACCGTTCCCACACCTGCGGGGCGCTCCGCCCGTCCGACGTCGGACAGACCGTCCGGCTCTCCGGCTGGTGCCACCGCATCCGCGACCATGGTGGCGTGCTGTTCATCGACCTGCGGGACCATTACGGCCTGACGCAATGCGTGGTCGATTCCGACTCGCCCGCCTTCAAGGCCGCCGAGGTCGCGCGCTCGGAATGGGTGGTGCGTATCGACGGGCGCGTGCGTACCCGGCCCGCCGGCACCGAGAATGCCGAGCTGCCGACCGGGGCGGTCGAGGTCTACATCGACGATCTGGAGGTGCTGGGTCCGGCCGGCGAGCTGCCGCTGCCGGTCTTCGGCGATCTGGAATACCCTGAGGAGACGCGGCTGCGGTACCGCTTCCTCGACCTGCGCCGGGACAAGCTCCACGCCAACATCATGAAGCGCGGGGCGATCATCGACGCGCTGCGCCGCCGGATGCGCGACGGCGGCTTCTTCGAGTTCCAGACGCCGATCCTCACCGCGTCGTCGCCCGAGGGCGCGCGCGACTACCTCGTGCCGTCCCGGGTCCATCCCGGAAAGTTCTACGCGCTCCCGCAGGCGCCGCAGCAGTTCAAGCAGCTGACGATGATCGCGGGCTTCGACCGCTACTTCCAGATCGCGCCCTGCTTCCGTGACGAGGACGCCCGCGCCGACCGCTCGCCGGGCGAGTTCTACCAGCTCGATATCGAGATGAGCTTCGTTACCCAGGAAGACGTGTTCCAGGCGGTGGAGCCGGTCCTGCGCGGCGTCTTCGAAGAGTTCGCCGAGGGCAAGCGCGTCACCAAGGAGTTCCCGCGCATCACCTTCGCGGATTCGATGCTGAAATACGGCGTCGACAAGCCGGACCTTCGCAATCCCCTCATCATCGCCGACGTTACCGATGAGTTCGCCCGGGACGACGTGGCGTTCAAGGCCTTCAAGGGCGTCATCAGTGCCGGCGGCGTGGTCCGGGCGATCCCGGCGACCGGAGCCGCGTCGCAGCCGCGCTCGTTCTTCGACAAGCTCAACGACTGGGCCCGCTCCGAGGGCGCGCCCGGGCTCGGCTACGTCGTGTTCGAGGACGACGGCGGGCAGCTTACCGGCAAGGGGCCGATCGCCAAGTTCATCCCGGCCGAGGTCCAGGCCCTGATCGCGCAGAAGACCGGCGCGAAGGCGGGCGACGCGGTGTTCTTCTCCGCCGGGACCGAGGCCAAGGCGGCCGCGCTCGCCGGCAAGGCCCGCATCCGCGTCGGCGACGAGCTCGGCCTCTGCGACAAGGATCAGTACGCGTTCTGCTGGATCACGGACTTCCCGATGTACGAGTGGAGCGAGGAGGAGAAGCGGATCGACTTCTCCCACAACCCGTTCTCGATGCCGAACATCGACCGCGAGGACTTTTTGGCCCTCGACCTCGATACCCTGGCCACAGAGGGCCAGGACGGCGAAGTCACAAAAAGAATCTTGGGTATCAAGGCGTTCCAGTACGACATCGTCTGCAACGGCATCGAGCTGTCCTCCGGCGCGATCCGCAACCATCGCCCCGACGTGATGGAGAAGGCCTTCGCGATTGCCGGCTACGGCCACGATGTGCTGGAGCAGAAGTTCGGCGGCATGCTCAACGCCCTGCGCATGGGCGCCCCGCCGCACGGCGGCATCGCCCCGGGAGTGGACCGCATCGTCATGCTCCTGTGCAACGAGCCGAACATCCGCGAGGTCGTGCTGTTCCCGATGAACCAGCGCGCCGAGGACCTGATGATGGGCGCGCCCTCCGAGGCGACGCCCAAGCAGCTCCGCGAGCTGCACATCCGCCTGAACCTGCCCGAGAAGAAGGCGTAAGCGCAGGCGGACCGGTCGCGCCGTGGCGAGCCTCGTCGCGGTCGTCGTCGCCCATGACAGCGCCGAGGTGCTGCCGGCCTGTCTGGCGGCACTGGCGCGGCAGCACGTGCCGGCGATCGTGGTCGACAACGCCAGCCGGGACGCCTCCGTGCCGGTGGCGGAGGCCGCCGGCGCGTGGGTGATCCGCAACGCCCGCAACGAGGGCTACGGCCGCGCCAACAATATCGGCGTCACCGCGGCCGTGACGGCGGAGCGGGTCCTCATCGTCAATCCGGACGTGGTCCTGCAGCCGGGGGCCGTCGATGCGTTGCTGGCGGCCGCCGCCGCTTGGCCGGATGTGGGCCTGCTGGCGCCGCGCCTGGTCGAGCCGGACGGGCGGTTCTTCTACCAGGCGCGCTCGCTGCTGGCGCCGTATCTCACCAACCCGGGGGGACGCCCGGCGCTGCCCGAGGGCGATGCCTGCGCGCCGTTCCTGTCCGGAGCCTGTCTGATGATCGCGCGGGCCCTGTTCCTCAACCTCGGCGGCTTCGATCCGAACATCTTCCTGTTCTACGAGGACGACGACCTCTGTCGGCGCGTAGCCGATGCGGGCCGCGCCCTCGTCCACGTCCACGGCGCCGTGGCTCTGCACGGTCGCGGGCGCTCGTCCGCACCGGAGCTTGGCCGGGTGTTCCGGTCGCGCTGGCATCAGGCGTGGTCGCGGGCCTATGTCAGCCGCAAATACGGCCTGCCCGACCCGAGCGTGTCCCACCTCATGACCAACCTGCCGAAGGTCGCGCTCTCGGCACTCGCCCTGCGCCGGTCCGGGCTGGAGCGGTACGGTGGCTCCGCATCCGGCGCCCTCGCCTTCCTGCGCGGCCGAGACGCCCTGGCCCGCGAGGGGCTGCGCTGATGGCCGGCCCCACGATCGCCACCGCCCTGGCACGCGGCCGCAACGGCTTCACCGGCTTGCGCCTGGCGCTGGCGCTGGCGGTGGTCGTTTCGCACGCTTTCAGCGTCGCTACCGGGGCCGCGGGCGACGAGCCGCTGGCGCGGCTCACCGGCTACACTCTGGGCGAGCACGCGGTGAACGGCTTCTTCGCGGTCTCGGGGTTTCTCGTCACCATGAGCTGCGACCGGCGCGGCCTCAGAGACTACGCGCTGGCCCGCGCCCTGCGGATCCTCCCGGGCTTCGTCGCCGCCACCGTGCTCGTTTCTCTGCTCCTCGGCGCCGCGATGACGCGCCTGCCGCTGAGCGAGTACCTGCGCGATCCAGCCCTCTGGTCGTTCGTGCGCGGGACGCTGACCGCCTTCAAGAGCAACGCCGCGCTGCCCGGCGTCTTCGAGGCCAACCCGTACCGGGCGCCGCTCGGCACGATCTGGACCTTAAAATACGAGTCTCTTTGCTACTTGGGCGTGCTGCTCGCCGCCCTGTGCGGCCTCCTCCGCCGGCGGATCCCGGCGCTCTTGATCGTTGCGGGGCTCGCTGTCGCCTTGACGGCCGCCATAGCTTGGCGTGGCCCCGAGTTGCCGAAGGGTCTGGAGACGGTCCTGCGGCTGCCGCTCATCTTTTCAGCCGGCGCCGGACTGTATCTGTGGCGCGACAGCCTGCGCGTCTCGGGTGTCGTCCTCGCCGGCCTGGCTGTCGCGGCCACGCTCCTCGCTCGAACGCCGGCCTACCCGCCCCTGCTGTTCCTGGCGGAAGCCTACGGCGCCGTGTGGCTCGCCCTCGGGCCGATGGCGCGCGGCCTGTTCGATCCGAGGGCCGACCTGTCCTACGGGATCTATCTCTACGGCTGGCCGGTGCAGCAGAGCCTGCATGCCCTCTGGCCAGAGCCCTCCGGCCTCGCCCTGCTCGCTCCCGCGCTCGCGGTGACGCTGCCGGTGGCGGCGCTGTCCTGGTACGGCGTCGAACGGCCGGCACTGGCGCTCAAGGCGCGGGCGCTCGGCCGACGCAGCCTCGGCACGATCGAGCCGGCCGGGCCGTGAGCACTCTCCCCCCATCGGCCGCGCTGGCCCTTGCAGCACGGCTTCTGGAGGCCGAGGGCTTCGCCATCGTCGCCCGGAACGAGCGCGGTGACAGCCTCTATCTCGCGCTATCTAAGAGCCCCTGGCACCTGCGTCTGTCGAACCATGCACGAACCGCCAAGCAGCGCGCCCGGCGCAATGACATCCTGACGAGCCTGATCATCGATGCGCCCCGCTCGCCGGATCAGGTTCATACGCTGGTCCTGGGGGCATTGAAGAACTTCAGCGCGGCACTGACTCTACGAGAGGCTCAAGCCTCGGCCTCGGGCTCGCGAAAGTAGGGTTCGACGGTGCCCTTCAGCTTCACGGTCATCGGGTTGCCGGCCCGGTCGAGGGTCTTGCCGGCCGAGAGGCGGACCCAGCCCTCGCTGACACAGTATTCCTCGACGTTGGTCTTATCGACGCCCTTGAATCGCACGCCGACGCCGCGCTCCAGCATGGCCTCGTCGTAGAACGGGCTGTTCGGGTTCGCGGCCAGGCGGTCGGGAGGCGTGTCGGTCATCATCCGGATCTCGGGTCGGTTTCGTGTGCGGCCCCGCGCGGGTCCGGCAGGGCGAAGGGCTCGCCGGTACGGGAATCCGGCTCGGCGCGCAACGCCGCGAGCAGGTCGGCGATCCGCCCGCTCTGCAGCAGCGGCACCAGCCGCGTCACCGTCGCGTGCGGCCGGTCCCACCAAGCGGTCTCCACCAGCGCCGCCACGGTGGCCTCGTCGAAGCGGTGGCGCACCACCCGGGCCGGATTGCCGGCGACCACAGCGTAGGCCGGGACGTCCCGGGTCACCACCGCCCGGGCAGCGACCACGGCGCCGTGCCCGATCGTGACGCCGGACAGGATCATGCAGCCGGACCCGAGCCAGACATCGTGCCCGATCACCACGTCGCCGCGCGAGGCGTGGTAATCCGCCGGTGCAAGCGCATCCGGGAACAGGCCGCGCATCGCCGCGAACGGGTAGGTGGAGGCCCAGTCGAGCCGGTGGTCGCCGCCGAGCAGGATCTCGACCTTGTCGGCGATGGAACAATAGCGGCCGATCGTCAGGCGACGGCCGCTCTCCGGGAAGCGCACTTTGGGACGCCCGTACGAGTAAGCGCCTATGGAGAAGCCGTGCGCGCGCGCCAGCGCGGCGAGGTGGATCCGCGTCTCGTTATGCGGGTTGCGCCCCCTACGCAGCCGGTGCAACAGACCGGTCACGATGGGATCCGGCGCGGTGCGCGACCGCGTCGTCTCCGGGAAAGTAGGCGAGCTGGAAGGTGAGCGATGGCCGATAACATGTCCGAGGACCTCAAGGCCGGGGCGCTCGTCTACCACCGCCTGCCGCAGCCCGGGAAGCTGGAGATCCAGGCGACCAAGCCGCTCGGCAACCAGCGCGACCTCGCCCTCGCCTACTCGCCCGGCGTCGCAGCCGCCTGCATGGCGATCTACGACGACCCGCAACAGGCTGCCGAACTGACGATCCGCCAGAACCTCGTGGCGGTGCTCACCAACGGTACCGCCGTCCTCGGCCTCGGCGATATCGGCCCGCTCGCCTCCAAGCCGGTGATGGAGGGCAAGGCGGTCCTGTTCAAGAAGTTCGCCGGCATCGACGTGTTCGACATCGAGGTCGACCAGAAGGACGTCAACAAGCTCGTCGACGTCGTCTGCGCGCTCGGGCCGACCTTCGGCGGCATCAACCTGGAGGACATCAAGGCGCCGGAGTGCTTCGAGGTCGAGGAGCAGTGCCGGGCCCGGATGAACATCCCGGTCTTCCACGACGACCAGCATGGCACCGCGATCATCGTGGCGGCGGCGGTCCTCAACGGGCTCGAACTCGCCGGCAAGGCGCTTTCGGATGTCCGCATCGTCACCTCCGGCGCCGGCGCGGCGGCGCTGGCCTGCCTGAACCTGCTCGTCTCGCTCGGCGCGACCCGGGAGAACATCACGGTCACCGACATTAAGGGCGTGGTCTATAAGGGCCGCCCGGAGCTGATGGACCGGTGGAAAGACGTCTACGCCCAGGAGACCGAGGCGCGCACGCTGGCCGAGGTGATCCCGGGGGCGGACGTGTTCATCGGCCTCTCGGCCGGCGGCGTCCTGAAGCCCGAGCTGCTGGAGAAGATGGCGGACAAGCCGCTGATCATGGCGCTCGCCAACCCCTATCCGGAGATCATGCCGGACCTCGCGCAGGCCAAGCGCCCCGACGCGATGATCTGCACCGGCCGCTCGGACTTCCCGAACCAGGTCAACAACGTCCTGTGCTTCCCCTACATCTTCCGTGGGGCGCTCGATGTCGGCGCCACCAGCATCAACGAGGAGATGAAGCAGGCGGCCGTGAAGGCGATCGCGGCGCTCGCCCGCGAGACTCCCTCCGACGTGGTCGCGCGGGCCTATGGCGGCGAGGCACGGCCGTTCGGCCCGGAATCGCTGATCCCCAGCCCGTTCGACCCGCGCCTGATCGTGCGCATCGCCCCGGCGGTGGCCAAGGCCGCGATGGATTCCGGCGTCGCCGGCCGGCCGCTCACGGATTTCAACGCCTACGTCGACAGCCTCGACCGGTTCGTCCACCGGTCCGGCCTCATCATGAAGCCGCTGTTCTCGAAGGCGAAGGCCGACCCCAAGCGGGTGATCTACGCCGAGGGTGAGGACGAGCGGGTCCTGCGCGCCGTCCAGGCGATCGTGGAGGACAAGGTCGCGTTCCCGATCCTGGTCGGGCGCCCGCGCGTGGTCGAATCGCGCCTGAAGCGCTTCGGCCTCTCCATTCAGGAGGGTCGCGACTTCGAGCTGATCGATCCCGAGGACGATCCCCGCTACCGCGCCTACGTCCAGACCTATCTGGACGTCGCTGGCCGGCGCGGCATCACCCCGGATGCCGCCCGCACGCTCGTGCGCACCAACAACACCGTGATCGGCGCCATCGCGGTCCGGCGCGGCGAGGCCGACGCCCTGATCTGCGGCCTGGAGGGCCGGTTCGAGACCCGGCTCAGGATCATCCGCGACGTGATCGGCCTGGCACCCGGCATCGCCCAATGCGCCGCCATGAGCCTGATCGTGACCAGCGAAGGTGCGTACTTCCTGGCCGACACCCATGTCCGCCAGAATCCCACCGCCGAGGAGATCGCCGAGGTCGCCCAGGCCTGCGCCGGCCATGTCAGCCGCTTCGGCCTGACGCCCAAGATCGCCCTGCTGAGCCACTCGGATTTCGGGCAGTCGGATTCCCCCTCGGCCATGAAGATGCGGGAGGCGCTGGCGCTTCTGCAGTCGCGCGACCCGAACCTGATGGTCGACGGCGAGATGCAGGCGGATTCGGCGCTCTCCGAGCTGGTGCGCGACCGGGTGCTGCCGGGCTCGCGCCTCAAGGGCGCGGCCAACGTCCTGATCTTCCCGAACCTGGATGCGGCCAACATCGCGTTCCAGTTCGCCAAGGTTTTGGCGGACGCGCTGCCGGTCGGGCCGCTGCTGATCGGCCCGGCCAAGCCCGCCCACATCCTGACGCCGTCGGTTACGGCCCGCGGCATCGTCAACGTCACCGCCGCGGCCGTGGTCGAGGCGCAATCCGAGCCGGCGCCCCTGCCCGGGGGCGAAGCCGGCGCCGGCATGATCTCCGAGTGAACTGAGCGGAACGATCCCGGCAGCTTCGGCTGCAGGGATCGTTCCCAGTCGCGCCTTCACGCCGCCCGGACGGTGTCGAGGAAGCGGGACACCTCGGCGGTGAGGTGTTCGGATTGCCGCGACAGGTCGGTGGCCGCGCCGAGCACCTGGCTCGCGGCCTTGCCGGTTTCCTCCGCGGCACTGGCGACGCCGGCGATGTTGCTGGTGACTTCCCCTGCGCCCGCTGCCGCCTGCCCGACGTTGCGGACGATCTCCTGGGTTGCGGCCCCCTGCTCCTCGACCGCCGCCGCGATCGAGGTCGCCACGGCGTTGATGTCCCGGATCCGCGCCGTGATCGTGCCGATCGCCGTCACGGCCTGGCCGGTCGAGGCCTGCACCCGCGCGATCTGGCCGGAGATTTCCTCCGTCGCCTTGGCGGTCTGCTCGGCCAGCGCCTTCACCTCGGAGGCGACCACCGCGAAGCCGCGCCCGGCCTCTCCGGCCCGAGCCGCCTCGATCGTGGCGTTCAGCGCCAGCAGGTTGGTCTGCCCGGCGATGTTCGAGATCAACCCGACCACGTCGCCGATCCGCGCTACTGCGCTGCAGAGTTCCTGCACCAGCGCGCCGGTCTGCCCGGCTTCGGTGACCGCCCCCAGCGCCAGCTTGGCCGATCCGTCGACCTGCCGGCCGATCTCCTGCACCGAGGAACCCAGCTGCTCCGAGGCGGCCGCCACGGTGTTGACGTTGCTGGCCGCCTGCTCGGCCGCGGCGGCCACCGTCGTCGATTGGCTGGCCGTCTGGTTCGCGGTGGCCGTCAGGGTCTGGGCGGTCGCCTGGAGCTCGGCGGCCGAGGACGAGACCTGACCGATGATACCGCCGACCGACGTCTCGAAGGCTTCGGCCATCTGGCGCATGCCGGCCTTGCGTTGCTGCTCCGTTGCCAGGCGCGCTTCAGCGGCCGCGGTTTCCAGCTGACGGTTCCGGATCAGGTTGTCCTTGAACACTTGCACGGCCGCCGCCATGGGCCCGAACTCGTTGCGATACAGCCCGACCGGCACCTCCACGGAGGCGTCGCCCGCGGCGAGGTCCCGCATCGTTGTCGACATCGTCCTGATCGGCCTGAGCACGCCGGCGAAGATGACGACGAGGCCCAGGCCGACCAAGAGGACGACCGCCGCGAGGGCCGCGACGTTGCGGATCAGGATGCCGCGTGCCGCATCGGCCAGGAGGTCGGCGTGCTCGATCATATCGTCGAGGCTCGCGTAGGCGAGATCGACGATGGTGGCCTGCGTCTCGGTATTCCGCTGCCGCAGGTCCTGGAACGTCACGCTCGGCGGCGTTCCCTGGCTCAGGGCGTCGAACACGGCCTTCGCGATGGCCGCGTTCTCGCCCTGGAAGTTCTTGGCGTCGGCATTCTGGAACGCGGACCGAACCGTATCCGAGACGGAGGCGGCGGCCTCGGTGGTGACGGCCCAGGCCGTTTCCAACCGCGCCCGTTCCCCGGCAGCCGCCACGGTCTCGGGCAGGGTCCAGGAGGTGCCGGCCGCCAGCGACGTCTGGACCCGGAGGGCGACGTTTCCGATCGCGACCCGCGCCGCCCAGGCCGCACGCTTGAGGCCGAGATAACGCTGCAGGGCGGCGTCCGAACGGGGGATGGCGCCGTCCACGGCGTTCGTCGTTGCGGTCAGGGCATCGAGCAGCTCTTGATAGGCGGCGAGCATCGCGGGCATCAGCGTCGCGTCGCGTCGCTCCTTGGTGAGGCGCAGGGCCGCGTCGATGCGGGGGCGCAGCGCGTTCACGGCCTCGTGCGCTGCGTTCAGCCGCGTGACGGTCGCGGTCACCGCCGGAACGGTCTGCTCGTGCAGGAGGTCTTGGGCCCTGGCGAAACTCTCGATCATCGCCTGCCGGTTCGTCGCGATCGCCGACAGCGTGTTCGGCCCCGCGGGTTCCTGGCTACCCAGGGCGAGAGTCGAGCCGCGTTCGAGACGCAGTGGCAGGATCGTCTTGAGCAGGCGCCGACTCGTATGGGCCAGGGTGACGGCGAGATCGGCTTGCCGGGCCTGTTCCTGCGCAGAGACGAGCGCAGTCGTCGTATAGCTCAGCAACATCACCGCCAGAGCGGCGATCACCAAGCATAGGAGCGTCCGTATCGAGAACCGTCCAAGCCAACGCATGATCACAATCCGATGGCCGCCCACGGCCTCTGCAGATCCTGATACCTGAAACTTTCTTTCGATGCACCGCATCCTACTGATGCGATGGATTTGCTGTACTTTGAGGTTGAAGAACCAAATAATTATAATAAATGATTCAATAGTTATAGCTTGGACGATGTCATATTGTGCGGTGGTGCCGACAACTCATCGGCTGTTAATAGAGAATTTTTATGCTGGGGCCAAAGCTCCGCACCGTCGCAGCGGCGAGGCCGCGCGTTTGTCGCACGCAGGGCTTTCGTGGCGTGCCCCGGGACGTGATGACTGAAGTACCCGCTCGAACAGGCGTCCGCGGGCGCGATCCGGTTTCGGGTTCGGGTTCGGGCCGTCGTACCCGGCCGATCCGGCTCCAGAACCGGCGCGCCTGACAGGCCGGCCGCGTCGGGTCAGGCGGCGGTGTCGATCTCGATGCGCCCGTCCATCCCGACCACGCGGCCGAGTGCGCGCACCCGGTTCAGAAGGCGGTCGCTGGCGAGAGCGGCCCAATCCCGCGGCATCCGCAGCGTGACCCGGCCGTCCTCGACGAAGAGCGGCGCCCGGGTGAGCGCACCGTCCATGCCGGCCGAGATCGGGAACGCCACCCGGAGCATCGCGCCGAGCAGGCGGGCCCGCTCGAACAGGCGCGGACCCGCCACGGTCCGGAGGATTGGGTTGGCTTTTTCCGGGGCGAGGCCGCTGTGGCGGAGCGAGACGGCGAGGGCGAGATAGGCCCGTCCCGGATGGTCCACCCCCACGAAGGCGGCGTTCTGGATCGCCGCGATGCTCTGCTCGTCGCGGTAATCGGGGTGCGCGCGCCAGCCGACATCCGAGAGCAGGCAGCCCGCATGGCGCAGGCGGCGTTCGTCCGCGGTTTCGGGGCCGTCCAGCGTCGCCACGAACCGGTCCGTCCACGCGATCAACTCCTCGCCGTGGCGCGGCGCGCGGGAGCGCAAAGCGTTGAACTCCGCCGCCGAGGCGAGGAGCGGATCGACGAGTCGCGTGTCGCGGTCGAGCTGCTCGAACAGCAAGCCCTCCCGAACCCCGGAGGCCGAGATCGCGACTTCCCGCGGGCGCCCGACCCGGATGATCTCTTCGAGCACCACGGCGCCGTAGGCCAGGAGCGGGCGGCGCGCCTCCGAGATCGTGTCGACGTCCTGGAGCAGGCTGACATCCGTCTGCTCGACGATCTGCAGGAAGCTCATCTCGTCGGTGGGCTCCACCGCGTAGCCGTGCATCACGTGGACCGGGTAGCCGCGCGCCGCCTGATGCAGCCGCGCCAGGGCGCGCCAGGTACCGCCGACCGCGTAGAAGGTCCGGCCGCGCAGGGTCTCGAGCTGCGGCTCGGCCTTGCGCATATGCTCGCGCACGATCTTGGCGGCCTTCTTGATCGACCCGCCGGAGAGGTCCTGCAGGGCGAGGCCGCCGAGCGGCATGGTCACGCCCTGGCCGACCACGGTGCCGCGCACGTCCACCAGTTCGAGGGAGCCGCCGCCCATGTCGCCGACCACGCCATCCGGCGCGTGGAAGCCCGAGATCACGCCCATGGCGGACAGCTCCGCCTCACGGCGCCCCGACAGCAGCTGGATCTCCTGGCCGCAGGCGGCCTCGGCGGCGCGCAGGAAGTCCGGCCCGTTCTCGGCGTCCCGGGCCGCTGCCGTCGCCAGCACGAACACCCGGCCGACCCGCATGGTCTCGCACAGCACGCGGAACCGTCCCAGGGCGGTCAGCGCACGGTTGACCGCGTCCTCGTTCAGCCGGCCCGTGGTCAGCACGTTGCGGCCCAGGCCGCACAGGACCTTCTCGTTGTAGAGCGGCGTCGGCGCGCGGCTCAGGCCGTCATAGGCGACGAGCCGCACCGAGTTCGAGCCGATATCGATGATCGCCACCGGCGGCCGCGGATCGCGCGAAGGCCGGTCGGCGGAATGCGCGAGGGTGAGGTTGGCGCGAGGGCTGCCCAAACGTCCGAGTCCTTGATGGAACGTGGCCGGCCGGACCGGCGGGCCGCGTGTGCAATCCGGAGCCGCAACCGAGATCGGCTCCACGTCGATGATTCGCTGCGCTCGCGGCCGAACCGGGATCCCTGGCGACGGCGCAAGCTCTAAGCCCAATCGGGCCGGCAGAGCAACGTTTCGGCTGCCCGGCCCTTTTGCCGGGCGGAGTTTCCGGATGCAGACCCGCACAACATGGTCCCGAAACCTGTCGAGCGTCCCGCGCATCGGCCGGTGCACTTAGGCGCGCTGAGCCCGACGGCTCAGAGCGCGGGGACTCGACTTCTTCGATGCCTTGCCCCGGCCGGAAAGACTTGGATTCGTCATGAAGTACTTGTGCGCGTTGAACGGTTCCTCACCGTCCGCCGGCTGGATCCGCTCGCAGCCCCCGGAGGCCAGCAGCCGCCAGCTCTGACGGTTGTCCAGGAGGTTGGCCAGCATGATCTGGTCGAGGACCTGCTGGTGCACGGTCGGGTTCGTGATCGGCAGCATAGCCTCGACCCGGCGGTCGAGGTTGCGGCTCATCAGGTCGGCCGACGAGATGTAGATCGTCGCCTTCGGGTGCGGCAGCCCGACGCCGTTGCCGAAGGCGTAGATCCGCCCGTGCTCCAGGAAGCGCCCGACGATCGACTTGACCCGGATCGTCTCGGACAGCCCCGGGATGCCCGGCCGCAGGCAGCAGATGCCGCGTACCACGCAATCGATCTGCACACCGGCCGAGGACGCATCGTACAGCGCGTCGATGATCTGCGCGTCGACGAGGGAGTTGCACTTGATCCAGATCGCCGCCGGCCGGCCGGCCTTGGCGTGGGCGACCTCGGCCTCGATGTTCTCCAGCAGCCGGTTCTTCATCGTCAGGGGCGAGACCGACATCCGCTCCAGTTCGGCGGGCTCGGCGTAGCCGGTGATGAAGTTGAAGATCCGCGAGACGTCCCGGGCGATCGCCGGGTCGGCCGTGAAGAACGACAGGTCCGTGTAAACGCGCGCCGTGATCGGGTGATAGTTGCCGGTGCCGACATGGCAGTAGGTCACGAGCTTGTCGCCCTCGCGCCGGACCACCAGCGACAGCTTGGCGTGGGTCTTCAGCTCGACGAAGCCGAACACCACCTGCGCGCCAGCCTTCTCCAGGTTGCGCGCCCAGCGGATGTTGGCCTCCTCGTCGAACCGGGCCTTCAGCTCGACGAGCGCAGTGACCGACTTGCCGAGTTCGGCGGCCTCCGCGAGCGCCGCGACAATCGGGGAGTTCGACGAGGTGCGATAGAGCGTCTGCTTGATCGCCACGACGTTCGGGTCCCGGGCCGCCTGGGCCAGGAACTGCACCACCGAATCGAAGGATTCATAGGGGTGGTGGACGATGAAGTCCTTCTGGCGGATCGCCGCGAACACGTCGCCGCCGCTCTCGCGGATCCGCTCGGGAAAGCGCGGGTTGTAGGGCTTGAATTTCAGGTCCGGCCGGTCGATCCCGACGATCTGGGACAGCTCGTTGAGGGCGAGCATGCCCTCGATCAGGAAGATCGCGTCCGCTGAAATCTCGAGTTCGTCGGCGACGAAACCGCGGAGGTCTTCGGACATGCCGGATTCGACCTCGAGGCGGATCACGACGCCCCGGCGGCGCTGCTTCAGGGCGGTCTCGAAATGCAGGACGAGGTCCTCTGCCTCCTCCTCGATCTCGAGATCCGAATCCCGCACCACCCGGAACGCGCCGCTGCTCTTGACCAGATAGCCCGGGAACAGCCGACCGGTGAACATCCCGATCACCTGCTCGATCGAGATCAGGCGCGCGGCGGTCTCACTCTGGCTGGTGGGCAGGCGAACGAACCGATCGATGACGCCGGGAACCCGGATCAGGGCCCGCAGCAGCCGGCCGTCGCGCGGCCGCACCAGCGCCAGCGCGATGGTGGTGCCGAGGTTGGGGATGAACGGGAACGGGTGCGCCGGATCGATCGCGAGCGGCGTCAGGACTGGTGAGACATGGTTGAGGAAGTATTCCTCCAGCCAGGCGGCCTGCTCGGCGGTGAGGGCGGCGGGCTCGACAATCTCGATCTCGGAGTCCTGCAGTTCCACCCGCAGCTGGCGCCAGCGCGCCTGCTGGTCGGCGGCGAGCCGCGCCACCTCGATACCGATCCGGTTCAGTTGCTCGGACGGGGTCAGCCCATCCTGGGACGGGAGCGTCAGACCGGCCCGGACCTGGTCGATCAGGCCGGCCACGCG
This sequence comes from Methylobacterium sp. AC315, assembly GCF_979253755.1. Taxonomy (NCBI): domain Bacteria; kingdom Pseudomonadati; phylum Pseudomonadota; class Alphaproteobacteria; order Hyphomicrobiales; family Methylobacteriaceae; genus Methylobacterium; species Methylobacterium sp. AC315. The sequence goes on from NZ_CEEDEA010000005.1 coordinate 97,059, forward strand.
GACCATGAAGAACTCGTCGAGGTTGTTCGCCGAGATCGATAGGAAGCGCAGGCGCTCCAGAAGCGGATGGTTCGGGTTGGAGGCCTCCTCCAGCACCCGGCGGTTGAATTGCAGCCAGGACAGCTCGCGGTTCACGAACCGCTCGGGGGAATGCCGGAGCGAGCGCCCGGCCTCGACCACGGGTTCCCGCGCCGCGCCGGCCGGCTGCTCCACCGGTGCCGCCGGGACGGCGGGCCATTCGTCGGCGGTATCGATCGGTACAGGCTTCGTCTCAGCGGTTGCACCGGGTGCCGTGGCGGCCATCGCTTTCGGGTTGGTGTCGCTCGTCACCGCAGCGCTCTTGACGGCCGCGCTTTTGGCGGCCGCGCTCCGCGAGGCCGTACGAGAGCCGGGAGCGCGCGCTCGCGGAGCCGGTGCGCTCGCATCGGCCGTGTCCTCGGCCGGTTGGCTCGATGCGGCCGTGCGGTTGGCCGGCGCGCGCCTTGCGGCGGGGCGGCGTGGGGCCGGATCGGTCGCGTCGGGCCGACGGGGCTCCGCGGCCTCGTCGGCGGCGTCGCGGTCCATGGGCTTCTGCGTCGATTCCATTCCGATTCCTGTCCTTGCCGCTGCCGGCGCGTCTACCATTCTACACCCGTAGCTTTCACGACGCTTTCGTGACGGCCACGGCTTTCCGCTTCTAAGCGTCCGGATCGATCTCGTCGTCGAACCCCATGCGGCGTAGCACGGCCAGCGCCAGGGGCCGGCTGATCCGCCGGCCGCGTCCGAGCGCGTCCCGATCCAGTTCGGCGACGAGATCCCGCGCGCGTCCCAAGGAGCGGTCGATCCGCAGCGCCAATGCCTCGATCACGCTGAGATCCACCACCAGCTGACGGTCGACGAACAGCTTGACCAGGACGGCGCGCAGCAGCGCGTCGTCCGGCGCCTCGATGGCGATGCTCGGCGCCAGGCGCAGCCGCGAACGCAGGTCCGGCGTCACGAGGCCCAGGGCGTCGATGCCGGAGGCACTGGTCAGCAGGACCGGACACGCCCGCTCGCGGGCGCGGTTGAGCAGATGGAACAGGGCCGCCTCGTCGCGCCCGTCTGCGCGATCGATATCCTCGATCACCAGCGCGCCGTTCGAGACGAGGTGCTGGACCGCATCCGCCCCGATTTCGGAGGCTGCGGCCCTCCAGGCATGGGCCCGCTCGGCCCAGATCGCCGCGAGGTGGCTCTTGCCGCTGCCCGAGGGGCCGGTCAGCACCAGCACGCTGTCGGGCCAGTCCGGCCAGGCTTCGACCAGCGCGTAGGCCGCCTCGTTCGCCGGCCCGACCAGGAAGTCCTCGCGGCCGTACCGGGGATCGAGGGGCAGGTCGAAGGCCAGCTGCCGGGGTGGTGCGTTCTCGCGCATGGGGTGCCCAGATCGATCGTTCAGGATGACCGCGTCTTGGTGGCGGTCAAGGTCCGGCCGGCCTCGTCGTTCAGGTCGATCAGCACCGGTTGCTCGGCATGATAGAGGCGGCTTTGAAGATAGCGCTTCAGGGCGAACCGCACGAGTACGCCGAGCGAGGCCGCCACCGGCACCGCGAGCAGCAGGCCCACGAAGCCGAACAGGGTTCCGAAGGCGAGCAGCGCGAACATCAGCCAGACCGGATGCAGGCCGGTCGACTCGCCCACCAGTTTCGGAGCTATCACGTTGCCCTCGAGGAACTGGCCGATCAGGAACACGCCCACGGTCAGCCCCAGATGCAGCCAGTCCGAGGACGGCCAGAACTGCACCAGGGCGACCCCGACCGAGAGCATGAAGCCGGTGAGCGTCCCGACATACGGGATGAAGGTCAGGAGGCCGGCGATCAGCCCGATCAGAACCCCGAAATTGAGCCCGACCAGCCAGAGGCCGACGGCGTAGAAGCTGCCGAGGATCAGGCAGACCAGGGTCTGGCCGCGCACGAAGCCGGTGATCGCGCCGTCGATCTGGCGTGCGAGGTCGCGCACCGTGGCCCGGTGCCGGGGGGGCACCCAGCTGTCCAGAGCCGCCATCATCCGATCCCAGTCGACAAGGATGTAGAAGGCCACGACCGGGGTCACCACCAGCAGCGACGCGATCGAGATCAGCGCCTGGCTGCCGGACCAGATCGACTTCAGGAACGCGAGCAGCCACGCGCCGCCCTGGCTCGCCAGCGTGCCGACGGAGGATTGCAGCTCGGTCAGCACGTTGTCACCGCCGACGCGCTCCAGCAGCGGCCCGGCGCGTTCGGCGATGATCCCCTGGAGCCGCGAGACCATCGCGGGCAGCGCGTTCACCAAGCCCGCGACCTGGTTGGCGGTGAGCGGGATCAGGATCAGCAGCGACACGATCAGCGCCACGACGAACAGCGCCAGGATCAGCAGGCTCGCGGCGAGGCGGCCGAGGCCCAGGCGCTCCAGGCGGTCCGCCAGCGGATCGAGCAGGTACGCCAGCGCGATGCCGGCCACGAACGGCAGCATCACCTCGCGCAGCAGGTAGACCAGGAGGCCGAGGGCGACGAGGCTCCCCAGCCCGATGACAGCCCGTGCGCGCATGATGTCGTCCCCCCTCGGGCCGCATAGCACGCCCTGTCGCAGAGTGGAGATCGGGCAGGTCCCGATCAAGGCACGCGCCAGCCGACTCGCGCAGCGCGCTGGAAGCCGCTAGAGCGGACCCGATGATGACCGGGACGACGCTGGCATGACCGCCAAGGATGGACAGGGACTGACCTACGCGGAGGCGGGCGTCGATATCGACGCCGGCAACGCGATGGTCGAGACGATCAAGCCGTTGGTGCGCTCGACGCGGCGGCCGGGGGCGGATGCCGAGATCGGCGGCTTCGGCGGCCTGTTCGATCTGAAGGCCGCGGGGTTCCGCGACCCGATCCTGGTTGCGGCCAACGACGGCGTCGGCACCAAGGTCAAGATCGCGATCGAGACCGGTCGCCATGACACGATCGGCATCGATCTGGTGGCGATGTGCGTCAACGACCTCGTGGTCCAGGGCGCCGAGCCGCTGTTCTTCCTGGATTATTACGCCACCGGCAAGCTGGTGCCCGGCGTCGGCGCCGACATCGTGCGCGGTATCGCCGAGGGCTGCCGGCAGGCCGGATGCGCACTAATCGGCGGCGAAACCGCCGAGATGCCGGGCCTTTACGACGGCTCGGATTACGACCTCGCCGGCTTCTCGGTGGGCGCTGCCGAGCGCGGCACGCTGCTGCCGAAGCCCGGTATCCGACCCGGCGACGTGGTGCTCGGCCTGCCCTCCTCCGGCGTCCATTCCAACGGCTTCTCGCTCGTCCGCCGCATCGTCGCCAAGACCGGCCTGGGCTGGGACGCGCCGGCCCCGTTCGACGCGAGCCGCAGCCTCGGAGACGCCCTGCTGGAGCCGACCCGGATCTACGTGAAGCCCCTGCTGTCCGCCCTGGAGGCGACCGACGGCATCCGCGCGCTCGCGCACATCACCGGCGGCGGCTTCCCCGACAACCTGCCTCGGGTGCTGCCGGACGATATCGGCATCGCCATCGACCTCGACGCCATCACCCCGCCCCCGGTGTTCGGCTGGCTCGCCCGCGAGGGCGGTGTCGCCGAGGCGGAGATGCTGCGGACCTTCAACTGCGGCATCGGCATGGTGGTGATCGCCGCCGCCGAGGCGGTCGACGACGTCGACGAGGCCCTGACCCGGGCCGGCGAGGCGCCGGTGCGCCTTGGCCGGATCACCGCGCGCGGCTCCGAGCCCGTGACCTTCAGCGGACGCCTCGCGCTCTGATGGCCGCCCCCCGGAAGACCCGCGTCGCGGTCCTGATCTCGGGCCGCGGCTCGAACATGGTCGCGCTGATCGAGGCTGCGAAGGATCCGGCCTACCCGGCCGAGATCGTGCTGGTCCTGTCCAACCGTCCGGATGCCGCCGGCCTTACGCGGGCGACGGCGTCCGGGATTCCGGCCCGGGCGATCGACCACACCGGTTTCCGGGATCGGGCCAGCTTCGATGCCGCCCTCGACGCCGCGCTCCGGGCCGCCGACATCGACCTCGTCTGCCTTGCCGGATTCATGCGGATCTTCACGCCGGACTTCGTGGCCGGCTGGGCCGGGCGGATGCTCAACATCCACCCCTCGCTGCTGCCGCTGTTCAAGGGGACCCACACGCACGCCCAGGCGCTCGAAGCCGGCGTGCGGCTGCATGGCTGCACGGTTCACTTCGTGGTGCCCGAACTCGATGCCGGGCCGATCGTGGCGCAGGCCGCGATCCCGGTGCGCCAGGGCGACGACCCGGACAGTCTCGCCGATCGGGTGATCGTCGAGGAGCGGCGGCTCTATCCCGCGGTGCTGGCGCTGGTGGCCGGGGGACGTGCCCGGCTGGAGGGCGACCGCGTCGTCATCGCCGACACCGCACCGGACGGCGTCCTGTTCAGCCTGTAACGGGGATTCCGAAGGGACAGGTCCCTTCGGCGGGGTCCGGGGCAGCGCCCCGGGAGGGTCAGATCGGCCGCTGCAGCTTGCAGCTGTCGAGGGCCGAGAGGGCCTTGGCGCGTGCGGAATCGTTGAAGTAGCCCGTGGTGCGGTAGGCCTCGACCTCGGATTCGTCGAGGCTGCGCAGGGTCTGACGGGCGTAGCAGCCGCAGGGACGCTCGAGGGACGCCTCGGGGGCGCTGGTCAGCCGGGCCTGGACGACCGTGCAGGCGTGGCGCACGCGGCCTTCGAGGCTGGCCTTCGTGGCCGTCTTCAGCGCCGGATCCGGCTCGTACTGCTGGAACGGGGCCGGGGATCCGCCCGCGAGGGCGGCGGTCGCGCCGATCGCGATCAGGCCGGACGCGATCAGCAGGGGCAGGCGGCGCATCGTCATGGTCTTGGCGGTCCAGGGCTGAGGGTCAAATAACCTCGGCCGTTGGACGCCGCGGGGCGCCGCTCCGTCAATGACGGACCGGACACACCGGGCGGCATTCACCCCGCTGCCGGGGGGAATGCGACGGGATGGCGGAACGGTGTGCCCGACCCGCCACCCCGGCCTCCGCTTCAGGCGGCGATATCGGAATCCTTGAAGAACTGCGCGATCTCGAGCTTGGCGTTCTCGGCGCTGTCCGAGCCGTGCACGGTGTTCTCACCGACGGACTCGGCAAACCGCTTGCGGATCGTGCCCTCGGCGGCCTGGGCCGGGTTCGTGGCGCCCATCACTTCGCGGTACTTGGCGACGGCGTTCTCGCCCTCGAGCACCTGCACGACCACCGGGCCGGAGGTCATGAAGCTGACGAGCTCGCCGAAGAAGGGCCGCTCCTTGTGGACCTCATAGAACTTTTCGGCCTGCTCCTTGGTCAGGCGGATGCGGCGCTGGCCGACGATGCGCAGGCCCGCCTCCTCGATCACCGCGTTCACGGCGCCGGTCAGGTTGCGCCGGGTGGCGTCGGGCTTGAGGATCGAGAAGGTGCGCTCGGTGGCCATGGTGTGTCCGGTCTGTCTGTGAAAAAGGCGGAGGGTGCGCGCCGGGCTGACGGGCGCATCTCAGGCGCGAAAATTTCGCTTCCGCCGCAGGCTTATAGCGGGCGCCCTACCGGGCCTCAAGCGGCGCACGGACTGGGCTCTGCCGGCGATCTGCGGCGTCGCGCCGAATCCGGGAGCCGAAGCTCAGGCGGTGGCCGAGCTCTTCCTCGAACGCGCGGCTTTCTTCCGCGGGCCGGCAGCCGGCATCGCGAAGGTCGCATCCGGCCTGCCCGGCAGGCTGACGACGATCCTGACCTTTCCGCCGAGGGCGGAAGCGATGCGGGCGATGGTGGAAACCTGCATGTCCGCGGACGGATTACGTTCAAGCTTGGCCACGTAGGCCTGAGAGGTCTCCAGCGCCTGCGCCAGTTCTGCCTGCGTCATCCCCATGTCGCGCCGGAATTGCGCCAAGGTTCGGCTCTCCTGGACAAGCAGGTCCGCATGGGCCTGGATCTCCGCCTGATCGTCTGGGGAAAACTCCGCCAGGATGTCGGTGAGCGGTACGATGGTTCCGCGCTGCGCGTCCTTTGTCATCTGAAGCCCTCCGTCATCGCTTCGGCGTCCTTCTGCTGCTGCGTTGCGAACGGGTATGCGCGGCCGATTGTGTGGTCCGGGACGAAACCATTTCGCTTGATGCCGCGTGAAACGCGCATCCGCCGTCGCGATCATTTGATTGTAGACAAGCGCCGAAGATCGACCGCCCTTCGATGCGGCTGCGAGCACGATCGCCCTGCGCGTCACATCGAATGCGTAGGCCACGCGCCATTCGACCTTGTTCACGGTCGGACGCAGTTCTTTCATGTTCGCGTGCTTCGAGCTTTTGAGGGTGTCGGCCATGGGACGGCCCAGCTGCGGGCCTTCGCTGCCGAGGGCCAAGGCATAAGCCGCGATCGTTTTTCGGGCTTCAGCATCGAACGCGGCGAACTCCGCGCGAAAATCCACGTCGAAAGCGACCGCCCACGTCAATGCCGTGCCGTCCGACCTGATTATAACTCATGAGTTATATCGTCAAGGGCGTGCGTTAGCGAGTCCTGCGCTGGCGTTGAGTGTCGCCCGCGCGGCGGCTTTGCCAACAGGCGAAACAAACTCAGCCGTGGCTCTGCCGCAACACCGCCGAAAAATCGCCTGATTGCGGCGGCTCACTCGGCCCAAGCCGATTTCGTCCGCCCCTCAGGCGCCTTCGGTGCCCAACATACGGAGACGAACCATGCGCCTCGCCCTCAGCACCACCCTCCTGCTCGCCGGACTCTCGGCCGCCGCCGCCGATACCGGGAAGGATCCGTCCGGCACGTGGCTCACCGGCGATGGCCGCGCCAAGATCCGCATCGACCGCTGCGGCCTCGGCCAGAAGCTCGTCTGCGGCAAGGTGGTCTGGCTCAAGGCACCCACCGCCGAGAACGGCGCCGCCAAGACCGACGTGAAGAACCCCGATCCGAAAAAGCGCAGCCGTCCGGTGATCGGCCTGCAGCTCATCGACGGCCTTAAGCCCGACGAGGAGAAGTTCACCGGCGAACTCTACAACATCGAAGAGGGCAAGGTTTATACCGTCAGCCTGGAGCGCGAGAGCGAGGCCGAGCTCAGCGTCTCGGGCTGCATGCTCAAGGTGCTCTGCGGCTCGCAGACCTGGACGCGGGTTCCGGACGTGAACCAGCAGGCCGCCAACAAGAACTGAGGCTTAGATCGCCGCGAGGCCGCGCTGGACGGCCGGCCTCGCCAGCACGGAGTCCAGCCAGCGCGCCACGTTCGGCAGGGCGGCGATCTCGACGCCCTGCTTGAAGTTGAGCTTGGCCCAGGTCACCGTCGCGATGTCGGCGATGGAATAGTCGCCCGCGAGGTAGTCCCGACCCTCGAGCCGGCGCTCCAGCACCCCGTAGAGGCGGTTGGCTTCGGCGGTGAAGCGCTCGATGGCGTACGGCACCTTCTCGGACGCGTAGATCTTGAAGTGGTGCGTCTGCCCGAGCATCGGGCCGAACCCGGCCACCTGCCAGAACAGCCACTCGTCCACGGCCACCCGGGCGCGCTCGTCCGTCGGGTAGAACTGGCCGGTCTTGCGACCGAGATACTGCAGGATTGCTCCCGATTCGAACACCGTGATCGGCTGCCCGCCCGGCCCGTCCGGGTCGACGATGGCCGGGATCTTGTTGTTCGGTGAGATCGCCAGGAAGTCGGGCGTGAATTGCTCGTTCTTGCCGATGTTGACCGGAACCACGCGGTACGGCAGCCCGCACTCCTCGAGCATCACCGGAATCTTCCAGCCGTTCGGCGTGCTCCAGGTATGGACGTCGATCGGCCGCCCGGACACCGCTGCCATCTTGATCTGCTCCTCGACCGATCACACGGCGGCGCGGCGTTCCCCCGCCGATCTCGGACACTGCCGGCAGTGAAGACGATTTCCCGGCCGCGCTCAAGGGCGTCGATTGCGACGGGCTCACGTTTCCGAGAGCGCGCAGCTGTCTTGTTGGCGAAAGCTGCCGCGCCCTTGTCCGAAGCGTGGCCGTCCGGCGAGATTGCCCCCTGGAATCATTGTGATCCCGGGGGGAGTCTCGATGTTCGATCGTCGTGTGCGGATTGCGGTGCTGATAGCGCCGCTCTTTTTGGTCCAGCCGCTTCTGGCGAAGGAGGCGCCGGCTCCGACCGCGAGCGAGGCCCCCGCGGGCAAGGAGCCGGCCACCCGGGAGCCGGCCGCCAAGGAGCCCTCCACGAAGGCGCCGAGCGCCGGGCAGAGCGCGGCTCGCGAACGGCAGAAGACGTGCGGCGCCCAGTGGCGCGCCCTCTCCGACGCTCAGAAGACCACTCAAGGGCCGAAATGGCCGCAATACTGGAGCAGCTGCAACAAGCGGCTGAAAGGCGGCGACAAAGCTTGACAGCAACGCGAACCGCCGCACCTCTCGTTCGTTGCTGGTTTGAACGGGAGCGTGGGTGGAATTCGGTGCTGACATGACGGATCGGCAGGCACTCCGGCCGTCTGCGGCATACCCGGCAGCCGATCGGTGCGCGTGGTCTATGCCGTCGTGCAGGCGTTCCTCCCGGTATGGGTATCGCCCCTGCGCAAGCACGCCGGACCCGGTACAGCATGGCTGAGGTCTCGGCCCATGCCGGCTCGCCCCGGCAGGCGACAATCGGCGACCGACTGATCGGCTTCCTCGATGCCTGGGTGCCCAAGCCCGCGGCCTGGGCGTTCGCCCTGCGGATCTGGATCGCCATGATGCTGGCCCTGGCTGCCGCGTTCTGGCTCCAACTCGACAGCGCCTCGTCGGCGGCCACCTGCGTGGCGATCCTCGCGCAGCCGAAGCGCGGGCAGGCGATCTCCAAGGGCGTCTACCGGCTGCTGGGCACGCTGATCGGCGCCGCCGTATCGATCCTGTTCATGGCGCTGTTCGGCCAGGACCGGGTCCTGCTGCTGCTCTCGTTCACGGTCTGGCTCGGGCTGTGCGTGTTCACCGCGCAGTACCTCCAGGACACGCGCGCCTACGGGGCGATGCTGTCGGGCTACACGGTGGCGATCGTCGCCCTCGGCCAGATCGACGAGCCGCAAGGCACCTTCGATGCCGCGGTCTCCCGCGTCGCCGTGATCGTGCTGGGCATCATCGTCATCACCTTCATCAACGACGCCCTTGCCTCGCCGAGTACCTGGCGGACGCTGCTGCCGCAGTTGCGCAAGGCCTGGGACGACACGCGCGCCTACGCCCGCGAGACCCTGTCGGACGGCGATCTGGGTGCATCGCGGACCGCCGCGCTGATCCGCACCATCGCGCCGATGCGGGCCGATGCCAGCGCCATCGCGGGCGAGCTCGACGACGGACCCTGGCGGGCCGCGGGCGCGCGCAGCTGCATCGCGGCGCTCTACGTCCTGGCGGCTGCGGTCCGCGCGGTCGCTGCGGCCTCCGCCTGCTTGCGCACGCGGAGCCCTGCGGTGGAGGAGGCGCTCGCGATCTGCCGCCGCGTCGCCGAGGATCCCGACCCCGAGACGCTCCAGCGGGACGACGCCCGACTGCGGGATCTGATGGACGCCGCGATCCGCGACGGCAAAAGGCCCCTCGACGAGGTCGTGGTCCTGCAGCGTGCCCTCGACGTCGCCTGCGCGGCCACCTTCGCGCAGGACGGGATCCAGGCGGTGGCCGACGGCCATCGGCCCTTGCGCGACGCCAGGCTGCCGACGCACCGGGATTTCCCGGTGGCCCTGCGCGGGGCCCTGCGGGTGGCGATCGGCTTTGCCATCACGGCCGCCGCCTTCGTGGCTCTCGGGCTCCCGCAGGCATCCTTCGCGCTGGTCCAGGTGGCGTCCACCGCGGCGCTCTCGTCAGTAACGCCCGATCCCAAGAAGTTCGCGAACGGCGTGGTCATCGGGATGACGCTGGCGGCGACGTTCGCGGGCATCGCGCGGTTCGTGTTCCTCGACGGCGTCCAGGGCTTCCCGATGCTCGCCATCGTGATGGCGCCGGTGATCTTCCTCGGCTGCTTCCTGTCGTTGAATCCGAAGACTTTCGGAATCGGCTTCATCGTGATCGTGTTCTTCCCCGTACTGCTGGGCCCGTCCAACCCGCAGAGCTACGACGCCCAAAGCTTCCTGCTGAACGCGTTTCTGGTCGTGATCGCCGCCATCGTCCTGTCGATCGTGGTCCGCCTGCTCCTGCCGGTCACGCCGGAGCGTCAGCGGGTCTACGCCCTCGATTCGGCCCAGCGGTCGCTGGCCGACGCCCTGGTCGGCGAAGGCGGGGACGCGACCACCCGCACGAGCCTCAACGCGGACAGGCTGTTCCAATTCGCCGGCTACAGTTCAGGCAGCGGGGCGGTGCGCCGGGCGAGCCTGTCGCACGCCTTCGCGCTGGCCCGGCTCGAAGCCTCGGCCGCGCGGGCCCATGCGGAGCTGCGGCGGCTCTGGTCGGTCGAGCCGTTGCGGGCCGCGATCCAGCAGGCCAGGGCCGGCCTCGCCACCGGCGACGACAGGGCGCTGGAGAGCGCCGCACGGGACCTGATCCGGGCAGCCTCCCAGGAGGACCGGGTTCTGCGGTTGACGACGGCGCGGGCCGCCAGTGACCTGGTGACCGCGGCCCGAACCATCGCGCGCCATCGACGCGTCCTGCGGCGCCTCGATATCGCATTGTTCTAACTTAGGGTTTGGCGCGAAACCGACATGTATGAGGATATCCATATCGGTGGGGTCCTGGTCTCCTCGTTCGTCGCGTATGCGCTTGCGGCCTTCGTGATCCTCCTCGGCCTGCGTTGGGTCTTTGCCCGGATCCGGTTCAGCCGCTACGTCGCCAACGCGCCGCTCGCCGAGGCCGGCATCTACGTCTGCGTCCTCGCCCTCCTGATCGCGTTCATCTGATGCCTGCCACCACCGCCGACGAGGACGATCCCAGAGCCGCTCACCGCGAGGAGGCGCCGCGCCCGGCCGATCCGCCGCCCCTCACCGCGCAACGGGGCCGCGCCGGGAAGGTCCTACGGCTGGCCGCCACGGGCGTGATCCTGCTCGTCGCCTTCGCGGCCGCCTGGTTCGTCTGGGAGTTCTATGTGGCGGCGCCGTGGACCCGGGACGGCCGGGTCCGCGTGCAGGTCGCCAACGTCGCCCCGCAGGTCTCCGGGCAGATCGTGGCGCTGCGCGTGCAGGACAACCAGCTCGTCCGGAAGGGCGACCTGCTCTACGTGATCGATCCGATCGATTTCGAGGTCAACGTCACCTCGGCCGATGCCGAGGTGAAGAACCGCGAGGCCGACCTCCAAGTGAAGAATGCGCAATCCGCGCGGCGCCAGGCGCTCACCACCGTGTCGACGTCGGTCGAGGAGAAGCAGCAATACGCCGGCACCGCCAAGATCGCCGAGGCGGCGCTGGAGAGCGCGCAGGCGCAGCTGCGGCAGGCCAAGGTCAACCTCGAACGGACCCAGGTGAAATCCACGGTGAACGGCCGCGTCACCAACCTGCTGATGCGGGTCGGTGATTACGCCCGCACGGGCACCTCGAACATCAGCATCGTGGATACGGACTCGTTCTGGATCGACGGTTATTTCGAGGAGACCAAGATGGCCAACATCCATGTCGGCGATGCGGCCGACGTGAAGCTGATGGGCTACGATCCGCATCTCACGGGGACGGTCGAGAGCATCACGCTTGGTATCTCGACGGCGAACGCGGCGGCGAGCACCCAGGGCCTGCCGGACGTGAACCCGGTCTATACCTGGGTGCGCCTCGCTCAGCGCGTCCCGGTCCGCGTCCGCATCGACCGCAAGCCCGCCGACGTGCCGCTGGTGGCCGGCATGACCGCGACCGTGGTGGTGGGTGATGGCCGCGCGCCGATGCCGACATGGTTCATGGACCTGCGCAACCGGGTCTCGGGCCTGATCTCCGGCCCGTCCGGCCCGCAGGTCGAAGCCGATCGACCCTGATCCCGGACCTCGACAGGGTTGGTCCTGAAGGGCCCGAAACGCGCGCCGATCAGGAGGCGCCCTCGTTGCGGACCGTATTCAGCGCGGCAGGCCTGCTGTGTGCGGCGGGCCGAGCCGTCGCGGCCCGCGAGACGGCCGCGGTGTTCGACGTCCAAATCTCCAACTTCTCCCCCGTGCCGGGCGACGAGGCCAACCGGGCGCGGCTCGAACGCACCAGCGACCAACTGCGCGACCTGCTCCGGAAGATGGGTCTGTCCGTGGTCGCGCCGACCGACCCGGTGAAAGACGAGGTCGCCTGGAGCGCAAGACCTACGCCGCTGCAGCGGCTGCGTCGGTGTCTTCGCCCGCAAGCTCGGCGCCGCCATCGCGATCACCGGGGAGGTCGAGAAGGTTTCGAACCGGATCTTGAACCTGAATGTCTATGTCGAGCCGGTTTCCGGAAACGCTCCGGAGAGCGCCTATAGCGTCAACCTGCGCGGCGACACGGACGAGTTCTTCGAGCGCGGCATCGGGTTTCTGGTTGAGGACGACAGGGGTGCCGGCCAGTGAGATGCGGTCGATCCAGACGGGCACGAGACAAACTTTTGCGGTGCCGAGCCCCGGCCCGTAAGTCTTTGATTCGGCTGTCCCGCGCTGCGAAGGATGCGGGGGGGTTCTTGGAAAATCGAGCCTGGCCGGAAATCGGGTGTTGACGGGCATCTGAAGGCGGCGCAATCTTCGGATGTGTTCAGCGATAGTGAACACAAACCGGAGAGATGGCCGGCACGTCGGGGATGTGTTGGTCCAGATCAGCTTCCGGAAGCTGGAGGAGACAGGGATGACTCCACCGCAGCGTGACGCCGCCTAGACGGCTTCGGGACAGGTTCGGCCCGGAATCCAGCGGCATCAGACGAACAACCGGACGGAGGCGGCCTTAGGGGCGCAGAAGCGGCCAAGCAATGGCTCGTCTTCGAATGCGCGAAAGGCCCCACATCGCGCCGCTTCCGCCGCGGTTCCCATCAGGTCCAGATTGGCTCTCCACCGCCCGGCATCGCCGCGGCGGTCACACCACTTGGCGCGATGAACGCCGCCCGCGATGGCCGGACGACGTATCCGCGGCTGAGATGACGGCGCCGACCGGACTCGAACCCCTCGCGCCGACATCCCTGGCTCGTGACAGGAACCGGCAAGGCGGACGTCGCATCACCAAGCGGCGCGCGCTTTGCCGATCTCACTTCAGGCGATGCCGAGCTTGTCCTTCAGCAGGGCGTTAACCGCCGCCGGGTTCGCCTTGCCGCCGGTGGCCTTCATGGTCTGGCCGACGAACCAGCCAAGCAGGGTCGGCTTTTCCTTGGCCTGGGCGACCTTGTCGGGATTGGCCGCGATGATCTGGTCGATCGCCGCCTCGATGGCGCCGGTGTCGGTGACCTGCTTCATGCCGCGGCTCTCGACGACGGCGCGCGGGTCGCCGCCCTCGGTCCAGACGATCTCGAACAGGTCCTTGGCGATCTTGCCGGAGATGACGCCCTCGCCGATCAGGTCGACAATCCCCCCGAGCTGGTCGGCCGAGACCGGCGTGGCGTCGATCGAGAGCCCCTCCTTGTTGAGGCGGCCGAAAAGCTCGTTGATCACCCAGTTGGCCGCGGCCTTGCCGTCGCGACCCTTGGCGACCGCCTCGTAATAGTCGGCCGAGGCGCGCTCGGCCACGAGCACGCCGGCATCGTAGGGGGATAGGCCGTAATCCTTCACGAACCGCGCCTTCTTGGCGTCCGGCAACTCCGGCAGGCCGGACGCCAGCGCGTCGACGTAGGCTTGGTCGAACTCGAGCGGCAGCAGGTCGGGATCGGGGAAGTAGCGGTAATCATGCGCTTCTTCCTTGGAGCGCATCGAGCGGGTCTCACCCTTGCCCGGATCGAACAGGCGGGTCTCCTGGTCGATCTTGCCGCCGTCTTCCAGGATCGCGATCTGGCGCCGGGCCTCGATCTCGATCGCCTGGCCGATGAAGCGGATCGAGTTGACGTTCTTGATCTCGCAGCGCGTGCCCAGCGGCTCACCCGGGCGGCGTACCGAGACGTTCACGTCGGCGCGCAGCGAGCCCTTCTCCATGTCGCCGTCGCAGGTGCCGAGGTAGCGCAGGATCGTGCGCAGCTTGGTCACGTAGGCCTTGGCTTCCTCAGACGAGCGCAGGTCCGGCCGGGAGACGATCTCCATCAGCGCCACGCCCGAGCGGTTGAGGTCGACGAAGCTGCGCAGCGGATCCTGATCGTGCAGCGACTTGCCGGCATCCTGCTCCAGGTGCAGCCGCTCGATGCCGACCGTGATCGACGTGCCGTCGGCCATGTCGACCAGCACCTCGCCCTCGCCGACGATTGGGTCCTTGTACTGCGAGATCTGGTAGCCCTGCGGGAGATCCGGGTAGAAGTAGTTCTTCCGGTCGAACACCGAGCGCAGGTTGATCTGCGCCTTCAGGCCGAGACCGGTCCGCACCGCCTGGGCGACGCATTCGGCGTTGATCACCGGCAGCATGCCGGGCATCGCGGCATCCACCAACGAGACGTGGTCGTTCGGCTCGGCCCCGAACTCGGTCGAGGCGCCGGAGAACAGCTTCGCCTGGCTGGAGACCTGGGCATGGATCTCCATGCCGACGATCACCTCCCAGTCGTGCAGGCCGCCCTTGATCAGTTTCTTGGGGTCGACAGGTGCGTTCATGGTGGTCCGGGCCAGGATGTGATGCGGTCTCCGCACGATCCGATTCACGACCGCATCCTGAGGTGCTGCGCAGCGGCCTCGTGGGCTCGTTCGCGGCCCCCTTGGTAGGCGCGCGTGCGCGGTCACCTCAGGATGCGGTCGCGGATGGGATCGCGCGGTGTGCCGCTGTCCTACTCTCGAGAAGCACTTACGGGCCGCTTCGCGGAAGAATCAAGCGCGCCGGGCGATCGTCCGCCGGGCGCCATAGGCGAGCATGGCCCAGAGCAGGGCGGCGATCGTCCGTACCGGGAAGAAGGTCGGCCCGTCATGGGTGATCGGCGCCGGCCACGGGATCCCGGCCGCGCTCACCGCCCAGGAGAACAGGACCGAGAATCCGAGCGCCGCGATCGCCGCAATGAAGACCTTGCCGAACTGGCTGGCGGTCCAGCCGAGATAGACCGCCACCACGATCAGCGCCGGATCGAACGCGGCCCATATCCAGACCGTCCAGGGATAGAAGGGGACTGTCATGCCCACCAAGGCTCGGGCAGGGTCGTCCGGCCGGCGGCTTGCTCGATCACCTGGGCGACCGCGAACAGCGTCTCCTCGTCGAAGGGACGGCCGATCAGCTGAAGGCCGAGGGGCAGGCCCTGGCCGTCGATGCCGGCCGGGACGGCGATGCCTGGCAGCCCCGCCATGTTCACCGTCACGGTGAACACGTCGTTGAGGTACATCTCCACCGGGTCGGCCGACGCCTTCTCGCCGATCCCGAAGGCCGAGGACGGCGTTGCCGGGGTCAGGATCGCGTCGATCCCGGCCGCGTAAGCCTCCTCGAAGTCGCGCTTGATCAGGGTGCGGATCTTCTGGGCGCGGACGTAATAGGCATCGTAGTAGCCGGCCGAGAGCACGTAGGTGCCGATCATGATCCGGCGCTTGACCTCGCGGCCGAAGCCGGCGGCGCGGGTGTTCTCGTACATCCCGGCGATGTCCTTGCCGGGTACGCGCAGGCCGTAGCGGACGCCGTCGTAGCGCGCGAGGTTCGAGGACGCCTCGGCCGGGGCGACGATGTAGTAGGCCGGCAGCGCCGAGGAGGTGTGCGGCAGGGAAATCTCCCTGATCGTCGCGCCGGCATCCTTCAGCCAGGCTGCGCCGTCGTCCCAGAGCTTCTGGATCTCGGGCGGCATGCCGTCGACCCGGTACTCCTTGGGGATGCCGATGGTCAGGCCCTTCACGCCGCGGCTGACCGCGGCCTCGAAGTCCGGCACCGGGAGGTCGACGCAGGTGGTGTCGCGCGCATCCGGACCGGCCATCGAGCCGAGCAGGATCGCGCAGTCCCGCACCGTGCGCGCGATCGGGCCGGCCTGGTCGAGGGAGGACGCGAAGGCCACCGTACCCCAGCGCGAGCAGCGGCCGTAGGTCGGCTTGATCCCGACCGTGCCCGTGAAGGCGGCGGGCTGGCGGATCGAGCCGCCGGTATCGGTAGCGGTGGCGCCCAGGCACAGCCGCGCCGCCACGGCGGCGGCCGAACCGCCGGAGGACCCGCCCGGCACCAGCTGCGCCTCGGAGCCCTTGCGCCGCCAAGGCGAAACCACGTTGCCATAGGCGCTGGTCTCGTTGGACGAGCCCATGGCGAATTCGTCGAGGTTCAGCTTGCCCAGCATCACGGCGCCGTCGCGCCAGAGGTTTGCCGAAACGGCCGATTCGTAGTGCGGCACGAAGGTTTCGAGGATCTTGGAGCCCGCGGTCGTGGTGACGCCCTCGGTGCAGAACAGGTCCTTGATCCCGAGCGGGATGCCCTCGAGCGGGCGCGCCGCACCGGCCGCGATCTTCTGGTCCGCGGCATCCGCCATCGCGAGGGCGCGGTCCGGCGTCTCCAGGATGTAGGCGTTCAGGGCGCGGGCCTTGGCCATCGCGTCGAGATGGGCCTGGGTCAGCTCGCGGGCCGAGATCCGCTTCGCCTTGAGGGCGTCGCGCGCCTCGGCCAGGGTGAGTTCGTTCGGATCCACGCTGTTCCCGTCCTCGCGCGCCACGGCGCGCATGCCCGCCAGAATGTTTGCTTCGCCGAAGGCTGGATGCAGCCTACTCGACGACCTTCGGAACCAGGAAGTAATTGTCTTCGGTCTCGGGGGCGTTGGCGACCACGTCCGCGGCGCGGCCACCCTCGGTGACCACGTCCTCGCGCTTCTTCATCGCCATCGGGGTGACCGAGGTCATCGGCTCGACGCCGCTCACGTCGATGGCGCCGAGCTGCTCGACGAAGGCCAGGATGGCGTTCAGCTCACCCTGCAGCGGACCGACCTCGTCGTCGGTGACCGCGATCCGCGCCAGATGCGCGATGCGCCGAACCGTCTTCTCGTCGACCGACATGCCGTCCCGTTCGTCCCTGCCCGGGAGGCATCCCCGGCGCCGGCCGCGCTATAGCACTGCGGTTCGACGCGCCGCAACGCGGGCGTTGGAGCCGGCCCGCCCCTCACGACGGCGGGCGAGGGGCGCGCCGAACGCCTCTTTCCGGACGGTAGCGGCTGGATTTCGGAAAAAGACGATGCGGACCAACGATCTAGCGCATCGTGCCGGTTCCGCTGCCCGGCGCGATGCGCTAGGTCACCACGTGGTTCGGCGTGACCGACATCTCGATGGTGATGCCGGCCGGGCGCACGGGCCGGAAGACCGATTGCGAGGCGCCGAAGACCAGGACTTCGAAGGCCAGGACCAACATCCAGCAGTGCTTGCGGGTCACGGATCGTTTGCGGCTGGGCTGGGCCGGAGTGCAGGGCTGGCCGATCGTCGTCATGGCGATACCCGGAGTGTGGATTAACGAGGTCTTAACCTACCTATTCGCGAACGGCTCCGGGCGCATCCGGGTCGATCTACGGAGAGCGTTAACGCTGTGGACGGTGGAGTGGCTGTGATGTGGGAGTCTGTGTTCACGAGCCTGGCGGCGGGGTTCACGGCGCAGGGGGCCGACCTCGACCGCGCCGCGGCGGAGCTGGGCTTCCCCCTGCCCGCCTCCTACCGCAGCTTCTGCGAGACCTGCGGCATCGGCCTGGCGGGCGGGCAGTTCCGGATCGCCGTTCCGTCGCCGTACGAGGCCAGCGATCTGGCCACCCAGGCCGGGGTGATCGCCATCAGCGTCGGCAACGCCGTGGCGATGCTGGAGGATGGCGGGGAACCGCACCGCTTCGATGTCGAGGACGGCGACCCGGCGGTGATCGAGCGCGCGTGCTTCTTCGGCGCCGGCGAGGACGGCAGCTTCCTGTTCTGGGACGTCTCCGGCACCGGAGAGGAATACGACATCTGGCTGCTCGCGCCCGACCTCGAGACGGTGCGGTTCGGCGGCGAGAGCCTGGCCGACTTCTTCACCCGGGTGACCGGACCCTCCGCCGCCCTGGTCCTGGGCCCCGGGTCGGCGTCGCTCCCCGCCGGGTTCGAGGGGATCTCGGAGGCCACGCTGGCGCGGGGCGCCGGGGTCGCTTAGAGCATCGCCCAGGGTCGGAATCCTGAATGATGCTCTCAGTTTTTATGCGGCATCGTCCCGAAAGCCGGCGACCACCGTTCGGGACGATGCATCAGGCGGAGCTATGAACTTCGACGAGATCCGCACCTTCGCGGCCGCATCGCGCGGTGGCGCGCGCCTGATCGGCGTCGATCTCGGGACCAAGACGATCGGGCTCGCCCTGTCGGATCTCGGCCGCCAGATCGCGAGCCCGCTCGAGACGATCCGCCGGGTGAAGTTCACCCCGGACGCGCAGCGCCTGGCCGCCTTGTGCCGGCAGCACGCGGTCGGCGGCCTGGTGATGGGGCTGCCCCTGAACATGGACGGCAGCGAGGGGCCGCGGGTGCAATCGACCCGCGCGTTCATCCGCAACCTCAGGCCGATCATCGACATCCCGCACGTCTTCTTCGACGAACGCCTGTCCACGGCCGTGGTGACCCGGGCGTTGATCGAGGCGGATGCCTCCCGGGCCCGGCGCGGCCAGCTCGTGGACAAGCTCGCCGCCGCCTACATCCTGCAGGGCTGCCTCGACGTGATGCGCAACCTCGCGGATTCCGACGCAGACGCACTCAACGACTGAGGAGCGAGACCGCACCGCTGCCGTGCCGCTCGATCCGGCCGTCGAGCTCCAGCTCCAGCAGCACCGTCTGCACCACCCGGGCGCCGACCCCGGCGCTGCGCGCGAGCTCGTCGGTCCCAATCGGGCACGGCCCCAGCAGGGCGATGATTCTCTGGCGGTCGTCTGTAGGCTCCTCCGGTTCGACCGCCGGCGCGTCGGGACCGGCGGCCATCCTGGTGCTGTCGTTGAGCAGGTCCGCCCGCCGATCCAGATCGATCTCGTCCCAGAAATCCGGTTGCTCGGCGAAGTCCGGCCGGTCCCGTGCGGGGGCTGCATCGGGATCTGGGCCGCGATCGATGATCGGGCCGATCACGGCGAGGACGTGGTCGATGTCGGCCACCAGGGTCGCGCCCTGGCGGATCAGGTCGTTGGTGCCCTCCGCCCGCTGGTCGAGCGGGGAGCCCGGGACGGCGAACACTTCGCGGTTCTGCTCCAGGGCGTAGCGCGCCGTGATCAGCGAGCCGGAGCGGCGCGCCGCCTCCACCACGATCGTGCCGTAGGCCAAGCCCGAGATGATGCGGTTGCGGCGCGGGAAGTCCCGGCCGCGCGCGTCCCAGCCGATCGGCATCTCGGCCAGCACCGCACCGCCCTCCCCCAGGATCGCGTCGACCAGGGCCGCGTGGCTGGCGGGGTAGATCCGGTCCTGCCCGCCGGCCATCACTGCGACGGTGCCGGTGTGCAGGCTGGCCTTGTGGGCGCGGGCGTCGATCCCCCGGGCGAGCCCCGAGACCACTGCGAGACCGGATTCGCCGAGGCCCCGGGCCAGCCGCTCCGTGAAGGCGAGCCCCGCGGTCGAGGCATTGCGCGACCCCACGATGGCGATGGCGGGCCGCGCCAGGATCCTGGGGTCGCCACGCAGCGCGATGAGCGGCGGGGCCGCGTCGGTAACCTGAAGCAGGCGCGGAAAGTCCGGTTCACCGGTGGCGAGCAGCCGACCCCCGAGGCGTGCCAGCGCGGCGACCTCGTCCTCGGCCTGCAGCCGGCTCGGCGGCTCGATGCGTTTCCCCTGCCGCCCGGTCAGCGAAGGCAGGGCTTCGAGGGCTGCGGCGGCGCCGCCGAACCGATTGATCAGCGAGCGGAAGCTGCGGGGGCCTACGCCCTCGGTCCGGATCAGCCGCAGCCAGTCGAGGCGCTGGGCGTCGCTGAGCTGCATGGCGCCCCCTCCTCGGGATCACGCCGTCGCCCGTGACGGCTCAGCCCTTCTGGCCGATACGCCCCTCTGAGCCGGCCGCGAGTCGGCGGATGTTGGGTGCGTGCTTCCACCATAGCAGCAGGCCGAGCAGCAGGAACAGCACAGCTTGCGTCGGCGCGCCGAGCGCCCACAGCACGAGCGGCGTCGCCGCGGAGGCGGCCAGGGCCGCCAGCGACGAGTATTTCAGCGCAAAGGCCAGGCCGAGCCAGATCGCCGCGAAGGCCGCCAGAGCCGGCGGGCTGAAGGCCAGCAGCACGCCGATGAAGGTCGCCACCCCCTTGCCGCCCTTGAAGCCGAGCCAGACCGGAAAGAGATGGCCCAGGAAGGCTCCGAGCCCGGCGGCGAGCGCCGGTCCCTCGCCGAACTGCCGGGCGATCAGCACCGCGGCGGTTCCTTTCAGGGCATCGCCCAGCAGGGTCGCGGCGGCGAGACCCTTCCGGCCGGTGCGCAGCACGTTGGTCGCGCCGATATTGCCCGAACCGATCGCCCGGACGTCGCCGAGGCCGGCGAAGCGCGTCAGGATCAGCCCGAACGGGATCGCCCCCAGGGCATAACCCAGGGCCAGGCCGCCGAGGACGGCCGGCGTCGCGAGGTCCGGGAAAATCATGCCGCCGCCGCCAGATCGTCGAGGGCGTGTACCGTCCGGCCTCCGACCAGCGTCAGCACCGCGGCGCCCTGGAGGCGCGCCTCATCGAACGGCGAGTTCTTCGAGCGCGACTTGAGCCGCCGCTTGTCGAGCACGTAGGGCAGATCGGGGTCGATCAGCACGAGGTCGGCGGGCGCACCGACCGCCAGCCGGCCGGCCTCGCGGCCGAGGATCCGGGCCGGGTTGACGGTGAGCGCCGCCACGAGCTTGGCGAGCGCGAGGTCGCCGGTATGGACCAGCCGCAGGGACGCGCCGAGCAGGGTCTCGATCCCCAGCGCCCCGTCGGCCGCCTCCGCGAAGGGCAGGCGCTTGGTCTCCACATCCTGCGGGTTGTGATCGGAGACGACGACGTCGATCACGCCCTCGTTCAGGGCCTGCACCATGGCGTGCCGGTCGGCCTCGTCGCGGAGCGGCGGCGAGAGCCGGCAGAAGGTGCGGTAATGGCCGATGTCGTTCTCGTTCAGAACGAGGTTGTTGACCGAGACCCCGCAGGTCACCGGCAGCCCGTCCTGCTTGGCCCGGCGCACGATCTCGACCGAATCGGCGGTCGAGATCATGGCCGCGTGGTAGCGGGCGCCGGTCAGCCGGACGAGGCGGATGTCGCGCTCCAGCATCACCGTTTCAGCCTCCCGGGGGATGCCCATCAGCCCAAGGCGCGAGGCGAGTTCGCCCTCGTTCATGACGCCCTCGGCGACCAGGTCGGCATCCTCGACATGCTGCATGAGGAGGGCATCGAAATCCCGGGCGTAGGTCAGCGCACGACGCATCACCTGGGCGTTGCCGACCGCATGCAGGCCATCGGTGAATGCCACCGCGCCCGCTTCCTGGAGCAGGCCGAACTCGGTCATCTCCTTGCCGGCCAGGCCCTTGGTGATCGCGGCCGCGGGCAGGACGTTGACGCACGCGGTGTCACGGGCGCGGCGGAGCACGAAGTCCACGATCGCCGGGCCATCGATCACCGGGTTGGTGTCGGGCATGCAGACCAGGGTGGTGACGCCGCCCGCCGCCGCGGCGGCGCTGGCCGAAGCCAGGGTCTCGCGGTGTTCGGCCCCGGGCTCGCCCACGAAGGCACGCATGTCGATCAGGCCCGGGGTGAGAACACGCCCACGGCAATCGATCCGCGTGGCCTCCGCCGGAACTCCGGGGGCGGCCCCCTCGGCGATGTCGGCGATCCGGCCGTCGCGCACCAGAACGGCCCCCCGCGTCTCGTGGCCCGTCGCCGGGTCGAGGAGGGTCGCGTTGGCCAGAAGAATGCTGCTCACAGGGGCGCTCTCGCTGAGGATGCCGGGCCGTCGAGACGCATGGCGAGGCCGGCCGCCGCCATATGGGCCTTGGCCTCGGCCACGCTGGCCTGCCCGAAATGGAAGATCGAGGCGGCCAGCACGGCGCTGGCGCCGCCCTGGGCCACGCCGGCCACGAGGTCGTCCAGACCGCCGACCCCGCCCGAGGCGATCACCGGGACGGTCACGGAGTCGCTGATCGCCCGCGTCAGCGCGAGGTCGTAGCCGGAGCGCGTGCCGTCCTTGTCCATCGAAGTGACCAGCAGCTCGCCTGCGCCCTTCCCGGCGACGAGGCGGGCGAACGCCACCGCGTCGATGCCGGTCGGATCGCGGCCGCCATGGGTGAAGATCTCCCAGCGGGCGGCTTCGCCGGGGCCGGAGACCCGCTTGGCGTCGATCGCCACCACGATGCACTGCGCACCGAATTTCTCAGCCGCGCGGGCGACGAGGTCCGGGTCCTTCACGGCGGCGGTGTTGATCGCGACCTTGTCGGCACCGGCCAGGAGCAGCCCGCGCACGTCTTCGACCGCGCGGACGCCGCCGCCGACCGTGAGGGGCATGAAGCAGGCCTCGGCGGTCCGGCTGACGATGTCGAGCAGCGTCCCGCGGGCCTCGCGGCTGGCGGTGATGTCGAGGAAGCACAGCTCGTCGGCACCGGCCGCGTCGTAGACCTTGGCCGCCTCCACCGGGTCGCCGGCGTCGCGCAGGCCCTCGAAGCGGACGCCCTTCACGACGCGCCCGTCCTTCACGTCGAGGCAGGGGATGATGCGGGTCTTGAGCACGAGCCCTCGGCGGTCCGATCAGGTTTCGGGATCGATCGCGAACGGCCGATCCATGATGTCCTGATACGTGTAGGGGCAGGCTTCTGGGAAGTGCCTCAAGGCGAGACCTGTCGTGTCCGCGGCTTCAAGGCGGGGGCATCGATAAGCCCGCCCGACAGCATCGCCCAGCCGGTTCTTGAGACTTGGGCTGTCACGAAGTTCGTCGGAGACGTGGTTCCGGTGCCTTGCGATATCGATTGCATCGAGTCGGCTATGCGCGCTTGAGCCGTCGTCGACCGTGAGCACGGTCGCGAGTACCCCCCGCAAGGCGCCCATCAAGCCGGCGAATTGAATCCGGCCTAAGCACTCTATCTCCTGAGCGAGAGTCTCCCCGTCGAGCCCCGTTACGGCGCCTGCACGCAGGAGAGCGCGCCGATCCTGCGTCCAGGCGTAGAAGTCGTCTTGGTAGGCCGTTCCGACTGGTGCGCGGTGGGCCATGACAACTTCTTGGGTCGATGGGCGTCGATCGTCAAACCTATCACGCCGCCGGGCCGCGTGCCTGCGCGATCGCCGCAAGGGCGGCCTGCGGGTCGATGCGGCCGTCGTAGAGGGCCCGGCCGGTGATGGCGCCGGCGATAAGGGCGCAATCGGGCTGGAGCAGGCGGTGCACGTCGTCGATCGAGGCGAGGCCGCCGGAGGCGATCACCGGGATCCGCACGGCCTGTGCCAGCGCCAGGGTCATCTCGACGTTGAGGCCCTTGAGGATCCCGTCGCGGGCGATGTCGGTGTAGATGATCGCCGCGACGCCGGCATCCTCGAACCGGCGGCCGAGCTCCTCGGCGGTCATGCTGGAGGTCTGCGCCCAGCCCTCGACCGCCACCCGGCCGTCCTTGGCGTCGATGCCCACCGCGATCTTGCCGGGATGCAGGCGCGCCGCCTCCCGGACGAATGCGGGATCGCGCACGGCGGCGGTGCCGATGATCACCCGGGCTACGCCCTTCGCAAGCCAGCCCTCGAGCGTCTTCATCTCGCGGATCCCGCCGCCGAGCTGCACCGGGATGCCGACCCGGGCCAGGATCGCATCGACCGCGGCGGCGTTGCGCGGCGCGCCCGCGAAGGCGCCGTCGAGATCGACCACGTGCAGCCAGGGAAAGCCCTGGTCCTCGAAGGTCGCGGCCTGCGCGGCCGGATCGTCACCGAAGATCTTGGCCTGCGCCATATCCCCCTGGATGAGGCGGACGCAGCGCCCTTCCTTCAGGTCGATCGCCGGGTACAGGATCACGGGTGGTCGTTTCCTTCTGGCCGAAGCCGGAGCCCGCTCAGGGGCGCCAGTTCAAAAAGTTCGCGATGAGAGCCAGGCCGAGGCGCTGGCTCTTCTCGGGGTGGAATTGCGTTCCGGCGATGTTGCCGCGGGCGACCATGGCGGTGACCGGCCCACCGTACTCGGCCTGCGCGACCACGTCCTCCGGGTGCGCGGCGGCGAGCGTGAAGCTGTGCACGAAGTAGGCGTGCAGGCCGTCTTCCCCGGTGGGGATGCCGGCGAGCAGCGCGTGGTCGCGAGCCGCCAGCAGGGTGTTCCAGCCCATATGGGGGATCTTGAGCGCCGGATCGGACGGGCGGATCGGCGCGACGTCGCCCGGGATCCAGCCGAGACCCGGCGTGGTCTCGTATTCGAGCCCGCGGGTCGCGAGCAACTGCATGCCGACGCAGATCCCCAGGAACGGCCGGCCGGCGACCTGCGCCACCTCGGTCATTGCCTCGACCATGCCGGGGACGGCATCGAGCCCGCGCCGGCAATCCGCGTAGGCGCCGACGCCCGGCAGGACGACGCGGTCGGCGGCTGCCACCACGGCCGGGTCGGAGGTCAGGCGGATCCGGGCGTCGCGCCCACTCTCGCGCGCAGCGCGCTCGAACGCCTTGGCGGCCGAATGGAGGTTGCCCGACCCGTAATCGATGATCGCGACCGTCTCGGTACTCATGCGGGTCTCGACGTGACACTCACCGGGCGATTTCCTGCGCGGGGAACAGGCCGATCACCGGCTCGGTGCGTCGGGTCGGCCCGGCCGGGAACGGCGCCCGCGGCGCCGCTGCGCTCGAATCGAGCCAGCGGTTGAGGGCCCGGGCTTCAGCCTCCTCGGGGGTAGCGGCGATGACGGCATCCCGGGCCGGCCATCCCCGGCGCACCAGGGTCCAGCGGCGCAGGCTCGAGGCTTCGAGGCCGACCAGCCAGGAGGCCAGCAGCGTGACGAGCGTGGCGATTCCCGCCGGCAACCCCATAAGATGGCCGATGCCGGCCAGGGCCAGGAACCCCGCCAGGACGATGAGCGCCGCGATCCAGAGGCGGTGGAACAGGAACCACAGCACGCCGAAGGCGAAGGCCGGCCAAGCAAAGCCGTCCGGCACGAGCACGGCCCTGTCGAGGCCGATGGACTCGCCCGGCCGCGCATCGATCGGCAGGTGGAGCGTGTAGCTGCGCATCCGCATGGCGGGTCTCCCGGCTCCGGCGCTATCCCGAACGATGTTTTCGGGACGGTGCAAACTCAAGGACGAAACGACGGTCTACAGGGAGCCCTTCGTAGAGGGAACGCGTCCCTCCTCGCGGGGATCGATCGCGACCGCTTTCCGCAAGGCGCGGGCCAAGCCCTTGAAGCAGCTTTCGGCGATGTGGTGGGCGTTGTCGCCGTACAGGGTCTCGACGTGCAGCGTCAGCCCGGCATTCATCGCGAAGGCCTGGAACCACTCGCGGACCAGCTCGGTGTCGAACTGCCCGATCTTCTCCACCTTGAACGTGGTGCGAAACACCAGGAACGGCCGCCCCGAGATATCGACGCAGACCCGCGTCAGCGCCTCGTCCATGGGCAGGTGGATGTCGGCGTAGCGCGTCACGCCGCGCTTGTCGCCGAGCGCCTTGGCAAAGGCTTGGCCCAGCGCGATGCCGCAATCCTCCGCGGAATGGTGCTGATCGATATGCAGGTCCCCGTCGACCTTGACCTCCAGGTCGAACAGGCCGTGCCGGGCGAACAGGTCCAGCATGTGATCGAGGAAGCCGATGCCGGTGGCGATCTTCGACTGCCCGGTCCCGTCGAGGCCGACGCTAACCGCGATGTCGGTCTCGGCGGTCTTCCGGCTGATGGAGGCGCTGCGCATTTTATGAGGACTTTGCGTCGGGGCCGGCCTGCGGCCGCGCGGGCGTTCTAGTGTGACTTCGTTCGGAATGGAAAGGGCGACGCCGCCCTAGCCGTTCAGCACCCGGCCCGCCACAGCGTCGAGCTTGGCCAGCACCGCCGGGTCGCGGGCGGCCGGCGCGGTCATGATCGCGCCGTCCAGCGCCCGGTGCGAACCCGCCGGGCAGGGCTCGCGCGTGGCCGGGAAATCGCGGGCGAGCCGTGCCACCAGCCGGGCGGCCTTGTCGGCGTTGGCCCGGGCCACGGCGATCACCGCGGCGACGTCCACGGCGTCGTGGCCGGGGTGCCAGCAATCGAAGTCGGTCACCATGGCGATCGTCGCGTAGGTGATCTCGGCCTCGCGGGCGAGCTTCGCCTCGGGCATGTTGGTCATGCCGATGACGTCGAACCCCTGTGCCTTGTAGGCGCGGGATTCGGCGAGCGACGAGAATTGCGGGCCCTCCATGCAGACATAGGTCCCGCCGCGATGGACGGGAATGTCCTCGGCCTTGGCCGCCGCCGCGATGTGCGCCTGCAGGGTCGGGCCGACCGGATGCGCGAGCGAGACATGGGCCACGCAGCCGTCGCCGAAGAACGATGACGCGCGCCCATGGGTGCGGTCGACGAACTGATCCACGAGCACGAACAGTCCCGGAGGCAGCTCCTCGCGGAACGATCCGCAGGCCGAGAGCGAGACCAGATCCGTCACGCCCGCCCGCTTCATCGCGTCGATGTTGGCGCGGTAATTGATGCCCGACGGCGAGAACCGGTGGCCGCGCCCGTGGCGGGCCAGGAACACGATCTTGGTGTCGCCGATCCGCCCGATGCGCAGGGCGTCCGATGGCTCGCCCCAGGGCGATGCGACCTGCTCCTCGCGCACGTCCTCCAGGCCCGGCAGGTCGTAGACCCCGGACCCGCCCATCACCCCGAGCACCGCTGCCGTCATGCCGGTTTCCCTTTCGTGAGGTTCGTCCAATCCGCGACCTCATCGTGAGGTGCCGGAGCGGAGCGGAGGCCTCCTGCGTCAGCGGCTATCCCTGGAGCTCCCCTTCGAGGCCCGCCGACGCGGGTACCTCAGGATGAGGGGAGGAGGGCATCTGCGTTGCCGGGAGGCGGACCGTCGCGTTCGCCGACCGGTAGCACGCAGTCCCAGCGCAAAAAAGGTGGGCCCCCCGAAGGAGGCCCACCCAGCAGGATCGGAGAGGCGGCGCCTCAGAAGGTCTTGTGCAGCTCCGGCTGGAGGCCGTGGACCTCGCCGCCGACATCGGCCCAGACCTTCTTCTTCACGTAGTAGAGCAGCCCCGACATGATGATCAGGAACAGGATCACGCGGAAGCCAAGCGCCTTGCGGTCCATCATGTGCGGCTCGGCCGCCCACATCAGGAAGGCCGAGACGTCCTTGCCGTACTGGTCCACCGTCTCGGGGACCACGGGCTGGCCGGCGTCGTTCTTGGCGTAGGTGACCTGGCCGTCGGTGATCGGCGGCGGCATCGCGATGATGTGGCCGGGATAGTACTTGTTGTAGTGGCCGCCATCGGGGACCGTGAAGTCCTTCGGCGCCTCCTCGTAGCCGTTGAGGAGGGCGTGGATGTAGTCGGGCCCCTGCTCGGAATAGCCGATCAGCGGAAGCCAGTCGGTGAGGAAGTACAGCGAGCCGCGGGAGAAGGTCCGCGCCTTGGCGATCACCGAGAAGTCCGGCGGTGCCTTGCCGCCGTTGGCGGCCGCCGCAGCCTGGTCGTTCGGGAAGGGGGGTGGGAACGTGTCCGCCGGCCGACCCGGCCGGTCGAACATGTCGCCCGCATCGTTCGGGCCGTCCTTCACCTGGTAGGTCGCGGCCAGCGCCTTGACCTGCGCGGCCGAGAAGTCCGGCCCGCCCTCCTGCGCGAGATTGCGGAAGGCCACCAGCTTCATCGAGTGGCAAGCGGAGCAGACTTCCTTGTAGACCTGAAAGCCCCGTTGGAGCTGGGCGGTGTCGAAGCGGCCGAACGTGCCGGCGAAGCTCCAGTTGACGCGGCCCGGCACCGGGCCGCCATGCCCTTCCTGGGCGGAGGCCGGCACGGCGCCGATCAGCAGCGCCGCGAGGGCGGCGGCAGCGGTCGTCGAGAGGACGCGGGTCATCATCATGGTTCCGTCGTCACCCCGTCAGCCTTTGGTAATCGGAGCGGCGGCGGCGCCCGCCGGCATCCCCGATCCGTTCACCTGTTTGCCCGGCCCGGTCACGCTCTCCAGGATCGAGGCCGGGAGCGCCTTGGGCGTCTCGAACAGGCCGCACAGCGGCATCACGATCAGGAAGTGGGCGAAGTAATAGGCCGTGCAGATCTGCGACGCGATCACGTAGCCCCCCTCCGGCGGCTGGGATCCGAGCCAGCCCAGGAGGAAGGTCGCGCCGATGAACGCCCAGAAGAACTGGCGGTAGATCGGCCGGTAGTTGCAGGAGCGCACCCGCGACCAGTCCAGCCACGGCGCGAACGCCAGGATGATCACCGCCGAGAACATCAGGATCACGCCGCCGAGCTTGCTCGGGACGGCCCGTAGGATCGCGTAGAACGGTAGGAAGTACCATTCGGGCACGATGTGCGCGGGCGTCACCGCCGGGTTGGCCGGGATGTAGTTGTCGGCGTGGCCCAGGTAGTTCGGCTGGTAGAACAGGAACCACGCGAACAGGATCATGAACACGCAGGTGGCGAACACGTCCTTGACGGTGGCGTAGGGGGTGAACGGAACCGCGTCCTTGCCCGACTTGATCGGGATGCCGGCCGGGTTGTTCTGGCCGGTGACGTGCAGCGCCCAGACATGCAGCACGACGACGCCGGCGATCATCCAGGGCAGCAGGTAGTGCAGCGAGAAGAACCGGTTCACCGTCGGGTTGCCGACCGAGTAGCCGCCCCACAGCAGGGTCTGGATGGTGTCGCCCACCACCGGGATCGCCGCCAGGATGTTGGTGATGACGGTGGCGCCCCAGAAGCTCATCTGGCCCCACGGCAGCGTGTAGCCGAGGAAGGCGGTCGCCATCATCAACAGGTAGATGATCACGCCGAGGATGTAGAGCACCTCACGCGGGGCCTTGTACGACCCGTAGTACAGCGCCCGGAACATGTGGACGTAGACCGCCACGAAGAACATCGACGCGCCGTTGGCGTGCGCGTAGCGCAGCAGCCAGCCGTAGTTCACGTCGCGCATAATCTTTTCGACGGAGTTGAACGCCCCTGTCGCGGAGGGCTCGTAATGCATCGCCAGCCAGACGCCGGTGACGATCTGGATTCCCAGGAAGGCGGCGAGAATCGCCCCGAAGGTCCAGAAGTAATTGAGGTTGCGCGGGACCGGATAGGCGATGAAGGACGAGTGCACGAGCCCGGCGATCGGCAGCCGGGCCTCGAACCATTTGGCGACGCGACTCTTCGGGACGTACGTGCTGGCAGTTCCGCTCATGTCCGCGTCCTTCTCACGCCGCTTCCTTGCCACCCTCGCCGATCCGGATCTTCGTATCCGTCTCGAAGGCGTAGGGCGGGATCGGCAGGTTGATGGGGGCCGGCCCGTGGCGGACGCGCCCGACGGCGTCGAACTGCGAGCCGTGGCAGGGGCACGCCCAGCCCTCGAAGCTGCCCTGGTGACCGATCGGCACGCAACCGAGATGCGTGCAGTTGCCGTAAACGATCAGCCACTGGTCGTGGCCTTTCTTGACCCGGGTCGGGAAGGCCGCCGGATCGATCATCGCCGACAGCGGGACCGCCTCCATGTCGGTCACCTCCTTGGCGGTGAGCTTGCGGACGAAGATCAGCTTGCCGCGCCAGAAGACGTTGACGATCTGTCCGTCCTGGATGGGCGTCAGATCGACGTCGATCGGCGCCCCGGCCGCGATCGTGTCGGCGTCGGGCGCCATGGAGGAGACCAGCGGCCATGCCGCGGCACCCGCACCGACGGCGAGGCCAGCCCCCGTGGCGAGGAACAGGAAGTCGCGGCGGCTGCCGTCTTGGGAGCTGCCGTCGTGGGCGCTGCCCTCCCGGGATGCGGGAGTAGTGGCGGAGGTGGTCGCCAAGATTTGGAACTCCGTGCGTCGGCGTGAGGGCCGCAGGTGCCCTGCCCTGATGTCCCGGCTGTACCGAGATCAAAGCATTATCGTTCTAATCTGAGCAATGAGACCGTCTGCCACCCCCAAGTCAAGCTATGCCGGGGCGCCGGAGGACGCGCTTAGGTCACGATCGTTGTCATATGTTGCAGGGCAGCGCCCGGCCTGCGCTGCTACGCCACGGCGCTGTCGAGACGGGTCGTTCCACCGTCCAGGAAGCCCCCGGATTGGCGGGCCCAGAGGCCGGCGTAGACGCCCCCGCGGGCGACGAGTTCGGCATGGGTGCCCTCCTCGACGATTCGGCCCCGGTCGATCACCACCAAGCGGTCGAGCGCCGCGATGGTCGACAACCGGTGGGCGATCGCCACCACGGTCTTGCCGGCCATCAGCGTGTCGAGTGATTCCTGGATCGCCGCCTCGACCTCGCTGTCGAGGGCGGACGTCGCCTCGTCCAGGATCAGGATCGGCGCGTCCTTGAGCATGACCCGGGCGATGGCGATGCGCTGGCGCTGGCCGCCCGACAGCTTGACGCCGCGCTCGCCGACCTGGGCGTCGTAGCCCCGGCGGCCCTTGTGATCAACGAGATCGGCGATGAACCGGTCGGCATGGGCCAGCCGGGCGGCGCGAACGATTTCCTCCTGCGTGGCCCCGGGACGCCCGTAGCCGATGTTCTCGCGGATCGAGCGGTGCAGCAGGGACGTGTCCTGGCTGACCATCGCGATGGCCTCGCGGAGCGACTGCTGCGTCACCGTCGCGATGTCCTGGGCATCCACCAGGATCCGGCCGCTCTCGACCTCGTAGAGGCGCAGCAGCAGGCTCGCGAGGGTGGATTTACCCGCGCCGCTGACGCCGACCAGCCCGACCTTCTCGCCGGGGCGGATCGTCAACGTGAAATCCTCGATCACGGTGGCGTCGCCGCGTCCGTAATGGAAGCCGACATTCTCGAAGCGGATCTCGCCGCCCGCGACTGCCAACTCGCGGGCCTCCGGGGCGTCGACCAGCGCGTGCGGGCGCGCCATGGTCTGCATGCTCTCTTGGATCACCCCGACATTCTCGAACACGCCGCGGACCGTCTGCATCACCCAGCCTGACATGGCGATGAGCCGCAGGATCAGGGCGAGGCCGGCCGAGGCTTCGCCGGTGGTCATGCTGCCGTCCCGCCAGAGAATCAGGCAGGCCGCCCCGGTGGCGATCAGCAGCGCGCTGTTGAGCATCCCGAGCACGCTGGTCGTCAGCGTCACCAGCCGGAACTGGTACAGGTAGGCGTCGGTATGGACCTCCACCGCGTCGCGCACCGTCGCACGCTCCTCGCGGTCGCGGGCGAACAGCTTCACGGTGAGGATGTTGGTGTAGCTATCGACGATGCGGCCGATCAGCACCGAGCGGGTGTCGGCGGTCTTGTGCGAGCGGGCGCGGGCGCGGGGCACGAACCAGGTCGTGAGCGCGGCATAGGCGCCGATCCAAACCAGCACCGGAAGGGCGAGCCAGGGCGAGATCGACCCGAACAGCCCGACCGCTGTCACCGCGTAGATCGCGACGTAGAGCAGCGTGTCGATGAACACGACGGCCAGTTCGCGAACCGCCGGACCGACCTGCACGACGCGGTTCGCAAGGCGGCCCGAAAAGTCGCCCTGGAAGTACGAGAGCGAATGCCCGAGGGTGTAGAGATGCGCCCGCCAGCGGATCTGGCTGGTCGATTGCGGCACGATCAGCTGGTTGGACAGCACCTCGTGCAGCCAGATCGAGATCGGCCGCACCAGCGCGATCAGCAGGAATACCAGCCCGAGCCCGACCGCATGGTCCGACATGACGCTGGCCCGGTCGGACGTGGCCAGCAGGTCGATGAACCAGCGCATCACCAGGTAGAGCGAGGCCTCGACGGTCCCTGCCACCACCGCGATGACGAACAACGCCACCAGGGCCGCCCGGATCGGACGCAGGTAGAACCCAGCGAAGCCAAGCACCGTCCGCGGCGGGGTCCGCGTCTCGTCGAAGGGCGCGAACGGATCGACGCGGCGCTCAAGCCAATTCAGGAACATGTCTTCCGGGCGCACAGATGGGAGAGCCCACCATGTAAGTGCCGGCCGTCGGCCGCCAAGCGCGCGCGGTCGTCGCGGCGCCGGGGCCTCAGATAAAATTCCTTCTTGAGGATCGGCCGGACGCGGCCGATCCCGTTGTCGCGGATCCGGTTCAGCGGGCCAGGGCGAGCGAGGCGCCCGACTTGGTTAGCGCCCCCTCGAGCGCGCCGCCGCCCTGGCGCAGCCGCGCCGCCACCGTGCCGCCGGGCTGATAGAGGTAGACCTCGCCATCGCGGAAATCCCAGGCCGAGACCCGGGCGAGGTCCTTGTTGGGGCAGCCGGACGCAGAGGCTTTGTAGAGGTCGAGGGCCGGGGCACTGGACAGGGTCACCTTGCAGTTCCCGCCAGTCGCGTCCCGCGCGTCCCAGCTGCCGACCACCGAGGCGCGGCCGCTGGTGACGACGGGTGGGGGCGGCGCCGGCGGCACGACCGGCTCGGCGATGACCGTGGGGGTGTTGGGCGTCGCATTGGCCTGGACGCCGGGCAGCGGCGGCGCGTCGGGGCTGGCGCTCGCGCCGGGCGGGGGCGCGAGCGGTGCCGCCGTCACCGTGCCCGACGGGACCGCCTGAACGGAATCGAGAGGCGCCTGCGACGGAGCCCTCGTCCTCGGGCTTTCCAGTCGGGTGGACGCGCAGGCGCCGAGCGTGGCGCTCAGGCACAGGGCGGCGAAGGTCGGCAGGCTCGGGCGCAGCATCGGACCACTTCGGATCAGGCTTGGGAAAAGCGCACGGCGGCGCCTTGGGCCCTGACTCGGTGGCAAATGCGCTGACGGCAAGGCGACCGCGCCGGCCGCACCCGAGTCCGCTGCGGACGGAAGGCCTTTTCGCCCCGGTGTGGCCGGGGCGCCTCAGATCCGGCGGTCAGACCACCCGCTCGACCATCATCTTCTTGATTTCGGCGATGGCCTTGGCCGGGTTCAGGTTCTTCGGGCAGGTGTTGGCGCAGTTCATGATCGTGTGGCAGCGGTAGAGCCGGAACGGGTCGTGCAGGGCGTCGAGCCGGTCGCCGGTGTTCTCGTCGCGCGAATCGATCAGCCAGCGATAGGCCTGGAGCAGGGCAGCCGGGCCGAGGAACTTGTCGCCGTTCCACCAGTAGCTCGGGCACGACGTGCTGCAGCACGCGCACAGGATGCACTCGTACAGGCCGTCGAGCTTCGACCGGTCCTCGGGGGTCTGGCGCCACTCCTTCTCGGGGGCGGGGGTCTCTGTCTGGAGCCAGGGCTCGATCGCGGCGTGCTGGGCGTAGAAGTTGGTCAGGTCCGGGACCAGATCCTTCAGCACCGGCATGTGCGGAAGCGGGTAGATCCGGATCGCCCCGTCCTTGTCCTTGCGGGTCATCATCGGAAGGGCGTTGTCGGGGCTCTTGCACTCCTCGATGCCCATCGTGCAGGCGAGCGCGTTCTGCCCCTCGATGTTCATGGCGCAGGAGCCGCAGATGCCCTCGCGGCAGGAACGACGGAACACGAGGGTCGAGTCGACCTTGTTCTTGATCCACAACAGCGCGTCGAGCACCATCGGGCCGCAATCGTCGCGGTCGACCTGATAGGTGTCGATCCGCGGGTTGGCCCCGTCATCCGGGTTCCACCGGTAGATCTTGAAGGTCTGCAGGTTCTTGGACCCGGCAGGCGGTGCCCACGAGCGTCCCTGCGTGATCTGGGAGTTTTTGGGAAGGTTGAACTGGGCCATCGCGTTTATATCCGGCAATATCGGTCAGAACCGGAAACCGGTCTGGACGGATACGCACGCCGCGGTCCGACGCGCGCATCGAGAGTGTTGAATTCAGTACACCCGAGCCTTCGGCTCGATGTACTGGATCTCGTTCGACATCGTGTACGTGTGCACCGGCCGGTAATCGATGTTGACCTGGTGGCGGCCCTCGTCGAGCCAGGAGAGGGTGTGCTTCATCCACTCCTTGTCGTCGCGGTCCGGGAAGTCCTCGCGGGCATGGGCGCCGCGGGATTCCTTGCGGTTGGCCGCCGATTCCATGGTCACCACCGCTTGGCCGATCAGGTTGTCGAACTCCAGGGTCTCGAGCAGGTCGGTGTTCCAGACCAGCGACCGGTCGGTGATCTTCACGTCGGAGGCGGCATTCCAGACCTTGTGGATCAGGCCCTTGCCCTCTTCCAGGACCTCGCCGGTGCGGAACACCGCGCAGTTGTTCTGCATGGTCTTCTGCATCTCGGCGCGCAGCTCCGCGGTCGGCGTCGAGCCGTTGGCGTGGCGGAAGCGGTCGAGGCGCTCGAGCGCCTTGTCGGTGGCGCCCTTGGGCAGTTCCTGCGCCCGGCCGTTCGGCTCGACGATCTCGGCGCAGCGCTTGCCGGCGGCGCGGCCGAACACCACGAGGTCGATCAGCGAATTGGAGCCGAGGCGGTTGGCGCCGTGGACCGAGACGCAGGCCGCCTCGCCGATCGCCATGAGGCCCGGCACCACGGTGTCGGGGTTGCCGTCCCGCAGGGTCAGCACCTCGCCGTGATAGTTCGTGGGGATGCCGCCCATGTTGTAGTGCACGGTCGGGATGACCGGGATCGGCTCCTTGGTCACGTCGACGCCCGCGAAGATCTTGGCGGATTCCGAGATGCCCGGCAGGCGCTCGTGCAGGATCTTCGGGTCCAGGTGGTCGAGGTGCAGGTAGATGTGGTCCTTGTTCTTGCCGACGCCGCGGCCGTCGCGGATCTCCATGGTCATCGAGCGCGAGACCACGTCGCGCGAGGCGAGGTCCTTGGCCGAGGGGGCGTAGCGCTCCATGAAGCGCTCGCCCTCGGAGTTGGTCAGGTAGCCGCCCTCGCCGCGCGAGCCCTCGGTGATCAGGCAGCCGGCGCCGTAGATGCCGGTGGGGTGGAACTGCACGAACTCCATGTCCTGGAGCGGCAGGCCGGCCCGCAGCACCATGGCGTTGCCGTCGCCCGTGCAGGTATGCGCCGAGGTCGCCGAGAAGTAGGCGCGGCCGTAGCCGCCGGTGGCCAGGATGGTGGTCTGGGCGCGGAACCGGTGGATCTCGCCGGTGGCCTGGTCGAGGGCGATGACGCCCCGGCAGCGGCCGTCCTCATCCATGATCAGGTCGAGGGCGAAGTACTCGATGAAGAAGTCGGTCTGGTTCTTCACCGCCTGCCCGTAGAGGGTGTGCAGCATGGCGTGGCCGGTGCGGTCGGCTGCCGCGCATGTCCGCTGGGCGGTGCCCTTGCCGTAATCGGTGGTCATGCCTCCGAACGGGCGCTGGTAGATCTTTCCCTCTTCCGTGCGGGAGAAGGGCACGCCCCAATGCTCCAGCTCGTAGACGGCGGCCGGCGCGTTGCGGACGAGGTACTCGATCGCGTCCTGGTCGCCGAGCCAGTCCGACCCCTTCACGGTGTCGTACATGTGCCAGCGCCAATCGTCCGGCCCCATGTTGCCGAGCGAGGCCGAGATGCCGCCCTGCGCCGCCACGGTGTGCGACCGGGTCGGGAACACCTTGGTGATGCAGGCGGTGCGCAGGCCGGCCTCGGAGCAGCCGACGGTGGCGCGCAGGCCCGCGCCGCCGGCCCCGACGATCACCACGTCGAAGGCGTGATCGTGGATGGTGTAGGCAGGTCCGCTGCCGTTGGTGCCGTTGGCGGCCATGATCGGCTCCTCGAAATGCGTGATGGCGGGGTTCAGGCCGGCTGTCCGAAGCCGATGCGCAGGACCGCGTAGAGGCAAGCCACGGCCACCAGGACCGCGTAGATGTTGTTGGCGAACACGGCGGCGATCTTCGTGCCCTGGCCGTGAACGTAATCCTCGATCACCACCTGCATGCCGATCCGCATGTGGATCGTCACCGACAGGAGCGCCAGGATCAGGATGATCGAGACGAAGGGTTTCGCGATCAGCTGCGTCGCTTCGACATAGCCCCGGCCGGCCATGTTGGCGACGATCACCACGAAGGCCAGCATCAGGACGGCGTTCGCCGCCGCGGTCACCCGCTGCTGCCACCAGTGGCCGGCGCCGTGATGGGCGATGCCGATGCCGCGGACGCGCGCGCGCGGCGTGCGGATCGAGACGCGGGTGTCCTGGCGGATCTCTTCCTTAGCCATGCCGGCCTCCCCTCAGCGGACCAGAAGGGCGACCGCCCAGATGACGATGGTGAGCGCGATCGACCCGACCAGCGTCAGGCGCGCCATGTTCAGGCGCTTCTCCCGGTCGAAGCCGACGCCGGTATCCCAAACCAGGTGGCGCAGGCCGCCGAGCATGTGATGCATCAGCACCCACGTGTAGGCGAACAAGATCAGGCGGCCGAGCAGCGAGCCGAAGAACCAGGCGACGTAGGAATAGGCCGCCGGCCCCGAGGCAAGCGCCACGAGCCAGATCGCGACGAGGGCAGTTCCGCCGTAGAGCGCGGTGCCGGTAATACGGTGAAACACCGACATCGCCATCGTCCAGGTCCAGCGATAGATCTGGAGATGCGGTGAAAGCGGCTGTGCCACTGTCGGGCGGGCGGTGGGTGCCATTGGGTTGAAGCCTCGCAGCTGCGAACTGGACCGTCTCTAATCTGGTGGTAGCGCTAGTGCCTCCGGGCCCAAGCCGCAATGTGTCATGCTGCGGCGCAATGCGGGGGGCGTGTTGATAGGGCGGCGGATCTGTCACTTGAGTTGGCCCAGGAGGCGCCACCAGGCGTAATCGAGGGGTGTCGCGATCACGAGCGAGGCCAGCCCGAAAGCCAGGGTGAGTCGCGTCGCGTCCCGCAGGCGCACGCCACCGAGCTCGCTGGCGACCACGATCGGGGGCGCCTGATAGGGGAAGAAAAGCGTCGAATAGCCGATCACCTGCACGGACACGACGGCGAGCGCCGACAGCCCGCTGGCCTGGGACATCTCCCCCGCCAGCGCGGTGTAGAGGGCCGGCGCCCCGTTGGCCGTGACGAGCAGCGTCAGGACCGTGCTGATGCCGGCGAGCACCGCGAAGTTCTGGGTCGGCGCGTCCGGGGTGAGCGGCGCCACGGCCAGCAGCGCATGGCCGAGCCGTGCCCCGAGGCCGGTCTCGTTCACCAGGGCGACGAGGCCCAGCAGCGCCGCGATGTAGAAGCAGGTCCGCAGGTTCACCTGCTGGAACGACTCGGGCGGAAGCACCCCGATCCTGGGCAGCAGGCAGATCACCGCGGCCGCGAGCCCGACCCAGGCCGGGGCGAGGCCGTGCAGGCTGTCGGTCATCCAGAGCGCCAGAGTGCAGGCAAGGATCACCGCCAGGCGCCGTTCCGCACCCGAGACGGGCCGCGGCACCGGCAGGGCGTGTGCGTCGGGGCTGAGCCGGTCGGGGAACAGGCGCACGATCAGCGCCACCAGCAGGGCGCCCTTCACCACCGCCAGGACCGGCGCGTGAAGGACGAAGTAGGACAGGTAGGAGAGGTGCAGGCCGAGCACCTTCTCGGCGGAGCCGGCCATCACGAGATTTGGAACGTTGGCGGGCAGGATCGCCGCCGACAGGATCGGCGTCGCGACGCCGACCGCCAGGACCGCGCCGGTCCGTCCCGGCCGGCCTGGCACCAGCCCGAAGCTGTCGCAGAGCGCGAGCGTCACCGGGATCATCAGGGCGATCCGGCCGAGGTTGGACGGCATCACGAACGCGATCAGGAAGCTCAGGATCACAAGGCCGGCAATGAATTGCGCGTAGGAGCCGGACAGGCGTCCCGCCAGCGCGCCGGCCATGCGGGCGCCGAGGCCCGTGCGGGTCATGCCCTGGCCCACGACCATGCCGGACAGGACCAGCCAGAACGCCGAGGCCGAGAAGCCCGAGAACACGGTGGCGGCAGTTCCAAGCCGCAGCAGCATCGCCAGACCGAAGAAGGCGAGCGCAGTGACGATCTCCGGCAGGAGTGCCGTGGCCCAGAGGCCCATGCACAACACCAGCAGGGCGGCTGTCGCCGGAACGACCGCTCCTCCGCTCATCCGCCCCTCCCGCGCTGCGTGCAAGCGCCTGCATGGGCCGGTCTGGAACCGTTCGCAATTCGGCAGTCCGCGACGCAGCCTTCGCGAACCGCGAAGGCTGACGGGTCCAGAAACCGCCCTCGCGCCTAAAAAAGCCCGACCGTTTCCGGCCGGGCCTTCATGGCAGCGACGGAGCCTGCGGACGGCGTTCAGTAGCCGTAGCCGTAGGTGCCGCAATAGGCGGGATCGTAACCGTAGCCGAAGGCACCGGTGCAGCTGTCGCCGTAGCCGTCGCCGGCCAAGCCGTATCCGACACCGCCGAGACCGTAGCCGACCCCCAATCCGAGGCCGACACCGGCAAGGCCATAGCCCAGGCCGCGGCCGTAGCCACCACCATAACCCCGGCCATAATAGCCGCGGTTGGCGAACCCACGGCCGACGCCGCCGCGATGGCCGATCAGACCGCCGCGGCCGGCATTGGCGAAGCCGCCGCGCTGGAAGCCACCGACTCCGACACCGCGGCCGACCCCGATGCCGGGATGACCGATGCCCGCGCCGCGAAATCCGCCACCGCCAAGAGCTGAACCGCGGAAGCCGCCGCCACCCAAGCCGGCCCCGCGGAAACCGCCGCCACCCAACGCGCCGCCCCGGAAACCGCCACCGCCGAACCCGCCGCCGTGAAAGCCGCCACCCCGGAACCCGCCGCCGCCGAAGCCGCGGGCATCCGCGCCGGCCGGGACCAGGGTGAAGGCCGCCAGCAGAGCCGTCGATGCGAGAGCAAAGCGC
The DNA here is from genome assembly GCF_979253755.1 of Methylobacterium sp. AC315. NCBI lineage: Bacteria > Pseudomonadati > Pseudomonadota > Alphaproteobacteria > Hyphomicrobiales > Methylobacteriaceae > Methylobacterium > Methylobacterium sp. AC315. Next base: position 135,527 of record NZ_CEEDEA010000005.1, read on the forward strand.
TTCATGAGAAAGTCCAATCCTTGCGAGGAGTATGACTTTCCAACGTCCGATCGATCGCAGGTATCCCGGCGCGACGACTGAATACGCCGTGTCAGTCAGTCGCTGTCATGCGAAAATTGTACGAAAATATTGAAAGCTTGACTGTATCGAGGGTCCGGCGGGTTACCGGAACGGCGGCTCGTCGAAGCTGCGCAGCTTGCGCGAATGCAGCCCGTGCCGGTCGGCCCGCAGCGCGTCGAGGGCCGCCAGCCCGACGCGCAGGTGCTCCGACACCGCCCGGTCGTAGAACGCGTTCGCCGCGCCGGGCAGCTTGATCTCGCCGTGGAGCGGCTTGTCGGAGACGCAGAGCAGCGCCCCGTACGGCACGCGCAGGCGGAAGCCCTGCGCCGCCACCGTGCCGCTCTCCATGTCCACCGCGATCGCCCGCGACTGGTTGATCCGCCGGCGCTCCTGGCTGAACCGCAGCTCCCAGTTGCGGTCGTCATAGGTCACCACCGTGCCGGTGCGCAGCCGGCGCTTCAGAGCCTCCGCCTGCTCGCCGGTCACCGAGGCGGCGGCGCTCTGGAGCGCGACCTGCACCTCGGCGAGCGCCGGCACCGGCACGTCCGGCGGCACCAGTTCGTCGAGGATCCGGTCCCGCCGGAGATAGGCGTGGGCCAGCACGTAATCGCCGATGGTCTGCGACTGGCGCAGGCCGCCGCAATGGCCGACCATCAGCCAGCAATCCGGGCGCAGGACGGCGAGGTGATCGGTGATCGTCTTCGCGTTCGAGGGGCCGACGCCGATATTGACCAGCGTCGTGCCCTGCATGGTGCCATCGGCGCCGCGCGCCACGAGGTGATAGGCCGGCATCTGGTGGCGGTGCCAGGGCGAAGCGGCGATCACCGCGGCGGGATCGGCCGTCGCGGCCTCCGCCCGGCTCACCGACAGGCCGCCGGGCAGCACCAGCCGCTCGAAACCCTCCGCGCCGGAAGCCAGGCGCTCCAGCCCGTGCCGGACGAACTGATCGACGTAGCGGTGGTAGTTGGTGAGCAGGATCCAGGGCTGGACCTCGCGCCAGTCGCACCCCGTGTAGTGGACCAGGCGGCGCAGGGAGTAATCCACCCGCACCGCGTCGAACAACGCCAGAGGCAGCGGCTCGCCGTCCACCAGATCGAACGTCCCGTCGGCGATCTCGTCGCCCACCAGCGACAGCAGCGGAACGGGGAAGTAGGTCGCGAGTTCGGCGCCGTCGACAGTGCTCCCGCGCGCGTCGAGCCCTGCCTCCAGCACGTAGGGATAGGGGATCTCCTGTGCGCTCAGGCCCACCTCGATCTGGATGCCGTAATCGTCGATCAGCGGCTGCAGCTGCCGGGTGAGGTAGTGGCGGAAGAAGGCCGGGTGCGTGACCGTGGTGGCGTAGGTGCCGGCGGCCTGGAGCTTGGCGGTGGCGCGGCGCACCCGCGGCAGCGGGCCGGCGGGGCGATAGCTGATCCGCAATTCGGGATAGCGGAACGCGAGACGCTCGGTGGCGTCCGGCGGAGGACCGCCCGCAAGGTACCGCTCCAGCGCCTGCCGCAAGGCGTCGGCGGCGCCGTCATAGAGCTCGACCAGGCGATCGACTGCGCTCTCCGCATCCGCCACGGCCTGCATCGGCCGCAATTCCCGCTCGATCATGAACCCTCCCGTCGCAAGCTCGGATCTACACCGCGGAGCGTGCGCGCGCGACCCGGGCTTGCGGCCGGACGGCGCTTGACCGAGAACCGGCGCGGGATGAGAGGGCGCGGAGGTTCCTTGAGCGGCGCGGACGAATTCGGGATCCGTCCCGGCGAGGAGATGGCGGACCTGCCCGCCGCATTCGACGCCGGCCTCCACTTCATCGGCCGCCTCAGGACGCCGTGGCGTACGCGCCGGGACTGCCCGAAGAACGGGCTGCAGACCGACGCCGTCTGCACCGTCGAGGTCGATCCAGCCTACGCGCCCGGCCTGCTCACGATCACCGGCTGCACGCACCTCATCCTGCTCTACTGGATGGACCAGGCCACCCGGGGGCTCGTGGTTCAGCAGCCGCGCCACGCCGACGGGCCGCGCGGCACCTTCGCGCTGCGCTCCCCCGCCCGGCCCAACCCGATCGCGCTCTCGGTCGTCGCGCTGATCACCCGCGCGGGCGACACCCTGCAGGTCCGCGGGCTCGACTGCCTGGACGGAACGCCGCTCCTCGACATCAAGCCCTATTACGCCACGACCGATTCGCGGCCTGAGGCGCGGGTCGACCGCGCCGGCGCCGAGCCGTGAGGCGGGGCCTTCTCGCGATCCTCGCGGCCCTAGTCCTGCTGACGCTGGGAGGACTCGCCGGCTGGTACCTGCACAAGCCCGCCGTGGATGCCCGAGCCTACGCGGTGATGCGCGGCATCGCCGTCCAGGTCAGCCTGGACGAGGCGCCGCAGGACTACGTGTTCTGGGCCGGCGATTCCCAGGTGGAGCTGCAGCCCGGAAGCCAGCGGCCCTGCGGCCTGGACCTTGTCAACGGCGGCTTCAGCGGTGCGACCGCCGCCGCCCTTCTCGATCACCTCGCCGGGCTGCGATTCAACCATGCGCCCAAGGTCGCGGCCCTGACGATCGGCACCAACGACATCCTCGCGAAGAACGCCCCACGGTCCGTCGAGGCGGCTTCGCGGTTCGAGGCGCATGTGGTTGCCCTCGTCAAACGGCTTCAGGCGGCCAGCCCCCGCGTGGTGGTGACCGCCCTGCCCCCGATCGGCCGCGAGAGCGGCCGGTTCCTCGATGCGGCGGCCGTACCGGATTATTCGCACCGGCTGCGCGCGCTCTGCACCCGCCTCGGCTGCACCTTTGCGGACCCGTTCGCGCCGCTGCGCGACGGCGAGACCGGCTACGCCAAGCCTGGAGCGCTCCGGGACGGTCTGCACCTGGCGGCGTTCCGGCAGGCGATGGCGGCGCTGGAGCCGGTGCTCTGCGCGCGATGAGCATTCGCGGAAGGCGGGTGATCGCTTGTGCGAGCCTCGGAACTCGGTCCCGCGGCTCCTGCGTGTGAATCTCGGCCTTCCGCCCCGTCATCAGGTGTGAAGCGACGTGACCCCGGTCAGCATCACAGGGGATGACACGGCGCCGGGCAGGGACGATTCGCTGCGCTCACCGTGTCGGCGGGCTTCGTAGCGATGACCTTGGACAATCTCTGGCTCTTGAACGCATACCGCGCCGACAGCGCCAAGATCGTTCGACCTCCGATGAGTAACCCCGCGTGTTCGACGTCTATCTGACCGGGTTCTCCGTCAGCGCCGGCCTGATCCTGGCCATCGGTGCCCAGAACGCCTTCGTGCTGCGGCAAGGCCTGCGCGGCGAGCATGTCGCGCTGGTCTGCGCCACGTGCGCGGCGTCCGACGCGCTCCTGATCCTGGTCGGCGTGACCAGCTTCAAGAGCCTCGTGGTCTTCGCCCCGTGGCTGCGGCCGGCGATGCTGTATGCCGGCGCGGCCTTCCTGATCTGGTACGGCGCGCGCAGCCTCCGGTCGGCCTTCGCAGCCACCGAGGCGCTGCGGCCCGCCCCGGGATCCGCCGCCGGCCTCGGGCGGACGCTCGCGACCTGCCTCGCGCTGACCTGGCTCAACCCGCACGTCTATCTCGACACGCTGCTGCTGATCGGATCGATCTCGACGCGCTTCCCCGGTCAGGAACCCGCCTTCGCGGCGGGCGCGATGAGCGCCTCGGTCGCGTTCTTCTTCGCGCTGGGCTACGGCGCCGCGATCCTCCGGCCCCTGTTCGCCAAGCCGGCCGCGTGGCGCGTGCTGGAAGGCGGGATCGCGATCACCATGTGGGTGATCGCGGCCGAGCTGCTGCTGAGCGGGGGTTCATAGCGGTCGTTCGATCGCTGCGAAGCGCGCCCGTCACTCCCACTCGATCGTGCCGGGCGGCTTCGAGGTGATGTCGTAGGTCACCCGGTTGATGCCCTTCACCTCGTTGATGATCCGGGTTGCGACCCGGCCCAGGAAGGCCATGTCGAATGGGTAGAAGTCGGCGGTCATGCCGTCCACCGAGGTCACGGCGCGCAGGGCGCAGACGTGGTCATAGGTGCGGCCGTCGCCCATCACGCCCACCGTCTTCACCGGGAGGATCACCGCGAAGGCCTGCCAGATCGTGTCGTAGAGGCCGGCCTGGCGGATCTCGTCGAGATAGATCGCATCGGCCTTGCGCAGGGCCTCGAGCTTCTCCGTCGTGATCGTGCCGGGGCAGCGGATGGCCAGGCCGGGACCCGGGAACGGATGGCGGCCGACGAAGGCGTCGGGCAGGCCGAGTTCCTTGCCGAGCACCCGGACCTCGTCCTTGAACAGCTCGCGCAGCGGCTCCACGAGCTTCATGTTCATGCGCTCGGGCAGGCCGCCGACATTGTGGTGGCTCTTGATCGTCACCGACGGACCGCCGGTGAACGACACGCTCTCGATCACGTCCGGGTAGAGCGTGCCCTGCGCCAGGAACGCCGCGCCGCCGATCTTCTTCGATTCCGCTTCGAACACGTCGATGAACAGGCGGCCGATCGTCTTCCGTTTGACCTCCGGGTCGCTGACGCCCTCCAGCGCCGAGAGGAACATGCCGCTCGCCTCAACGTGGACCAGCGGGATGTTGTAATGGTCCCGGAACAGCGCCACGACCTGCTCGGCCTCGCCCAGGCGGAGCAGTCCGTGATCGACGAACACGCAGGTCAGCTGATCGCCGATCGCCTCGTGAATCAGCACCGCGGCGACGGCCGAATCGACCCCGCCGGACAGGCCGCAGATCACCTTCTCCGCGCCGACCTGTTCGCGGATCTTGGCGATCGCCTCCTCGCGGTAGGCGCCCATGGTCCAGTCGCCGGAACAGCCGGCGATGTCGCGCACGAAGTTGCGGATCAGCAGGGCGCCGTGCGGGGTGTGGGCCACCTCGGGGTGGAACTGCACCGCGTAGTAGTTGCGCGCCGCGTCGGCCACGGCCGCGAAGGGGGCGTTCTTCGAGATCGCCACGGTGGTGAAGCCGTCCGGGAGCTTGGTGACCCGATCGCCGTGGCTCATCCAAACCGGATATTTCTCGCCCGTATGCCAGACGCCGTTGAACAGCGGGCAATCGGCCAGGATCTCGACCTCGGCCCGGCCGAACTCGGCGTGGTGCCCGCCCTCGACCGCGCCGCCGAGCTGGGCCGCCATGGTCTGCTGGCCGTAGCAGATGCCGAAGACCGGGACGCCCGATTCGAACACGAGCTGCGGCGCCCGGGGGCTCGCCTCGACGGTCACCGATTCGGGGCCGCCGGAGAGGATCACGCCCTTCGGCTTCTGCTCGCGGAAAGCGGCCTCGGCCTTCGTGAAGGGGACGATCTCGCAATAGACCCCCTCCTCCCGCACCCGCCGGGCGATGAGCTGGGTCACCTGAGAGCCGAAATCGACGATCAGGATCTTGTCGTGGTCGGTGTTCATCGCGGGCGATTATCCGAAGGCCGGGGCACACGCAACGCAGGGGCCCGGCTCCGCCTGGGGATCACGATGCGAGCCGCGCGCCGGGCGCAGAGCTCGCGGCCGGCTCGACGCCGGGCCGTGCGCCCGACGGGACGGCCTACGCGCCGGTCGCGGTCAGTCGAAGTTGCGGACCTTGGCCGAGCCGCCCAGGCTGATCGCGGGTTTGGCCGGTGCGCCCGCGAGGCTGACCTTCTTCTGGCCCGGCAGGGTCTTGGCGCGCAGTTCCGGGGCGGCGACGGGGGCCGGCTTGGCCGGCTTCAGGTGCGCCTGGCCGTGGATCACCGAGCCGATCTCGCCGGCGACCCGAATCAGGTCGTCGCGGTCGCAGGAGCGGGCCACCTTCAGGCCGAGCTTGTGCATGTGGCTCTTGCCGTAGAGGTAGGCGGCGAGCTGGGCGCGCTTCAGAGGCGTGATCTGCTCCAGGATCATCGGAAGGTCGAACTCGTCGGCCCGGTAGACATCGCCCAGAACCTCGAGGCTCACGGGGCAATCGACTTCGGGCTCGGCGCCGCTGGTCGGATGCGCTTGTGTCATGGTTGCCTCTCGGGAAGCGATGGATCGGAAGCTGGCTCGGATGCCCCGGAGCCGGTGTCGGTTTCAAGCCCTGCCGGCGCAGTAAGGTCCGCAATCCTGGCCTGCGCGGGACCGGGGGTCGCAACTGGGGGTACCGGCTGCTCCGGTTTCCAGGCGCCGAGGCAGCCGGTGCAGACGGATTCGATCACCGCGCGGGCATGGGCCTGACGACGCGCCCACAGGGCCTCGCGGGCGGTCCGGTCGCCGTCCTGCGTCGGCCGGATGCGGATGAACAGCGGCTCCTCCGCGCGGGCCGGCACCGAGGCGAGCGCCACCAGGACGAGCAGAGCCGCGGCGCGGACCTTCGAGCCCGGACCGAGCTGTGCCGGACACGTCATGCCGTCTTGTCCCCCTCCGGCGGAGCTGAGCACGAGATCTCGCGCCGCATGGTAAACCGTCGCTTAACGCGGCGGCCCCTTCGGCACCAGCGGCGGCGGATTACGGCGCGGCGCGTGGCAAGGCAGCGGGGTCTGGTGCAGGCTCGTCCAGTGCAGCCTGACGGCGATCCTGGGCCCGGCCGAGCCATAGGCTGTTGAGCAGCCAGGCCACCGAGAGCGGTACCGCCGCCCCGGCGATCCCGGTGCTGCCGAGGCCGAGCCCCTGGATTCCGGTGAACGACCACGCCCCGACCTGATCGCCCAGGCGATAGACCACCGTGTCGATGAAGCTCTTGGCCTTGTAGCGATCTTCCCTCGGAACCACGGTGAACAGGACTTCCCGGATCGGGCGGGCAATCGCAAAATTTCCGGCCCGGCGCAGGACCTGGAACGCCACAATCACCCCGATGGTGGGCGAGACGGCGAGCGCGGCGAAGCCCAGCACGCTGAAGGCCGGCAGCAGCGCCAGGGTGATCCCAACGCCGAGCCGCTTGACGATCCGCCCGGTCAGGAACAGCTGCACGCCGAGGGTCAGCACGTTCACCGCGAGATCGACGCTGGCGAAGAACGCGGTCTGTGCGCCCCGGTCCGGGAAGCTCCGCTTGGCGATGCCGGCCTGCTCGAAATACAGGAAGGTCGAGGTCACCGAGAACAGCAGCAGGAACAGCGAGATGTTGAGCAGGTAGGGCGACGCCAGGGTGCGGGTCACGCCCGCCAGCACGCTGCCGCCGATGGTGCGGTCCTGCCCGTCGCTGACGGTCTCGCTGCCCGGAACGGCGTGGAGCCGCGCCGACAGGGACGCCAGCCCGCGCATGCAGAACACCGCGACTTCGAGCAGCACCACCGCGCAGAGCATCAGGCCCCAGGTCGGCACGTTCTTGGCGAGGATCGCGGTGGTGGCCGAGCCCGTGATGGCCCCCACGGTCGCGCCGGCCGCGATGAAGCCGAACAGGCGCTTGCTCTGGTCGTTCGAGAAGACGTCGACGATGGTGGCCCAGAAGATCGAGACCACGAACAGGTTGAAGATCGACAGCCAGACGAAGAACACCCGGCCGATCCAGATGCCCCAATCGGGCGGGGCCAGGTACAGGGCCAGCGCGAAGGCCAGGATGTTGGCGGCGAAGAACCGGTAGGTGATCGGCACGAACCGCGCCCGCGGCATGCGCTTCACCAGGTAGGCGAAGGGCAGGTTCAGGGCGAGCATGCCGACCAGCGTCGCCGTGAAGAGCCACGGCAGGTTCTCGATGCCCCCGGCCACGCCCATCTGGTCGCGGATCGGTCGCAGCACGTAGTAGGCGGCCAGGATCGAGAAGATGTAGGCCCAGGACCAGGCGAGCGCCTGGCCCTCGCCGGGCCGGATGTCGATCAGGCGCGCGAGCGGGCCGCGGGGCGCGGATGTTTCAGGCACGCGCCCGTCACTTCCCCAGCCCGAGCTTCTCGCGCAACTCCGGGGCGGTGGCCTCGTGACCGAAGCCGGGCGACCCCATGGCGAACTTGTCGGCGTCCTTGAGCGGGCCGACGACGACCGGATCGAAGCCGGCATCGCGCACAAGGACCTCGGCCACCTTCAGCGCCGCGGGATCGTCGCCGGCGATCGGGATCGCCATCCGGCCGCCCTGGCGGTCCTGGCCGCCGTTCGCACCCGCCTTCGCGAACACCTTGTAGTTGGCCGCGTTGAAGGCCCGGACCACCTTGGCGCCCGGCAGGTACTTGGCCGAGGTCGCCCCGATGCCGTTCGCCTGAACCTCGTCGTAGAGCGCGCCGTCGCGCTTCTGCGTGGCGTTGCCGGCGTCGAGCACGACCTTGCCGGAGAGTGACGCCGCCAAATCCTTCGCGAGGTCGGGATAGGCCTTGTAGGGCACGGCGACGAACACCGCCTCGCCGAACTTGATCGCCTCTTCCGGCGTCCCGGCCTTGGCCTTGGGTCCGAGCTCCGCGATCATCGGCGCCAGGGTCTCTGGATGGCGCGAGGCGAACATCACCTCGTGGCCGTCTTTCACCCAGAGGCCGCCGATGGTGCCGCCGATGTTGCCGGCCCCGATCACCCCGATCCGTATTTTCTTGGCACTCTCTTGCGCCAGGGCCGGAACCGCGGTGGCCGTCATGAGGACGGCGGCGAGGGCGAGCGCAGCGCGCCGCGTGGTGCGATCAGACCGCATCGATGAAGGTCTCCATCTGCTTACGCTGAGCCGCGTCGGGGAGCGGGCCCCGGGCGGCGGCAAGGTTGTCCTCGACATAGGCCACCTTGGCCATGCCGGGGATCGGGCATGTCACGGCGGGGTGGCCGAGCACGTATTTCAGGAAGACCTGGGGCCAGCTGGTGCAGCCGAGATCCTTGGCCACCGCGGGCAGCTCCTTGCCCTGCACCGCCTTGAACAGGCGATCCCGGCCGAACGGCACGTTGGTCATCACGGCCACGCCCTTGTCGGCGGCGAGCGGGAGAATGCGCTCGGCCGCGGCCCGGTTGTCGATGGCGTAGTTCACCTGGATGAAGTCGAGCGTCTCGCGCTTCATCACCGCCTCGAGGGCGTCGAGTTGGCCGTCCCGCCAGACTGTGACGCCGACATAGCGAATCCGCTTGGTACCCTTCAGGTCGCGCAAGACCGCGAGATTCGCGTCCACGTCGATCAGGTTGTGGACCGCCACCAGATCGAGGCTTTCGACCTTCATCCGCTTCAGCGACCGCTCGAACTCCGCGCGCGTCGCGTCGTGACCCTGCGTGTCGACCTTGCTGGCCAGGAACAGCTTCTCGCGCAGGCCGGGCTCGGCCAGGATCAGGCCCAGCACGTCCTCGGCGGTGCCGTAGCTCGGCGCCGTGTCGATCACCGTGCCGCCGAGCGACACGAAAGCCTGCACCGCCGCCTTCAGGGGCGCGACCGCCTCGGCATTCGGTTCGACCTCGTAGCGCCGGGAGGTGCCGATCCCCATCGCCGGCAGCATCTCGCCAGTCGATGGGATCGGCCTTCGGATCAGTGGCTCCGTGGCCCAGGACAGGCGGCCGGCGAGCGGCGCCAGAGTGGCAGCCGCGATGACGGCGCGACGGGATAGGGGCATGGCCAGCCTCCGGTGGTGTCGGAACCCGACCGGGACATAGGGCACGCTGCGCGGATGTGTATTCGTTATTCTCACGCTTGCGCGAGCGGCGGGCCGGTTTCACATACGTCCGGACATGGGTCCGCTCGGTCCGGCACCGTCGCGCGCGGGCACCATTGCGATCTGCCCGGCCGTCTCGGGCCTCAGCCCCGCCCTGTGGCATCCCGGGGGATCTCCGGATCGCGCCCCTTCGATGCGCGGCAAGTCGCTAACGCCAGGCGACCCTGCAAATCGCTGCTCCGTCCAAGACTCCTGCGAAACGCGATCCGACGGACGCTAGAGCTGGTCCCGGTTACGTTGCGATCGGGAGCAGATCTAGCGTCCTAGCTTTCGCGCGTTCGCTTACGCCGAACGGGCCTCCATTTCGACGGCGCGCGTTCTAGCCGGTAAAGTCGAGAGCGGGCAGGCCCGGCGCTCCAAGCGAGGAAAGCCGTTGCCACGATGTCGGCGTTCCGCAGCCGCAGGTCTTGCTGCGTGGCCCCGGTTTTCAAGGCGCGGTGCTAATCCTCCTCGGGCGGGTCCTCGAATTCGGCGCCCTCCGTGTCCGGCGCGATCCGGAACCGGTACTCGTCGATCGCCAGGAAGGCGCGGTGGACGACCTGCGGGTCGAGCCCGTCGCGCACCACGATCGTCTGGAAATCGATGAACAGGCGGGCGATCCGGGCCTCGTCCGACAGGGCCGCCAGCGCGGAGGAACTCGCGCCCGCGTGCATGATGTAGCGCTTCGCGGCACCGTCCGTGTCGGGGGCCGGCAGCACCACGATCTGCCCGGCCGTCTCCGGCCGCAGCTCCGCCCAGCGGGCGGGTGTCCACGCAATGATGGCCTCGATCTGCTTCATCGGCACCTCCGGCTGCTCGGGAGGATCCGCCTAAGCATCATTTGCCGGAGGGGCCACCCGGCAGGCGCTAAAAAGTAGTCGTCCCGCATGGCGAAGCGATCCAGCGATTCTCCACAGCCGAGGCTGTCGCGCTGCCGGAGATCGCGTCGCCCGCGTTCGCCATGATCATGGAGCTATGCCGGGCCTGAAGCCTGCCCGACCGCGCGCCCGTCTTTGAGGGCGGGCGGTCTTCGATCGCCCGGCACATGAGAAGGGGACCGCGGCTCAGATCCGCGGCCCAGATCATCGACCGCCGGAGCCGCCGACGGTGTACGATTACACCGTCGCACAGGGTCTGCGCTGCCGCGCGAAGACGCGTCTCCTGGCGTTTGGGACGTTCAGTGCGCGCGCTCGACCTGCCCCCGGATCTCCCCCTTCGGATTCGCCGCGGTGTGGAGGTTGAAGTAGAGCTTGCCGGCTTCGAGGTCGGCGGCCTTGGAATCGTCGAGGGTGGCCTCGCCGGAGAACGGGCTGCTGGTGGCGGTCACGGGCACCAGGACGCCGGCATTCGCGCCTGCGGCGGCCGGGCCATGGAAATGCGCGGCGGTGACCGGGCCGGTCAAGCCACTGTAGGTCCCGTTCCAGCTCAGGTGCTTGGTGGCTGGATCGTAGGTCGCCGTGATGCTGCCGGTGCCCTTCGAATCGGTCGCCGGCACCTCGCTGCCGCCGTTCAGCGTCGCCGCGTACGGGGTGCCGGCGCCGGCCGCTTGGACCGCGGAGGTCGCCAGCGGCACGGACCATGCGAGGAGGGCGATCAGACCGGTTCTGGACAGGCGTGTCATCGGACGCTCCGCTTCGGCGTGGCCCTCAAGCGGGGCCACGTGTCGCAAGATAAGGGGGCGGCGGCGCCCGGACCATCGGGCTATCGTGAAACCTGGGACAGATGTCCGGCCACGTGGGCCGATGGGGGCGCGATGGCGGTCACGGACGCGGGCGCCCCGGCGGGCGGGCATGGGCGGGAGATCACGGCCCGCGGGATCGTGCTCGGCGCGCTGATCACGGTCGTCTTCATGGCCGCCAACATCTATCTCGGCCTGAAGACCGGGATGACGTTCTCGTCCTCGATCCCGGCGGCGCTGATCTCGATGGGCGCCCTGCGCCTCGTCGGCGGCGCCGGCATCCTCGAGAACAACATCGTCCAGACCCAGGCCTCGGCGGCCGGCACCCTGTGCAACGTGATCCTGGTTCTTCCGGGCCTCGTCCTGATCGGGCACTGGCACGGCTTCCCGTTCTGGGAGACCAGCCTGGTCTGCCTGATCGGCGGGTGGCTCGGCGTCGCCTTCTCGATTCCCCTGCGCCGGGCGCTGGTCACCGGAAGCGACCTCCCCTACCCCGAGGGTGTCGCCGCCGCCGAAGTGCTGCGCGCCGGCCATGCCGATTCCGAAGGTTCCGCTTCCGATGAGCGCGGCCTCACGACCCTGCTGACCGCGGCCGCCGGCTCCGGCCTCGTCGCCTTCGCCACCAGCGGCCTGCGCATCCTGGCCGAGGGCGTGCTCACCGCCTTCAGCCTGGGCGGCGCGGTGTTCAGCATCGGCAGCGGCTTTTCCCTGGCCCTGGTCGGTGTCGGCTACCTCGTCGGGATCGGCGCCTGCCTGGCCCTGCTCACCGGCGTGGTCATTGCCTGGGGCATCATGGTCCCGGTTTTGACCGCCCTGACGCCCCAGCCCGGGCTGGAGCCCGGCGCGGCCGCGCAGGCGATCTGGTCCGGGCAGGTCCGGCTCGTCGGCGCCGGCATCATCGCGGTCGGCGGGTTCTGGACCGTGGCCACGCTGGTCCGGCCGATCGCCCGCAGCATCCGGGTGGCGCTTGCCGCCGGCAACCCGGCGCATTCTGCAGCCCGGCAGGACCGCGACCTGCCGCTGCCGCTGGTGGGCGTCGCCGCGCTGGCCCTATGCGTGCCGCTCGGCGCGCTGTTCGCCGGCTTCGCGGCCGATCTCGGCATCGCCGGCCCGATGCTCGCCGCCGTGGTGGCGGCCGGGCTGCTGTTCTGCCTCGTGTTCGGTGCCGCCATGGCGGCGGTCTGCGGCTACCTCGCCGGCTTGCTCGGCTCCTCGACAAGCCCGATCTCCGGGATCGGGATCCTCACCGCCATGGTCGGCGCCGCCCTGCTGCCGTTGGTGCTCGGCCCCGCCGGAACACCGGAGGCCCGGCGCGTCACCGTCGCGCTGGTGCTGCTGGCGGCCTCGGTGATCGTCACCGCGGCGTCGATCGCCAACGACAACCTGCAGGATCTCAAGACCGGCCAGATTGTCGACGCCACGCCGTGGCGTCAGCAGCTGGTACTGATCGTCGGCGTCGCCGTCGGCTCCCTGGTGATCGTGCCGCTGCTGTCGCTGCTCTACGGCGCCTACGGATTCGTCGGCTCGATGCCGCGCCCCGGCATGGACCCGGCGCTGGCGCTCACCGTGCCGCAGGCCGCCCTGGTGACCCAGATCGCCGACGGCATCGTGGCCCGCACCCTGCCCTGGCCGATGTTGCTGATCGGCTGCGGCCTCGGCGCCGTGATGGTCGCCCTCGAAGTCGCGCTCAAGCGCCGGGCGTTCAGCTTCCCGGCGCTCACCGTGGGCATCGGCATGTACCTGCCGCTGTCGGTGGAGATGACCATCGGGCTCGGCGGCCTGCTCGGCTTCCTGTGCGCCCGCGCCCTGCGCCGCCGCGGCGCCGGGCCCGAGGACCTCGAAGCCTCCCGCCGCCGCGGCGTGCTCATCGCCTCCGGATTCCTGGTCGGCGAGAGCTTCGTCGGGATCGGCCTGACGGCCGTCGACGCGGCCTCCGGCCATTCCTCCACCCTAAGTCTCGTCGGCCCGGATTTCGCGCAGGCGGCGACGTATCTGGGCGCCGCGGTGTTCGCCGTCGGACTCTTCGCAACGGCCCGATTCATCCGCGGCCCGGTCCCGGTCTCCTCGCAGCGAAGACCTGTCGGCGCCCCCAATTTCCGCGCATAACACCGTTGACAGCCCGCGCTCGCCCTCCCTATACCCCGGCCGCTGGCCGCGCCGTCCCGTTCGGGACACGCGGCTCGTGGCGGGGTAGCTCAGCTGGTTAGAGCAGAGGAATCATAATCCTCGTGTCGGGGGTTCGAGTCCCTCTCCCGCTACCAAAGAATTCAACGACTTAGACGCGAAGCCCTGGCCTGGACGCCGGGGCTTTTTCGTTCCGGGGCGGATTTGGGGCGGGACCTCGCGATCCGCCCCCGTTCCGTCCCGCCCCCGTCCGCCCCCGTCGCGACGCCTGTGGATGATCCCACCCGGTATCACCGGCAGCCGGTGATCCCACCCGGGATCAGGATGCCAGCCGCACGGGACGCGCCCGCCGCCGGTCCCGCCCCAGCGCCCTCGCTAGGTCCGCCGGCCGCTCGGCCTTCACCAGCCCGGGCCGCCGCGTCGACCTCACCTCCAGCATGTCCTCCGCCAGGGCCCGCAGGATCGCGTCGCGTTCCTCGCCGGCCACTGCATCCAGGATGTCCGCGTAATCAGGCATTGCCAACCCTCCGTCGCAGGAACAGATAGAGAACAAACGCGGCGGAGCAAGGACTGGGGCGGTGATCCTTCGGCTGGGCGACTTCCCCTACCGGCGGGTCCGGGTGGCCTGCCTGTGGTGCCCGCGCCGGCGGGGGGACTACTGCACCGAGAGGATGATCGCGCGCCTCGGGCCGAACGCCTCGCTCGACGCGGTGCTGCTGGCCGTGACGGTCACGTGCCGGTGGCCGAAGGCGTGGGGGAAGCGCGGCCCGAACCAGTACGTGCCCTGGTGCCGGGCCTACCTCGTGGACCTCGGCACGGACCGGCCGCCCGACCGACAAAGCTAACGGCGGACCGACGGATCTAAAGCTGCGGGGGGCTCCAACGACAAATCTAACGCTCGGGCAACATGGCCGACGTTGATGGTCTAACCCGCTTCCGAAGCTGTCGAATCATCCTGTTGGGGACAGTTTCGTTGATGCCCCCAGGCCAGGCCCCGTTAACCCGGCCCGTGCTACGACACCGATTCCACCGCCAACCCTTTCCGTTTTGGAAACGGTTCGCCGCTCCGGAGAGACCCGTGAAACCGATACGCCGCCGTCCCCTCGCCGAGATCCCTAATCCCGGGGCGTGACCGCGTGCGCGGCAGCCCCCTTTGAGGCTGCCAAAATGACGACCTTTTTCACCGCCGACACCCATTTTTTCCACGCCGGCGTCCTGCGTATGAGCGACAGGCCGTTCGTCGATATCGCCGAGCACAACGAGCTCCTCGTGCAATCGTGGAACGCGGTCGTCGGCCCACGCGACGAGGTCTGGCACCTCGGCGACTTCGGCATGGGTGGCACGCCGGAGCAGTACGCGGCGCTCTTCAAGCGCCTCCGGGGCCGCAAGTACCTCGTTCGCGGGAATCACGACCGCACGAAGACGACCAGCCTCGGATGGCACGAGCAGCACGAGCTCGTCTCGCGCCGGATCGAGGGCCAGCGCGTCATCCTCTGCCACTACCCGATGAGGGCCTGGGTCGGCGCGTGGAGGGGGAGCATCCAGCTTTTCGGGCATACCCATGGCCTGCTCCCGGACACCTCGCAGTCCTGCGACGTCGGGGTCGACCGGTGGAGCTATAGGCCGGTCACCCTCGGGGAGATCCGGGAGCGCCTGGCGGCGACCACGGACCAGCCCGAGGAGAAGGTCCGTGGCGCCGCGCTGGAGGCCGAGGACGACGGCGAGGGCTAGAAGTTCACCTCGACTGTACGGTCGCAGACCTCGACATCCGAATGCTCCATGAAGATGTCGTGGTAGTGCTGAACGGCGGCGAGTTCCGGATGCTCGGAGTAGTCGCCGTTCAAGCTGATGCGCTGGGCCATGCCGGCCGGAGTGAGCCACTGCGTCAGGCGGTCGAAGGCGGCCTTGTCCTTGTCGACAAGGCACTTG
Organism: Methylobacterium sp. AC315; assembly: GCF_979253755.1. NCBI lineage: Bacteria > Pseudomonadati > Pseudomonadota > Alphaproteobacteria > Hyphomicrobiales > Methylobacteriaceae > Methylobacterium > Methylobacterium sp. AC315. Next base: position 150,816 of record NZ_CEEDEA010000005.1, read on the forward strand.
CGGACGAACACGTCGTCCTCACTGTCTCCGTACGCCAGGCGCCACGCCGTATGCGTCCACTCGTCCGCGATGTAGGCCATGAACCAATCCTGAGGGATCGAGTCCGACCGTCCCTGGCCCTTCACGTAGAACATGCGCAGGTCGTCCCGGCCTTCCTCCTTCACGAGGTTCACGAGGACGTAGGCCCGGTACAGCGTCAGCAGCATGTAGTCGGCCTGCTTGACGCGGTCGCCGGGCCACTTGGCGTGCATGATCCTGGCGGCGTCGCACGCCCGATCCAGGATGACGCTCTTGGCTTCGTCTTCGGTCGTCGGCTCGTCGAATCCACAGATGATTGTCATGGGATGTGCTCCTCCCGCAGAGGCCGGCGGCCTCGATGCGCGAAGGAATCCCCAAGTCCCGGGCGGAGTCTATCGACACCTGGGAGCTTGGTTAAGACGGTTTGGGTAGGTTAACCCGATGCCAGACCTTCGCAGGGTCGCGGATCGCCTGCAACCCCTGGGGCGAATAGTGGTTAACAGGTGGTTACCAAGCGCAGATCCGGTGATTCCCGTTTTGGGAATGGGGCGCTCAGTCCGGCCCGTGCGCGGCGTGCCAGGACAGCAGCAGCAGGGCGCGCTCCCACACCCGGCGGTGGGCGCCGTCGTCGTCGGGGATGGCGCCCACCGCCTCGGCCTGGGCCCGCCCGTCGCGGGCGAGGAGCCCGTCCACGAGCCTGTCGACCGCGTCCGTCTCGGCTCTCCACGTCAACAGGTCGATCCTACCCACGCCCGATCACCTTCGGCTTGGGCCGGTCGAGGACGCCCGTCACGGCGTCGACGAGCTTCAGTGCCGCGTTGATGCCGGCCTCGCCCGACGCTTGCACGATGACCATGCGGAACGCCGTCCTTCCGGTATCGGCGTCCCGGGCGCCTTCCGTCACCGAGACGCTGAGCCGTGGTTCACGCTTCGCCATGATCGGCCTCCTTCGGCTGGGGCTTGGCGACCGCGCCCTCGACGTCGATCCCGCACGCCGCCGCCAGGAAGCACAGCGTCAGGAAGGCCAGGACGAACGCGGAGCCCCACACCGCGGTGACGAACACCGCCCGCAGCAGGGCGTCCCCGCGCCCGTCGAGGATGAAGCCGCAGGTCACGATTCCCGCGGCGGAGACGGCGACCCTGCCCGGGCCGCCGGCGATGAGGGTGAGGAAGGACCGCATCAGGATGCCCCCCTCACCAGATTGGCGTCCGCCTTGGCGAAGCGACCCATGTCCTTCAGGAGGAACTGCATCAGCTCCTTCCGGACCTCGGGTGTGCCCTGCAGGTAGAAGGTGTCCTCGCCGAGTGAGATGGAGATCTCGGGCTCTCGCTCCGCCTTCACCGCCGCCTCACCCTTCTCGATCAGGTCGAGGATGCGCTCCACGGACGAGGCGTCCCCGGAGATGGTCGTGAACGGATCGTCCTCGCCGAAGCTGTGGTGTTCCGTCCGGCGGAGGCTCTCGTCCGGAAGGCGGGACACGATGCCTGTCAGCGTGCGGACCTCCTCGACGATCTGGTCGATCTCGAACGAGTAGCTGGGCCCGTGCAGGATGGTGACGATGTTTCGGAGGCCGTTTTCCCACCGCGCCTGGTAGCGTTTGAGATCGGCGTCGGCGGCCTCCTTGGGCTGCTCAGGCGTACGGCATTCGCGCACCAGGGCCTCGTAGGGCCCCACGATCAGCGTTGACGGCGCCGGCTCGTCGGGTGCCAGGAAGCGACGTTGGGTCATGCTGAAGGCGACCCAACGCTCGCGGTCTACCTTGCTGCCATACCCGTTCAACGCATGAAGCTTCGCCGCTTTGGTCACGGTAGCGACGTCGGCTCCGTCCTCAACGAGGATGGTGCTCGACGTGAACTCCGGCCAGCCGATCCGGACGGCGAACACCTGCTGAAGAGGCCCCACGTCATCGACCAGGTCGAGGGGCACGTACCGGATCTCGAACCCGGCCTTGGCGAGGGACTGGGTGATCTCGTGGGCTAGCTCCTCGGCTCGGTGGGGGGCGCAGCCTTGCACTGCCGCCTTGATGTCTCGGACAATCACCATCTCGGCGTCCAGGACGGCGTGATCCCGGTCGGTGAGACCGTGCGGCCGCTCCGATGCGACGAGGATCTCCATGCCACGTGGGACGGGAGCTTCTGCCGCGGCCTTGATGGCTCGCTCACCCTCCTCATCGAGGACGATGTCGAGCCCCTGCACGGGGGCCTCACGCCATGCCAGGAGATCCTTCTCCGAGACGGCGGTCCAGTTGCCGGTGCGGACAGCCTCCCGAACGGCCTCGGCGTTGCCGGTCGGCTTCGGCACGATGATGAGGTCGGCCTTGGCCAGAGCGGCCAGGATGCGGTCGGTCCGCTCTATCGCAGACGATAAGCCACCATGGTCGGCGCGCACCGCCGCGTGGATGACGGCCCTCGTGCCGGTGACGTGGAACTTGGTCTGGATGTCCATGGTCTCGCGCCGCATGGGGACGCTCCTTCATGTGTGGGGTTGCTGGGGGAATCGAGGAGCGCCCCTGCCGCCGGGCGCGCGACGGGGCAGCCTCAGGCGGCTGCGGGCTGCCGGTAGTAGGAGGCGACTTGCTCGGCGATCTTCGGACCGTCGAGGACCTCCCGGACGGCGAGGCAAGCGACCGTGAGGGCCGTGGGGTCCTCGATCCCGATCTGCTCGGCGAGGACCTTCACGTCAGCCTCGTCGGTGGGGAAATCGAAGATGCAGTCGAGCTTCTTGAGGGCCTCGACCGCCTCGGTCTGGCTGGCATCGACGACGAACAGCCCCTCGCGCGCCAAGCGCTTCATGATGCGCTCGGCGACCTCGTGGGCGGCGACGTTGCCAGATGCGACGATCTCGCCGGCGATGATCCTGCGTGTGTTCTCAATGCTCATGGTGGTCTCCCAAGGAGTTGCGCTGATCTCGGTGGCCACTGTCGCCTGGCTCGTCGGCGGGGCGGATCAGGCGGCGATGGTGAGCCCGAGGGCCGGGACCGCCTTGGCGTGCCAGCCGGTGTCGTCGGCGTAGACCTCGGCCGCCCGCCACCGCGGGGGCTCCGTCCGGAGGATCAGGAGGTCGCCCTCGACCGGGACGGTGCCTTGGGCGAACACGGTGACCCTGCGGCCCGGCTCGACCTCGACGAGGCAATCGACGGTGAAGGCGGACCCTACGCGATGGATCACGGCTGGCTCCTTCTGGGTGGGACGCGGGGGAGAGTGGACGGCTGCGGCGGCTCGCCGTGGCTCTCGGCGAGCCCGTTCGCGAGGCGCTCGATGCTGATGCGCGACGTCTCCATGAGGAGGCGGTCGACCGAGTCCGAGACATCCATCAGCGCGCACTTCAGGGCCGGGTCAGTGAGCTCGTCGATCCGGCGGTGGACAGCCGCGCGGACCGTGATGAGCCGGGCCTTCGTCGCCGCCTTGTCGAGGCGCTGCAGGCCGGTGACGAACTCGCTACGGACGGACGTCATGCTGCACTCCTCTGGCGCCGGACCTCGGCGGCGCGCCGGGCGGCGGTGACCCGGTCCACGCGGGGGATCGGCAGGCCGCGCTGGCGGAGCACGCGGCGCACGCTGTCCTGCGACAGCCCGGTCTCGACGGCCGCGGCCGGCACGCTAGCGAGGCGCTCGACGGCAGCGACAACGGCGTCAGCGAGGCCGGGGGTCTTGAGCGGCCTGCTCCCCCGCGCAGGGCGGGGGAGCCCGAGCGTCTGGCGACCCTCGGCCGCCAACTCCAGAAGGACGTTCACGGAGCACCAGTGCCAGCGCTCGCGAGCCGCAATCATCCCGTCCTCGCGGGACAACAGCAGCGCGACGGTCTCGGGTTTGGGGCGAATCCAAACGTCCGTGGCGAGGCTCTTGCCGCGGCTCACGACACCACCTCGTCGACCGGGACGTAGGTGATCTCGCGTCGCAGACCGAGGCGGCGGAGAAGCCTGTCCCCGGGGACCCGGTGCCCCCTCAGGACGTCGCTCACGTACTGAGGCGAGACCCCGTTCGCGGACGCCCATTTCGCCTGGGTACCGGCAGCCCGGCACTCGGCCAGGAGCATGCGGACGATTGCTTCGTCTCCGAGGACTACTGGTCGTTCGAGGCTATCGTCAGCCACCATCGGGCCCTCCTGTCGACGTGACAAGAGAGAATGTACCCGCGATCCGCTGATCCGCTAGATGTGTAACGGATGATCAGGGACTATTTTGGCATTTCGATTTATTCCACAATCCATAATAAATCATCGGCCCTTGTCGGCCTTGGAATTCATGGCAATCTACTCTGATCTGCGGATCATCGGAGGTCGCCATGCTCACCCTCATCTTGCTCCTTGTCGCCGTCGGGGCCGTCTGCGCCTCGGCCTACGGGGCGGCCCAGCGCCCGCTCCCGCCCCTGACCGAGGCCCTGCCCGTCGGTGCCCTCGGCCTGGCATGGCGCCGCGTCGGGGAGCGCCAGACCAAGGGCGGCCTCAAGACCCTGTGGCTCGCCGATGCCGGTGACGAGAGCTCCTACAGCCGGCTCTACCGGGCGGATCGCGACGGGATGCGCGAGCTGGGCTTCTCCTGGGGTGGCGACCGCCAGGGCGAGTACGACAAGCCGGTCTGCTGGGAGCCGCAGCCCGCGCCGTCGAACGACCGATTCGAGGCGGCCTTCGCCCGGGCCGACGGGATCGCGCGCGAGGAAGAAGGACGCCGCGCAGCCGAGGAGGCCGAACGCCGGGCCCGGGTGGCCGAGAACATGGCTCGCCTGTGGGCGCAGGAGGGTGAGGAGCGCCTCGCCGCCGTCTCCCTCCTGCGCGACCGGATGAAGGCGCTGCCGTGGGCGTGGACGCGGTCGCAGCGGGACAAGGCGACCGCGATCTTCGCCGAGGGCGATCAGCCGTCAGCGTCGGCCGCCAAGATGGCCCGGCGCCTGGTCGAGACCTGCGACGAGATGGTCGCCCGGGTCACGGATCGGGCGCAGACGGAGAGGAAGGAGAAGTGGTGGGCGCTGGCCGCTGACCCGGCGATCCAACTCCTCGTCCACTCGGCCACGAAGCACCTGTCCGCCATGGACGACGACTGGGCGACGGTTTCTAACGATGCGGGCTGGTCGAAGGCTCACACCGCGTTGGGGCACGTCCTCTCCGGCCTGCCGCGGCTCGGTCAGTGCGAGGCGTCCCAGGCCCTGTGGGCCGTCCACGTCCACCGGCGGCAGATCCCCGACAACATGCGCCGCGAGCTCTTCGGGGAGGCCGCGTGATGGCCCGGCGACCGCATCCGAATCAACTCGACCTGTTCGCCAGCGTCACAGAGCCAACCCCGGAGCCGGCGGAGACCGTCGTCCGGCAACCGGATCGCCGCGACGACGAGATCACGCCGTTCGTCGACGCCTCGATCATGGGGGTCGTTCCGGGTCGTACCCCGATGGACGCCGCCCTGATCGAGGCCGGCCTCGCGAACCTCTACTCCCTCTCGATGGGGTACGCGCTGCGAGACATGACGGTGCCCTTCGCACCACGGAGCATCGCCTTCCCGGTGACGCTCCGGCGCGACCGGGGCGGTCGCCCATACCTTTTCCTATCGACGCCGGCCTGCGCCGACCTGCCGTACGTGCGCAGGGTCGAGGAGGTCACGGGGCTGAAGGCCGTGTGGGCGCCTTCAAACTGCGACGGGGGCATGTGGCACCACGCCATCGATCTCGCGACCGATGCCGGCTGGGAACGCCTAGCCGGGAGCATGGAGCACACGAAGATCAGCCACGTGCTCCACGCCGTCGGCCTCAATGTGTTCTGGGGGGAACTGTCGGTCGGCAACGCACGCGCCCTTCTCGAAAGGATCGGCGAGCCGGAGCCCGCCGACGCACGCCCGGCAATCCTCGGCTCGTGGGCGAAGCCGTTCGGCGCGTCGGTAACCAACAACTACCTGCACGGCTGGGGCTCCGTCCGCGCCATCGAGCTCGGCTGGGCAACCCCCAAGCGCATGAAGGGCAAGCGCGAGATCGAGGCGGCCTTCACCGAGGCCGGGCTCGCCGCAATCGCCGAGGCACGGGCATCGAAGATCGCCGCCTGAAGAAAAATCCGCATTTTTGCGGATTTCCCCGCTGTGCCTTTCGAGCCGGCGCGGCACGATTCCCTCACCACCAACCAAGGAGACAACCCGTGGCCCGTCAGCTTCTCGCCTACATCCTCGCCGCCATCGCCGCCGTCGCCGAGATGGCCGTCACCGCAACCCGCCTCGTCTGGAAGGCGGGCCGCTGGGTCGTCGAATCGATCACCCCCGCTCCCCGCCGCGCCGCCCCCGCCGGTGGTGGTTCCGCCGACATGGCCGCCGCGCTGGCCGAGGCCGCGACCGCCCCGGTCGGATCGCCTGCCGCCCTGACCGCCGCGCCGGCCCCCAAGAAGGCAATCACCCCCGACGAGGCCGCCAGGGAGTGGGGCTCCCTCGCCCAGCGTTTCGCCCTGTCCCAGGGGACGCTCACGGACGAGGAGCCCGATCTCCGCGCCCTCGACGAGGCGGCGCAGGCTTGGCTCCGGGGCCTCCCCTGGATGGACCTGATGAACGTCGCCAACGGGGACGCCTTGATGATCGGGCGCCACATGCTCGGCATGAAGCCGCTGGCGTCCCTGCCGCCGTGCCCGACGCTTGAGGAGTGGGAGCAGGGCAAGCGCGAGATGGCCCAGATGACCGCGGAGAAGCGCGAGCGCATGGCCGAGGGCCGCAAGGCCATCAGCGACGCGATCCAGGACCTGATCGACAGCCCCTCGTACGTGCCCTGCCAGGGCGTCTGATCACCCCGCATCCCTGACGCAACGAAGCCCGCCTCGGTCACCCCGGGGCGGGCTTTTTCAGGTCTGGATGCCATCGAAGAAAAATGCGTCCCCGTGCATTTTAGGGGTTGCGACTTTCCCTGTGCGCACGTGTGCACACGTCGTCAGCACGCGAAAGCATTCCGTCAGCACGTGGAGCCCCGTACGTACGCGGCCCCGGTGCCGCGTACGTCACGCGCGGCGGGCGTTCGTACGGCGGGCGGCGACCGCGACGGCCCGGACCGCATCAGCCCGGCGGCTGGTGGCGAGCTCGCCCTTCAGGCGGGCGTTCTCGGCCCGGAGCGCAGCGAGCTCCCGGCGCTGCTCCAGGAGGACCCGGGCGACGGTCGCCAGGTTCTCCGAGGTCACCGCCTCCTCCTCGGCAGCCCGGGCCTCGGCGACCAACCGGTCACCCCGGGCGAGGCCGGCAGCATGGGCGGCAGCGAGGCCGGCCGCGAGACCGTAGGCGCCGTTCTCGAAGCTGGAAACGAAACGGTCTGCGTTCATAGGGGCCTCCCCTGGTGCGTGAGACCAGGAGATCGCTACTCGGATTCACTTGTCGAGAGTCGGTCGCTTGTAGTGGTTACTGATCTCCTGGCCGCCTGTGGAGAACCCGTTACGTGCGGGCCAACTTTGGATCGGCCTGCAGGGCTGGGTTCGTACGGTAACAGAGCGCCCCGTTACACCTATGCTGTGTAACGAGTGCTCCGACTTGCGTAACGGATTGTCGAAGGTCTCCATTACCAGTGCCAGATGATGTGAGCGAAGTCGCTCAAGTGCCAGACGGTATCCGTCGGGTGCACGACCACGTTCCAGAGTGTCGTCGAGTCCGCGCAGGCGAGCCAGACGAAGCACTTCGAGGACGACTGCATGAAGCTGGAGGCCAGGCTCCGAGCCAATGACGAGATGCGCGACGACGCCCTGGCGGAATGCGATTACCTACGAGAGGAGAATGTCCGTCTGGCGCGGGAGGCCGCCGAGGTGCTGAAGCTGCGGGCCGAGAACGAGCAGATGCGGCGGCGCCTGGACAGGATACGCGCGGAGGAGTTCTGGGACCGGGTCATGGCCGAGGTGGCGGAGATGATGCCGGTCGGCGGGACGCGGCCGCTGGACGAGATCTTGGCGGGCCTGAAGGACTCGATCCACCGCGGGGCTCGGCTGCACAAGGAGCCGCTCGACGAGGACACGCTGAAGAAGAAGATGATCGGCCGGTGGGAGCACGGGAAGTATTTCGAGAAGGCTCCGGACGGCACCCTCGTGCGCAAGGCCGGATAAGCGGGGTTCCCGATCCGGGGGGCAAGCGGAACAACGGCATTCTTACCGGGACAACCAGTCGTGTGATGGCGTCGGAGAGCGCCGGACACCACTGTCGTTCTACTCGGCATCAGTCTCTCCCCATGAAAACCGCGCTACCGTCCCTTGAAACGAGTCGAATGTGCTGATGTAGAGTTGCGGCCGTCGCGGTAGGATACCATCTAGGCAGTAAGGTCCTGGGTGGAGCATTGCGATGGCCAGCAACGGAGTGGCGGCAGCTGCGCTTGTCGTTGTCCCCGACCACGAGACAGCGGTCGATCTCCTCTATTTCGAGGCCATCGCGCAAACGGTCGTCAACCTGATCGATGCGACACCCAACAAGCCACTCACCGTCGGCATTCACGGTGATTGGGGGGCCGGCAAGTCGAGCGTGCTGCGAATGGCCGAGGCTCGGCTCAAGAAGCGGGAGGGCGTTCTGTGCCTCCACTTCGACGGGTGGCGTTTCCAGGGGTTCGACGATGCCAAGACGGCATTACTGGAAACCATCGTCGAGGAGTTGCGCGACTCCGAGACCTTCGGTGCCAAGACGAAGAAGGCGGCCAAGGGCCTGCTCAAGCGCGTCCGCTGGATGAAGCTGGCCAAGCGAGGCGGCCAGTTGGCCTGGAACTATGCGAGCGGCCTGCCGAGCCCGGATCAGGTCACCGAGATCCTAGGTAAGCTTTCCGGCATTCTCAACGCGCCGGGGGAAGCCGTCGACGGCGAAGCGCTCAAGAAGGTCGTGGAGGAGGCGAAGGAATACCTCGCCGAACCCGAGGCGGCCGAGTCCGCGGTCACGCACATACGTGCGTTCCAGAAGGAGTTCGAAACGCTCCTGAAGGAGGCGGGCATCAAGAAGCTCGTCGTCCTGATCGACGACCTCGACCGTTGCCTGCCCAAGACCGCAATCGAGACCCTGGAGGCGATCCGCCTCTTCCTTTTCACTCCGCAGACGGCCTTCATCATCGCGACGGACGAGGCGATGATCGAGTATGCTGTCCGGCAGCACTTCCCCGACCTGCCGGCTGCGGCGGGGCCGACCTCCTATGCGCGGAACTACCTGGAGAAGTTGATCCAGGTGCCGTTCCGCATCCCTGCGCTCGGGATGGAGGAGGCCAAGGTCTACGTCACCCTGCTCCTCGCGCAGGCGATCCTGGGAGAGGAGGCCCGGGGTTTCGTGACGCTGGTCGAGAAGGCCCGGGCCGTCATCAAGACGCCCTGGATTTCGAATGCCCTCACGTTGGAGGACATCATCGCTGCCGGGCCCGACAAGCGAACGGAGCTGACGGCCGCCTACCGGCTTGCGCAGCAGCTAGGGCCGACGGTCGCGGAAGGGCTTGAGGGCAACCCCCGACAGATCAAGCGCTTCCTGAACGCCGTCGCGTTGCGGAAAGCCGTCGCCGACGCGCGCGGTCTCTCAAGCGAGGTCGAGATCTCCGTCCTAGGGCGCGTGATGCTGATCGAGCGCTTCAAACCGGATTTCTTCACGCAGGTCGCCAAGCAGGCGATGACGGTCGCGGGTGGCATCGTCGTGGAGTTGAAGCTGCTTGAAAGCGACGAGGCGACACCTCCGAGACCGGGTGGACCGTCCGCTGGATCGCCCCAAGCGGACGGCTCCAGGACACTGCCTGAGGCCGTGGCCGATTGGGCGGGGGACGCTTGGCTGCGCAACTGGGCACGGCTGGACCCCGACAAGCTCCTCAGTACCGTCGACCTACGCCCGTACGTGTTCGCGACCCGCGACCGCAAGAGCGCGTTCGGTCGTGCCTCGTCCAACGCCCTGCTCGACCGTATCCTGTCGTCCGTGGGTTCGGGTGCGCTCGGGGCGACGCAAGTGGACGGCGACATCCGAGCACTGGACGAAACCGGTGCCAACCTGCTTTTCAACACGTTGAAGGACCAGATCCTGGCCGTCGATCAGCTCTCGGCCTCGCCTCCGCACTTTGCCGGCCTGTGTGCGCTTGTGCGCCACCACCCCAGGTTCCAGGGTCGGCTCCTGGACTTCCTCGGCGAACTGCCAGCCGACGAGCTCGGCAGTTGGGCCGCTGCCGGTTGGTCCCCGCAGGCCTTCCAGGATGGGCCGAAGACGCGGGCGCGGGACATGTTGCGGTCCTGGTCAACCAGGGGAAGCCGTCAACTCCAGATCACCGCCAAGGCCACTTTGAGAAGTCTGGACGGACCGGAGCGCCGCTGATGGGAACGTCCGCACTGCCACGCGGGCAACGTCCGACGACCCCTCTGGTCCCGGGTTGGCTGGGCGGTCCGGCACCGCCGCCGGTCCCGCCGCCCGGCATGCCTCCGCCCCCCGTCGTCCCCCCCGGACCCGTGCCTCCTGTCCCGGTCCCAGGCCCTCCGACCCCGCCTGGCGCAACTCCCGCACTTCCCTTGGTCCCGGCCCCTCCGCCAGCCCCTCCGCCCGAACCCAACCGCTTCGGCCCGAGCAGGTCCAACTTCACCAGGTTCTCCCGGAGCGGCGGAACCGATGACCGTGCCCTGGGCAGGGCCGTCAGGGGGTACGCCCGCAACGCCGCCGGTGGGGCACGCAACGCGACGCGCCGGATGGGAGCGGCCCGTCAGGCTGCGGCGGGCGTGCTCGGCCTGTTCCGCGACTTCGACACGGTCGGCGTCCGCGAGACATTCGAGCGCCTTGGGCTCGATGCGCTCCTCGACGGAGGGGTTGCGGAGGCATTCGCGGGGCTCACGGACGTGATCTGCGCCGACGGTGGCCTCGTGGACGAAGCCATCGCTCGTGACGCATGGGCCGAGACCGTCGACCAGCTCGGCGCCCTTGGGATCGAAAGCCTCGACGCGTTCGAGGCCGCCCAGAAGCAAGGCTTTTTCGCCGCCTTCCTCTCCAACAGCATCGTGGGGCGCATTTTCCACGATATCGCGGTTCGCGGTTTCAAGGTCGCCCCGGTCATAGCCGACTTCCGTACCGTCGAGCGCGAGTTGCGGGACTACGTGTCCGCCGCCACGCGCGACGGCATCATCGGCCTAACCCCGCAATCGTTCGGCGACCTCACCGGCCCGAGCCTGGGACGCATCGTGGACGAGATCTACGAGGTGGCGTGGTCCCTGTTGGAAACCTACGGCGATGAAGGCGAATCCTCATGAGATGCCACATCGTCGTTCGTCTCGGACCCTCCGACCGCGCATCCATCGCCGCCCCCGCCGGAGAGCCGCAGCGTACCCTCGACGTCCGTCCCGACGTAGCGGGCCTGAGGTTCGGCATGGGCCAGATCCTCGGCGAGATGGCCACACGCGGGTTGCGTCCGACCGAGGTAGGCGTCGACCTGCTGGTTCTTGCCGTAGCCGTGCAGGCGGCCGACACGCGGATCTCCAGGGTCCGTAACGCGGAGGACTCCTTCACGCGGGAGATCGCGCTTTGGGTCCCGGTCTCGGATCCCACGCTATGGTCCGGCGTGGCGGACCTGATCGAGCGGATGCTGGGCTTCCTGTCGGGGGACATCTGGCGCGTGTTCTTTCGATCCAGGCCCGACGACGGTCCGCTCGCGCCGGCTCCTCTGGGTCTACCGCTTCTCCCGTTCGACCGGGTGGCCTTGTTCTCCGGCGGGGTCGACAGCTTCGTCGGCGCGACAGATCTCCTCGCCAGCGGAAGCAAGACGTTGTTCGTCAGCCACTACTGGGATGCCGGCACGTCGAGCCAGGCGGCATGCGTCCGAATGCTCGATCAGCAGTTCGGAGCCTTCGGCACGCGCCACGTTCGTGCACGGGTCGGCGTCACGGCCGGCGACATGGCCTCCCTTGGCAGCGAGGACACGCAGCGTGCCAGGTCGTTCCTATTCCTCGCCCTCGCCGCCGCCGGAACCAGCGCGATGCCCCGTGGGTCCCGGGTGGTGGACGTTCCCGAGAACGGCCTCATCTCCCTCAACGTCCCGCTCGATCCGCTCCGAGTGGGAGCATGGAGTACACGCACGACACATCCGTTCTACCTGGCTCGCTGGCAGGAGTTGCTGAGGCGGCTGGACCTCGCGGAGAACGTCGAGAACCGTTATCGATTCAGGACGAAGGGACAGATGCTGGACGAGGTGGCCCGACGCAGCTTCGTCGAAGCCGCCATGCCGAGCACGATATCCTGCTCCTCGGTATCGAAGGCCCGGTGGGAGGGAAGGCCGCCCGGTCATTGCGGATATTGCGTACCGTGCCTCATACGGCGCGCCGCCGAGGTCCATGCCTACGGCTACGAACCCACGACGTATCTTGACCTTCCCGTGTTGGGCGGCACGGTCGATCCGCGGGGCGCCAAGGGAGAACACGTCAGGAGTTTCGAGTTCATGGCCCAACGTCTGCGGCGAAAGCCGGAAACCGCGGTCGCGCTCGTGCGAAAACCTGGGCCGCTCACTGACTACGCCCCCGGGGAGATACGCGACTACACCAAGGTCTTCGCGGAGGGTATAGACGAGGTGGGACGAGCTATCGGAAACCTGCAGTCCTTCGCTCCCTGAAGCTCCCGACGGCGGTGGCCTTGCACGATTTCCATTGCCACCTCGACCTGATGGCCGATCCGAAGGCGGAGTACGAAACGCGCGGTGCCTATCGGGTGACCACCGTCGCCGTCACGACGACCCCGCGCGCCTGGCAACAGAACCTTGCATGGTCCAAGGGAAACCCTTGGACGCGACCGGCGCTGGGGCTTCACCCGGAATTGGTCGGGCAGGCACAGGACGAGGTCGGCCTGATGCTGGACCTCATGCCCCAGGCGAGGCTCATCGGGGAGATCGGCCTCGACGGCAGTCCGCACCTGGCGGATGCCTTCGAGGCGCAACGACGCGTGTTCAGGGAGGTCCTGCACCGGGCAGGCTCGCTGGGTGGCCGGGTGCTGAGCATCCACAGCCGTCGCGCCGCCGGACAGGTCCTCGACGAGATCCGTGCCTGCCCGTCGAGGGGAGGCTTCCTGCCCGTCCTGCATTGGTTTTCCGGTACGGCCTCCGAACTCGGTCGGGCCATCGCAGCGGGCTGCTGGTTCTCCGTCAACGGCAGCATGTTGAAGGGGGCACGGGCATCTTCCCTCATGGCTGCAGTTCCCCTCGATGCGCTGCTGATCGAGAGCGATGCCCCTTTCCGGGGTGGCAAGGGCGACCTGAGGGCTACGGTGAACCGCCTTGCGGAGATGCTGGGAAAGGACACGGCGGACTTGGAAGCCATCACCGACGGCAATGCATCCCGCTTGCTTGGAAACTTCGATATCCCAGCCTAGTCGTCTCAGCCTCGGTAGCGCAGCGCCTCGACCACCAGGGCGAAGGCCGGGGCGTGCTGGTGCCGGCTCGGGTAGTACAGGTGGTAGCCGGCGAACGGGGGGCACCATTCGGCCAGGACCCGCTTGAGTCGGCCCTCCTCGACGTAAGGCCGCACCCGGTCCTCCGGCAGGTAGGCGAGGCCCAGCCCGCCGAGGGCGGCCTTCAGGATCAGCCCGGTGTTGTTGAACGCCATCTGGCCCTCGACCCGGACGTTGAGCTCGCGGCCGGCCTTCTCGAACTCCCAGGCGTAGATGTTCCCACGCGTCGGCAGGCGTAGGTTGATGCAGCGGTGGTGCATCAGGTCCTGCGGCTTCCCCATCGAGGAGGTCGCCGGCGCGGTGAAGGAGTTGATCGCCCAGGGCAAGGTCAAGCATTTCGGCTTGTCCGAGCCTGGAGCGCAGACCGTTCGTCGGGCGCACGCGGTCCAGCCCGTGGCCGCCATCCAAAGCGAGTATTCGCTTTGGACCCGCGACCCGGAACCGGAGATTGAACCGCCCCGGGATTTTCGGAGGCTCCAACTCTTGAGAGACTGGAGCCATGACGAAGCATATCCCACCCTTCTCCCCTGAGGTCCGCGAGCGGCCAACCAGGCGCTGGTCGAGCTCCTGCAACGCTTCGCCGAGGCCAAGGAGGCGACGGCGGCGCAGATCGCGTTGGCTTGGTTGCTCTCGCGAAAGCCATTCATCGTGCCCATCCCCGGCACGCGCCGGCTCGACCGGGTCGTGCTCACGCCCCAGGACATGGCCGAGATTGAGGCGTCCGCCTCCGCCATTCCTATCGAGGGAGAACGTTTGCCCGCTGCCGTCCTGCAGTTCTCCTACCGCTGACCCCATCCAAGGGGCGTCGGGATTCACGACTCCTAAGGCAGCGCATAGCGGGACGCGCGTCCCGTTGCCCGCTTCCGGAGTCAACGGCCCGTAAACTATGACCGTCTGGCCCGGGATCGTGCGTCACGATCCGCCGCCGGTCCCCGGGACGGTTACGAGGGTCTCCTGACGAACCCGATGTCGGCGGCGACGGCCTTGAGCCGATCCGGTTCCCGCTCCTTTCGTTCCGAGTAGCGGTCCACGAGGTAGTCGGATCGCTCGCGGGTCAGGAGCGTGAACTTCATCAGCTCCTCGCAGACATCGACGACCCGGTCGTAGAGCGGCCCGGGTTTCATCCGGCCGGTTTCGTCGAACTCCTTGTAGGCCATCGGCACCGAGGACTGGTTCGGGATGGTGACCATCCGCATCCAGCGCCCGAGCACGCGCAGGCCGTTGACGGCGTTGAAGGACTGCGAGCCGCCGGAGACCTGCATCACGGCCAGCGTCCGCCCTTGGGTCGGGCGCACCGACCCCTCGGACAGGGGCAGCCAGTCGATCTGGCTCTTCATCACCCCGGACATGGCCCCGTGTCGCTCCGGGCTGACCCAGACGTGCCCTTCCGACCAGATCGAGAGGTTCCGGAGTTCCTGGACCTTTGGGTGATCGGCGGTGGCGTCGTCGGGCAGAGGGAGGCCGTGCGCGTCGTAGATGCGGACCTCGCCGCCCATCGCCTCAAGCAGGCGCGCCGCCTCGTAGGCGAGGAAGCGGCTGAACGAGCGCTCCCGGAGCGACCCGTAGAGGATCAGGAAGCGCGGGGCGTGGGCGAACGGCGTCGCCACCTGCAGGTCGGCGCTCGCCGGAACGATGAAGTGTCCCTCGCTCAGGTTCGGCAGGCCGTCGGCGAAGGGCTGTCGAGGCTTGTCCAAGGAACGTCTATCCTCTACGTTTCAATGATGGTTGAGATATTGACATCATGATGGACGAACGGCAAGCTGTCGCTGCCTTCGCGGCCCTCGGCCAGGAGCATCGGCTGCGCATCGTGCGCCAGCTCGTCACAGCGGGGCCTGACGGGATGGCGGCCGGCATGCTGGCCGAGGCGGTCGGCGTGTCCGGCACCAACCTGTCGTTCCACCTGAAGGAACTCAGCCATTCCGGCCTGGTCACCTCCCGGCGCGAGGGGCGGTCGATCATCTACAGCGCCGCCTACCCGGACCTGTCCGAGCTCATCCAGTTCCTGATGCGCGATTGCTGCCAGGGCCGCCCCGAGGTCTGCGCCCCGGCCGTAGCCGCCCTATCCGCCTGCTGCGAGGAAACCGCCTGATGGACGTCGTGATTTACCACAACCCGGATTGCGGCACGTCCCGCAACACCCTGGCACTCATCCGCAACGCCGGCATCGAGCCGCACGTGATCGAGTACCTGAAGACGCCGCCGAGCCGGGTGATGGTCCGTCAACTCGCGGAGCGTGCCGGCCTCACCGTGCGCGACCTCCTGCGGGAGAAGGGCACGCCCTACGCCGATCTCGGCCTTGGGGACCCGAGCCTTACGGATGACCGGCTTCTCGATGCCATCGAGGCTCACCCGATCCTGTTGAACCGCCCCCTGGTCGTCACCCCTCAGGGCGTCGCCCTCTGCCGACCGTCCGAGGCGGTCCTCGACCTCCTGCCTGCCCAGCAGGGCGAGTTCGTCAAGGAGGACGGCGAGCGCGTCGTCGACGAGCACGGCCGGCGCATCGCCACCGCCTGATCGCTCCACATAATCAAGAACAAGAAACGGTCCCGATGCTCGCGCTCGCCATCTTCGTCGTCACCCTCGTGTTCGTCATCTGGCAGCCGAAGGGGTTCGGGATCGGATGGAGCGCCCTGATCGGAGCCGCGGTCGCGCTCGCCACCGGGGTCATCCACCCGGGCGACATCCCGGTCGTCTGGCACATCGTCTGGGACGCCACGTTCACCTTCGTCGCGCTGATCATCATCTCGCTGCTGCTCGACGAGGCCGGCTTCTTCCACTGGGCGGCGCTCCACATCGCCCGGTGGGGCGGCGGACGGGGGCGCCTGCTGTTCCCGTTGGTGATCCTGCTCGGCGCCGCCATCGCCGCGGTGTTCGCCAACGACGGCGCGGCCCTGCTGCTCACCCCCATCGTGCTGGCCATCCTGCTGCGCCTCGACTTCAAGCCGGCCGCGGCGCTGGCCTTCATCGTCGCCTGCGGGTTCGTTGCGGACTCCACCAGCTTGCCGCTGGTGATCTCGAACCTCGTCAACATCGTCTCGGCGAACTTCTTCGACATCTCCTTCAGCCGCTACGCGGCCGTGATGGTGCCGGTGAACCTCGTCTCGCTCGCGGCGACCCTGGTGGTGCTGTGGCTGTTCTACCGGCGCGACCTTCCGGCCACGTACCCCGTGGCCGAGCTCGAAGCGCCGCGCCACGCGATCATGGACGCGCTGGTGTTCAAGGCAGCCTTCCCGCTCCTCGGGCTGCTGCTGGTCGCCTACTTCGTGACGGCGCCGTTCGGCGTGCCCGTCTCGGTGGTCACCTGCGCCGGCGCCGTGATCCTGCTGGCGCTGGCGAACCGGAGCCGCGTCATTCCGATCCGCAAGGTGCTAGCGGGGGCCCCCTGGCAGATCGTCCTGTTCAGCCTCGGCATGTACCTCGTCGTCTACGGGCTGAAGAATGCCGGCCTGACCGACTACCTGGCGCAAGGCCTCGTCTGGCTCTCGGGCCATGGGCCGTTCGTCGCCACCATAGGCACGGGGGTCGCAGCCGCGATCCTGTCCTCGGTGATGAACAACATGCCGAGCGTGCTGGTTGGCGCGCTGTCGATCCAGCAGGCCCCGGACCTGTCGCCGCTGATGCGCGAGCTCATGGTCTACGCCAACGTCATCGGCTGCGACCTCGGCCCGAAGTTCACGCCCATCGGGAGTCTGGCGACCCTGCTGTGGCTGCATGTGCTCGACACCAAGGGCCAGCGCATCACCTGGGGCCAGTACATGCGGGTCGGCCTCGTCATCACGCCGCCGGTGCTACTCGTCACCCTGGCGGCCCTGGCGTTGTGGCTACCCATGATCGGGGCCCGGTAGCACGGCGATGACCCCGCCGCACCGCTGGCCAATGACCTCGGCCCTGGGCGTGATCCAAATCCTGACCTGGGGCTCATCGTTCTACCTCCTGTCGGTTCTGGCCACCCCGATGTCGAGGGATACGGGATGGCCCCTCGGCTGGGTCATCGGGGGCCTATCCCTCGGCCTCCTCGTCGCGGGCCTCGTCTCGCCGCGGGTGGGAGCCTTCATCGGGGAGCATGGCGGCCGGCCGATGCTGGCCTTCGCCGCCATCGCCCTGGCGCTGGGCCTCACGGGCCTTGCCCTGGCCCCGTACGTTACGGCTTACTTGGCGGCTTGGCTCCTCATCGGCCTCGGCATGGGCACCGGACTGTACGATCCCGCCTTCGCCACCCTCGGCCGGCTCTACGGTGCCGAGGCGAGGTCCGCCATCACGACGCTGACCCTGTGGGGCGGCTTCGCCAGCACGGTGTGCTGGCCGCTTTCCGCCTTCCTGCTCGAGCAGGTCGGCTGGCGCGGCACCTGCCTCGCCTATGCGGCGCTCCACCTTACGGTCACACTCCCCCTCGTGCTCGTCGTGATCCCGTCCCCTCCGCCGCCTACGGCTCGACGGCTTAAGGGATCAAACGCAAGCGCTCGGCTGGATGGGCGGGAGCGACGCGCCTTCCTCCTCATGGCCGGGGTGCTGACCCTCGGCGGCACGGTGATGGCCATGGTCTCGGTGCACCTCATCACCCTGCTACAGGCCCGTGGCGTGGCTCTCACCTCGGCCGTGGCCTACGGGGCGCTGATCGGACCCTCCCAGGTCGGCGCCCGCATCATCGAGATGGCCGGCAAGGGACGGCATCACCCCCTCTGGACCCTGACCGCCGCCATGGTCCTGGTGATCCTGGGGATCGCGATGCTGACGGCCGGCCTACCCTTGGTCGGGCTGGCGCTGGTCCTCTACGGGGCCGGGAACGGGATCTACTCGATTGCACGTGGTACGGTGCCCCTGGCCCTGTTCGGTCCCGAACGATACGCCGCGCTCGTCGGTCGCCTCGCCCGTCCGGGGCTGGTGGCGCAGGCGCTTGCACCCTCCGTCGGAGCCGTGGTCCTGACCCACGCGGGCGCGGACGCGACCTAGGCCCTGCTCAGCGTGCTCGCCGTGGCGAACGTCGCGCTCGCCCTATCGCTCTGGCGCGTCCGGCCGCGAAGCCAGGGAGCCGGCGGCCGCCTTCGACGGTCGCCGTGATCCAGTCCCGATCCGATCTTGCCTCCGACCCGTCGCGAGCCTACTGACGCTTAAACGATTCCATAACGGTTTAAGTGTCGTGCAAGAGAAACAAGCGCTCGACGGCTTCGCGGCCATCGCGCAGGAGACCCGCCTGCGCATCATCCGCCTGCTGGTCACGGCCGGGGCGAAGGGCATGGCGGCTGGTGCCATCACCGAGGCCATCGCAGGTGCCTCGGCGCCGCGCATCTCGTTCCACCTTAGCCACCTGGAGAACGCCGGCCTCGTCGAGAGCCGCCGCGAAGGTCGCTCGATCATCTACAGTGCGATCTTCCCGGCCCTGTCCGACCTCGTCGCCTTCCTCATGCGCGATTGCTGCGAGGGTCACTGCGAGGTCTGCGACCGCGCCATCGACCTGTTCGCCAAATGCACGGGCCGGCCCCAGCGGGTCGAGCAAGCCCCCAAGATCGCCTGCGAGGAAGCATGACCACCTTGCGCGACATCCTCGAAGGCCGGCAGATCCCGATCTACTTCGCCGCCATCGGCCTGGCCGTCGTCGTTGCGCTGATGGTCCCCGGAACCACGGCCCTGGACGTCGGGATCAACCCGGCCCTGGCGTTGATGCTGTTCGTCACCTTCCTCCAGGTACCCCTGCCCGAGTTGGGGAAAGCCTTTACGCGGGTCCGTTTCCTGGCGGCGCTCCTCGCCACGAACTTCGTCGCGCTGCCGATCCTGGTGGCCTGCCTGATCCAGTTCCTGCCCGCCAATCCGATGCTGCGGCTGGGCGTGCTCATGGTCCTGCTCACGCCGTGCATCGACTACGTCGTCACCTTCGCCCACCTCGGCCGCGCGGACGCCAAGGTGCTGCTGGCCTCCACCCCGGCGCTGCTGATCGCGCAGATGCTGCTGCTGCCGGTCTACCTCAACGTCTTCCTCGGCGAGGACGCCGCCAGGTTCGTCCAGGTCGGTCCGTTCGTGCACGCCTTCGTCTGGCTCATCGCGGTTCCCCTCGGACTTGCTGCGGCCGTGCAGATCTGGGCCGGACACAGCCGCGCCGGCCACCGGATCGCCACCGGGCTCGGACTTCTGCCGGTGCCGTCGACGGCCCTCGTCCTGTTCGTGGTGATCGCGTCCGTCCTGCCCCAACTCGGGCCGGCCCTAGACGACGCCCTGCGGGTGGTCCCCGTCTACGTCGCCTTCGCCGTGGCTGCCCCGCTGCTGGGTTGGGCGGTCGGGCGCGCGTTCCGCCTGGATGCCCCCACCGTCCGCACGCTGGCCTTCAGCGCCGCCACCCGAAACTCTATGGTGGTCCTGCCGCTGGCCTTCGCCGTTCCAGGCGCCGTCCCGCTCCTGCCCGCCGTCATCGTCACACAGACGCTGATCGAGCTCCTGAGCGAACTCGTTTACGTCCGCCTCGTGCCCAGGCTCGGCCCAACGGCGGCGTCGCCGGTCCCGGCCGTCTAAGTCGCCCCCGATGAGACGGCAGAGCGTACCCGTGATCCCGCATCGCCACCGTCTCGTGGTGATCTCGGCCCTTGGCTCGATCCAAATCCTGACCGGGGGGGCCTCGTTCTACCTGCTGTGTGTGCTCGCCAACCTGATATCGGAGTATACGGGGTGGCCTCTGAGATGGGTCATCGGGGGCCTGTCCCTCGGCTTCCTCGTCGCGGGTTTGCTATCTCCGCGGGTGGGGCTTTCGTCAGGTAGTGCCTATCCCTTCCGCGCCGACACGCGATGTGGCATCGTCCGTTCGTGACCTTTTGGCTCGCCCTTCGCAGGCTGCTCCCGCTCCTGGCGGTGATCGGCCTCGCCCTTGCGCCGGTGACCGCATCCGCGGCCGCCGCAGGCATGCGCGCGCCGACGGCCGTTCAGGGGCACGCCATGGCGATGCCCGACGAAGCCATGGCCGACATGGCCGGGATGGCCATGGACGAGATGCCGTGCTGTCCCAAGGAGCGGCCGGATATGCCCGACTGCTCCAAGGGCTGCCCCCTGATGGCGCTTTGCCTGGCGAAGGTCGCCACCGGGCTGCCGGTCGCCGTCGGACTTCCGGGCCGCGTCGGCGGCGTCGAGGGGCCGACCTGGGGCGTCACCGCCTCCTTCGACAGCCTGTCGCAAGGGCCGCCCACCGAGCCTCCCCGAGCCTGAACCCGATGCCGCCGGCGCCTGCGCCGGCAGATCCCGCGCGCCTGAAGGCCCGGGTCCCATCGTTTTCAGGAGATCATCGACCGTGTCCAACACATCGTTTTCGCGCGCGCTCACGGCTGCGCTGCTCGGCCTCGCCCTGACCGCCGCGGCCCGGGCCGACACCAAGGACTACGAGTTCCAACTGGTGAAGGACGAGGCCAAGCAGGGCGAGGCCATCCTCGACGTCCGCCTCGTTGACAAGCGCACGTCCAAGCCTGTGCCGAACGCCGTCATCTTCGCCAAGCGCATCGACATGGCGCCTGACAGCATGGAGGAGATGACCTCCAAGATCGAGCAGCTGCCGTCGCCGGAGCCGGGTCTCTACCGGTTCAAGGTGAAGCTGACGATGGCTGGCAGCTGGCGCCTCTCGCTCGGGGCCAAGGTCCAAGGCGAGACCGGCACCGTCGAGAACAAGCTGGTGTTCAAGGCCACCAAGTGAGCCGGAGAGCATGGCTGGCCGGGACCCTCGCCGCGCTCGCGGCGGGGGTTTTGGGGTATGGCGCGGGGCATGAGGGCAGCCCCGTGCCGGCGCTCGTCCAGCAGGCGCGGACCGGGTTCGTCCACTGGCTGCCGGGTGCCGAGACAAGGTCCGCTGTGCCCGCTCGGGTCCCGACCAAGGCGACCGGTCCCGTGGTCTACTACCGGGACCCGGACGGGAAGCCGGACTACTCCGCCGAGCCCAAGCGCACAGCGGACGGTCGAGACTATCGCGCCGTCCACGCAAGCGAGGACGTGCGCTTCGACGAACCCGACGAGCCCAAGGCGATGCCCGACCCCGGGCACGGCGACATGGCCATGGGTCAGACCACGATGCCGGCGACAGGTGCCCGAAAGGTGCGCTTCTACCGCAACCCGATGGGTTTGCCGGACACCTCGCCGATTCCGAAGAAAGATTCGATGGGGATGGACTACCTTCCCGTCTACTGGGGCGAGGACACCGACGACGGCACCGTGAGGATCTCGCCCGGCAAGCTCCAACGCACCGGGGTCCGGACGGCAATCGTCGAGCGACGGGTCCTGTCGATGCCGGTGCGCGCGCCCGGCGCCATCGAGGAGGACGAGCGCCGGATCTCGGTCATCGCGATGCGTACCGACGCCTTCATCGAGAAGGTCGAGCCCGTCACCACCGGCGACCACGTGCATAAGGGCCAGCCACTCCTCCGCCTGTTCTCGCCGGAGATGAACGCGGCCGCCGCGCAGTACCTTACCGGCATCGGCTACGAGGGCGCCCGCCGGCGCCTGGAGAACCTCGGCATCCCGCCCGAGGTCATCGACGAGATCGAGCGATCCCGGAAGGTGCCTTCCACCATCACGTGGTCGGCGCCCCGCGACGGGGTCGTGGTCGAGCGCAACGTCTCCGACGGCATGCGCGCCAAGTCCGGCGACACCCTCTTCAAGCTCGTCGACCATTCCAGGGTCTGGGTCCTGGCCGACGTGACCGAACGCGACTTGGCGGCCGTGGCGGAGGGCCAGACGGCGACCGTGCGCGCCCGGACGTTCCCGGACCGCGTCTTCACCGGCGCGGTGACCCGGATCTACCCGCACCTCGCCATGGCGACCCGGACCGCCCGCCTGCGGATCGAGTTGCCGAACCCGAACGGCGACCTGCGCCCGGGTATGTTCGCCGACGTGACGATCGCCACCGGCAGCGACAGGCCGGTGGTGGCGGTGCCCGACGACGCGGTCATCGACACCGGCATCAGGCAAGTCGTCCTGCTCGACAGGGGCGAGGGTCGCTTCGAACCGCGGCCGGTCAGGCTCGGCACCCGCGGCGACGGCTACGTCGAGATCCGCGACGGCATCGTCGCCGGGGACCGCGTGGTGACCTCGGCCAACTTCCTCATCGACGCCGAGAGCAACCTGAAGGCGGCCCTCCAAGGTCTTTCCGAGCCGAAGCCCGATCCCGGCCCGCAGGCCGCCGTCGAGGGGAAGGCGCCATGATCGCCCGCCTCATCGCCTGGTCGGCGAAGAATCTAGTGCTGGTGCTGATCGGGACCGTCTTCGCGGTGGGAGCCGGGCTCTACGCCCTGAGGACCCTGCCGCTCGACGCGATCCCGGACCTCTCGGACGTCCAGACCATCGTCTACACCGAGTACCCCGGGCAGGCGCCCCAGGTCATCGAGGACCAGGTCACCTACCCGCTGACCACCGCGATGCTGACGGTGCCCCGGTCGAAGGTCGTGCGCGGCTTCTCGTTCTTCGGGGTCTCGTTCGTCTACGTCATCTTCGAGGACGGCACCGACCCGTACTGGGCCCGGAGCCGGGTGCTCGAATACCTGAACACCGTGGCCAGGCGCCTGCCGGCCGGCGTGACCCCGAACCTGGGACCCGACGCGACCGGGGTCGGCTGGGTCTACCAGTACGTGGTGGTCGCCAAGGAACGCACGCTGGCCGAGCTCCGCTCGCTTCAGGACTGGGTCGTCCGCTTCGGGGCGTCGCGTGCCGAGGGCGTGGCCGAGGTCGCGGGCGTCGGCGGCTTCGTGAAGCAGTACAACGTGGTCGTCGATCCCAACCGGTTGCGGGCGCAGGGCATCACCCTGTCCAAGCTCCGGGAGGCCATCCGGGCGAGCAACGCCGACGCCGGCGGCCGTACCGTCGAGCTCTCCGAGTTCGAGTTCGTCGTCCGTGGCCGCGGCTACCTCAAGAGCGTCGCCGACATCGAGAGCATCGTCCTGAGGACGGAGGCGGGCACACCCCTGCGGGTGAAGGACGTGGCTCGGGTAGAGCTCGGTCCCGACGAGCGCCGCGGCATCACCGAGATGAACGGCGACGGCGAGGTCGCCGGCGGGATCGTCCTGCAACGGTTC
This sequence comes from Methylobacterium sp. AC315, assembly GCF_979253755.1. Lineage (NCBI taxonomy): Bacteria > Pseudomonadati > Pseudomonadota > Alphaproteobacteria > Hyphomicrobiales > Methylobacteriaceae > Methylobacterium > Methylobacterium sp. AC315. The sequence continues at coordinate 174,213 of NZ_CEEDEA010000005.1, forward strand.
GGTGCCAACGCCCTGAACGTCATCGAGAACGTGAAGGCCCGGCTTTCCGATGTCGCCGCCAGCCTGCCCAAGGGCACGGAGATCCTGCCGGTCTACGACCGCTCGCACCTCATCGAGGCGGCCATCGAGACCCTCAAGGGCACGCTGATCGAGGAAAGCGTCATCGTCGCCCTCGTCTGCGTCGTGTTCCTGCTTCACGTCCGCAGCGCGCTGGTCGCGATCCTGATGCTGCCGGTCGGCATCCTGATGGCGTTCGCGGGCATGAAGGCCCTCGGGCTCGGGGCCAACATCATGAGCCTGGGCGGCATCGCCATCGCGGTGGGCGCCATGATCGACGCCGCCATCGTGATGATCGAGAACGCCCACAAGCACCTGGAGCGGGCGGACCCCGGCAAGCGCCGGGTCGAGATCCTAATCGAGGCCGCAAGCGAGGTTGGGCCGTCGCTGTTCTTCTCGCTCCTCATCATCACGGTGAGCTTCCTGCCGATCTTCACGCTGGAGAGCCAGGAGGGCCGCCTGTTCGGTCCGCTGGCCTTCACCAAGACCTTCGCGATGGCCGCGGCGGCAGTCCTGTCCCTGACACTCGTCCCGGCGCTGATGGTCCTGTTCGTCCGCGGCCGGATCATCCCCGAGCACCGCAACCCGGTGAACAGGCTCCTGATCTGGATCTACCGCCCTCTCATCGCCGGCGTCCTGCGGGCGCGTGTGCTGACGATCCTGCTGGCCTTGGTCGTCCTGGCGGTGACGGCGTGGCCGGCGAGCCGGCTCGGCTCGGAGTTCATGCCCGACCTCGACGAGGGGACTTTGATGTACATGCCCACCACCCTGCCGGGCATTTCGGTGACCAAGGCCGGCGACCTGCTGGCGACCCAGGACAGGATCATCAAGTCGTTCCCCGAGGTCGCCTCGGTCTACGGCAAGGCCGGACGGGCCAACACCGCGACCGATCCGGCGCCGAGCGAGATGTTCGAGACCATCGTCAACCTGAAGCCGAAGGTGGATTGGCGTCCCGGGGTCACGACGGCGAGCCTGAAGGCCGAGATGGACGCCGCGCTCCAGTTCCCCGGGGTCTCGAACGCCTGGACCCAGCCGATCCGCGCCCGCATCGACATGCTCTCCACCGGCATCCGCACGCCGGTCGGGATCAAGGTGCTCGGGACGGACCTGACCGAGATGGAAAAGGTCGCCCGCCAGGTCGAGGCGGTGGTGAAGGTGGTGCCGGGCACGTCGAGCGCCTACGCCGAGCGCGTCCAGGGCGGCTACTTCCTCGACATCACCCCCAACCGCGAGGCGCTTGGCCGGTACGGGCTGACGGTCGGGGACGTGCAGGACGTGATCGGGATGGCGCTCGGCGGCGAGAGCGTCACCAACACCGTCGAGGGCAGGGAGCGCTACACCGTCAACGTGCGCTACCCCCGGGCCTTTCGGTCCGACCCGCGATCCATCGCCTCCGAGGTCCAGGTGCCGATCCCGGGCGGGGGGACCGTGCCGCTCGGCGAGGTCGCCAAGGTGCAGTTGAACCGCGGCCCGACGCAGATCCGGACGGAGAACGGGCAACTCGCGGTCTTCATTTACGTCGACGTCGCCGGTCGCGACCTCGGGGGCTACGTTGCTGAGGCTAGAGCGGCGGTGACCAACGAGGTCAGGCTTCCCCAGGGTACCCTCGTGCAGTGGAGCGGGCAGGTGGAGTACCTCGACCGGGCGACCGCCCGGCTCAAGATCGTGGTGCCCCTGACGCTGCTGATCGTGTTCCTGCTGCTCTACCTGAACTTCCGTAGGCTGACCGAGACGCTCATCGTCATGCTGTCGTTGCCCTTCGCCCTCGTCGGCGGGGTCTGGCTGATGTGGTGGATGGGCTTCAATCTGTCGGTGGCCGTGGCGGTGGGCTTCATCGCGCTGGCAGGCGTGGCCGCCGAGACCGGGGTGATCATGCTGGTTTACCTCGACCACGCGCTGGCCGAGATCCGGGCCGAGCGCGATAGGGCCGGGCTGACGTTCACCAGGGCCGACCTGCGGCGGGCGATCATGGTCGGCGCGGTCGAGCGGGTGCGCCCGAAGATGATGACGGTGGTGGCGATCATGGCCGGGCTCCTGCCGATCCTGTGGAGCACCGGCTCGGGCTCCGAGGTCATGCAACGGATCGCCGTGCCGATGATCGGCGGCATGGTCTCCTCGACCCTGCTGACCCTCCTGGTGATCCCGGCGGTCTACGGCTTCGTGAAAGGGTGGGGGCTGCCGCGGTCCGAACCGAATACCATCGACCCCGAGGCCCGACTTGTAACGTTATGAACAATCTGACGGATTGAAACCATGCCCTGGGCCGACTCCCGGCCCCTTGCCGACACTCCGAAGGTCCGCTCCCAGGCTGTCGAGGCAGAGGCCAACGACCGGGTTGGGTGGCAAGCAGCTTGGCTGCTTTCAGTCGCAAGACGTTCTAAAGCGGACCAAGGATGAATCACCGTCTCCGGACGGTCGGTCCAACTCATCTCAGGGTCGAATTTTGTTAAAGCCGGATGCCGAATTCATCAGAGGCGATGCCACCGGCGCGAAAGTGCTCTGCCTCGGGAGACAGCGTGATTCACGATTGCAAAGCCCCGGTCACGCGACGTCTCGTGCTGGTCCGGCATGGCCAGAGCGTAGCCAACCGATCCGGCCTGTTCACGGGATTGCTGGACTCGCCCTTGACCGAGCAGGGCCGGATGGAAGCCGAGGCAGCCGGCCGGCGTTTGGCCGAGCGCCGCTGGCGCTTTTCTGTTGCCTTCACCTCGACGCTGACGCGGGCCGTCGTGAGCGGCCGGCTTATCCTCGATGCGCTCGGGCAACCCGGATTAATCCCCCAACGCTTCGCCGCGCTCGACGAGCGAGACTACGGCGACCTCAGCGGGCTCGACAAGACCACCGCCGATGCGCGCTGGGGGGCGGTGCGGATTGAGACCTGGCGCCGCTCCTACGCTGATGCGCCGCCGAATGGTGAGAGCCTGCGCGACACTGTCGCGCGCATCGTGCCCTGCTACCTCCGATCCATCCTACCGGCGGTCATGGGCGGGGACGTGCTGGTCGTCGCCCACGGTAATTGCCTGCGGGCGCTTGTGATGGCGCTCGAAGACCTCAACCCGGCGGAGGTCGAGCACCTCGAACTCGCGACGGGCTCCGTCAGGATCTATGAGTTTGCCGCGGACACGACGATCAAGGCACGCTGGATTGACGGGTGAATGCGCTTGTCGGCCCCCCAGAATGGATCTCCGCAAGCCGCGAAGGGGCCCCTTTTCATCTATTCCGTTGATGGGAAACATCTGATCATTCCGTTGGAGTGAATGAAAGGGACATGGGATTCTCTGGCATCACATCGGAGCCATCCATGTCCATGCCCAGACTTTTCTCCCACCCTCGATCGATGGGCGCCTTGGCCGGCACGAAAGCCATCCTTCCGGGACTGGGCCTCTGCGTGGCGGTCACCGCCGCAGCGGTCGGCTTCGAGGCCGTCGAGGCGCATCTGTTCGGTCGCGCCTGGCTCGAAGCCCTGGTGCTGGCGATCCTGCTCGGCAGCGCGATCCGCACGGCCTGGACCCCGTCGCAACGTTTCTTTCCCGGCATCGCCTTCGGGGCCAAGACCGTACTGGAGATCGCGGTTGTTCTTCTCGGGGCCTCGCTCAGCCTCGCGACGATCTTGGCGGCCGGTCCGGGTCTGCTCTTCGGCATCGCGGGCGTCGTCACGGTGGCGATCCTGTCGAGTTACGGCATCGGTCGGGCGCTCGGGCTGCACCCGCGCATGGCGATCCTCGTCGCCTGCGGTAACTCGATCTGCGGCAACTCGGCCATCGCCGCCACGGCGCCGGTGATTGGTGCCGACGGCGAGGACGTCGCCGCCTCCATCGCCTTCACCGCGGTTCTAGGCGTGCTGGTGGTGCTCGGGCTGCCGCTACTGGTGCCCCTGCTCGGTCTCTCGCCGATGCAGTACGGGGTGCTCGCCGGCCTCACCGTCTACGCTGTTCCGCAGGTTCTCGCCGCCACCGCGCCGGTCGCGGCACTCAGCGTCCAGGTCGGAACCCTGGTGAAGCTCGTCCGGGTGCTGATGCTCGGCCCGGTCGTCCTGGTGCTCTCGCTCGGCGCGAGCCGGCTGGGCGAGAAGACCGACGAGGCCGCCCCCGGCGTCACAGCCGGCGACCGCCCGGCCCGCGCCAGCCTCGCGATCCACCGCCTGGTGCCGTGGTTCATCCTCGCATTCCTCGCGCTCGCGGGACTTCGCTCGGCCGGGCTGATCCCGCAGGTCGCGCTCGCGCCGATGTCGGAGACCGCCAACGTGCTGACCGTGGTCTCGATGGCGGCGCTCGGCCTCGGGGTCGACGTGCGCAGCGTCGCCAAGGCCGGGGCGCGGGTGACGCTGGCGGTAGTCGCCTCGCTCCTCGCGCTCGGCGCCGTCAGCCTCGGCCTGATCCACGTGCTGGGCCTTGTCTGATCCGGGTGTGGATCCGGCTCCACCACCGATCCAGGTTTTCATCCGGCGCGATGCCCCGAAGAAATCCGGATTAAGCGGGAGATTGAAAATTCTCGAATCATCGCACCGGGAGATCGTTCGCATCGCGAAAGACCGTTGGAGGGAATAAATCGCTTTCCGTAGCATCTCCCTTGTCGCGAGGAATCGCCACGAGGCCCGATGCGCTCGAACGCATCGACGCCGACATTCTTCAAGGGGAGAGACCATGCACGGATTGGACAGACCGACGAACCGCCGCCTCGTCCTGGGTGGACTCGGGCTCGGCAGCCTCGGCGCCGCGTTGCCGGCCTGGGCCGCGGGCTCGGTGAAGCTGCCGCTGCCCGGCGGCCCGGACGAGCGGGCGCTGACCACCGCCTTTCCGGGCAAGGGCGAGATGATCCTCCAGCGCACCCATCCGCCGCTGCTGGAGACGCCGTTCTCGGTGTTCGACGCGGGCGTGTTCACCCCCAACGACCGCTTCTACGTGCGCTGGCACTGGGCCTCGATCCCGACCGAGGTCGATGCCGGCACCTTCCGGCTCAAGGTCCACGGCCATGTGGAGAAGGAACTCTCGCTCTCCCTCGATGCCATCGCCGGCCTGCCGCGCTTCGAGATCGCCGCGGTCAACCAGTGCTCGGGCAATTCACGCGGGCTGTTCGAGCCGCGGGTGCCCGGCGCGCAATGGGCCAACGGCTCAATGGGCAACGCCCGCTGGACCGGGGTGCGCCTCAAGGACGTGCTCGAAAAGGCCGGGGTGAAGGCCGGTGCCGTGCAGGTGCGCTTCAACGGCCTCGACGAGCCCGTGGTCGACGACGCGCCGGACTTCAAGAAGTCCCTCGATCTCGACCACGCCAACAATGGTGAGGTGATGATCGCCTACGCGATGAACGGCGAGCAGCTCCCGCTGCTCAACGGTTTCCCGCTCCGGCTCGTGGTGCCGGGCTGGTACTCAACCTACTGGGTCAAGATGCTGTCCGACATCGAGGTGCTGGACAAGCCCGACGAACAATATTGGATGAAGACCGCCTACCGTATTCCCGACGTGCCGGGTGCTAACATCAAGCCCGGGCAGACAGGGTTCAAGACAGTGCCGATTAACAGGATGGTGCCGCGCTCGTTCGTCACCAACCTGACCGACGGCGCCAAGGTGGCGGCCGGAACGCCGGTGGCCATCCGCGGCATCGCGTTCGGCGGCGATTGTGGGGTGAAGGCGGTCGAGTTCTCCGGCGACGGCGGGGCGACGTGGTTCCCGGCGCAACTCGGTGCCGACGAGGGCCCCTACAGCTTCCGCCGCTTCGACGGCAGCCTGCCGGCGCTGGCCGCCGGGACCCACACGGTCAGGGTCCGCTGCACCAATACCAAGGGCGTCGCGCAAGGCATGGACCGGGTCTGGAACGCCAACGGCTTCATGCAGAACGGCATCGAGACCGTGTCCTTCCAGGCCGCTTGAGGAGAACAGCCATGAACACAATTCGCCCTGCGGCCCTCATCGCCGCGCTCATCCTGTCTCCCCTGGTGGCGCTCGCGGCGCCTGCTCCCGAGCCGATGCGCTTCAGTTCGCAATCGATCGAATTTCCGACGTCCGACCGGATCTTTCCGGACGGGCCGGGAGCCGAGGCGGTCAATAACAATTGCCTCGCCTGCCACTCGGCCGGGATGGTGCTGACCCAGCCCAAGCTCACGAAGGCGCAGTGGACCGAGACCGTGAACAAGATGGTCCACGTCTACAAAGCGCCGGTCGATCAGGCCGATGTGCAGACCATCGTCGATTACCTCACGGCGTTGAAGCCCACGCCCTGAACCCTCGAATCCCGAGGCCGCCGTGCTTTTTTCGCCGGCCTCGGGGAATAGACCGCCCTCGCTGGCATCTCCCTAAGGCGATGCACGGCCTGACCGGTCCCGCACGACGCAATCCGATTTCGAACTCGCCCGCACGGCCGGCCCCAGGCCGTCGAACGAGGGCGCATGCCCGAGAGACACGCTTCATGACCCACGTCCGTACCAGCCTCCGCGCCCTCCTCGCCGGAGCTGCCTTGCTCCTCACCCAGAACCAACCTGGATTCGCCGCCGGCTTCGACGGCGCAATCAAGAACAACGCGCTCGCCCTGAACGCCGCCGGCACGGTCGCCGCGGTGTCGAACAGCGAGGAGAGCGCCGTCATCGTCTACGACGTCGCCAAGGGCACGGTGCTCCGCCGCCTCGACGGCTTCGTCACGCCGCGCAACATCGTGTTCGCGCCGGACGGCGCCCGCTTCTACGTCTCCGACAGCGGCACGGGCCGGATCACGGTCTACGAGACCGGCACCGGCAAAGAAGCCGGCGTTCTTGCCGCGGGCCCCGGTGCGTTCGGCACGGTGCTCTCGGCCGACGGGACAAAGCTCTACGTCAACAACGAGGCCGCGAGCACGCTGACCGTGTTCGACACCAAGACCATGCTCGCAGTCGCCGTGATCCCCGGCTTTGCGCAGCCGCGCCAAGGCGTGAAGCTGTCGCCGGACGGCAAGACCGTGTTCGTGACGAACTTCCTCGGCGACAAGATCACGTTGGTCGACACCGCCACCAACAAGATCACCAGCGAGATCGCCGGGTTCGACAAGCTGCGCGCCATCTCGATCACCAAGGACGGCAAGACGCTGTTTGCCGCCAACAGCGGCCGCAACACCGTCAGTGTGGTCGATGTCGCCGCCCGCAAGGTCACGTCAGAAGTCGCGGTGGGCAAGGACCCCTACGGTGCCGCGCTGACCCCGGACGGGCGCTTCGTCTATTCGGGCAACCTCAAGGACAACTCGCTCTCGGTGATCGACACCGACACGCTCAAGGTCGTCGCCACGGTGACCGGGCTGAACGAGCCGCGCCAGGCGATCGCATTCTCCAGTGACAACGCCCACGCGTACGTCCTCAACCGCGACCTCAGCGTGGCCGTGGTCGACCGCGCGAAGAACGCGGTGGTTTCGACGATGAAGCCGTGAAGCGTCGCGCGCCGGGTGCCTTTCGGCGCCCGGCGCGTTCTCGATCTCGACACGTCGCGAACGCAGGACAAAGACCCCATGCTCGGCCTGTTCCAGCGCAAGGACCGCCTCATCGTCCACGGAAAGACGCCCTACAACGCCGAGCCGCCGCTCGATCGCCTGCGGGCCGCCTTCCTGACTGATCAAGCCGACTTCTACGTCCGCAGCCACGGCGACATCCCGGACCTCGACGCCGACGGCTACCGCCTGACCGTCGACGGGATGGTCGCGACGCCCCTCGACCTCTCCCTCGCCGATCTCAAAGAACGCTTCGCGCCCGTCACCGTGACGGCGGTGATGCAATGCGCCGGCAACCGCCGGGCCGACATGCTGGCGGTGGCCCCGGTCTCCGGCGACCCGTGGGCGCCCGGCGCCATCGGTAATGCGGAATGGACCGGCGTGCGGCTCGCCGACGTGCTGCGCGCGGCCGGCATCAAAGCGGATGATGAGCGCCACGTCGCCTTCGAGAGCCACGACCGGATCGCGGACACGGACACGCGCTTCGGCGCCTCGATCCCGCTCGCCAAGGCGCTGGCGCCCGAGACGCTGCTTGCCTTCGCGATGAACGGCGAGCCTCTCGCCCCCGAGCACGGCCATCCGTTACGCGTGGTGGTGCCGGGCTTTGCCGGCATCCGCAGCCCGAAATGGCTCGCCCGGATCACGGTGCAGGACCGGCCCTCCGACAACCCGATGCAGGCCGACGACTACAAGCTGTTTCCGCCCGACGTGACGGCCGAGACCGCCGACCCGGCCCACGGCATCACCATCGAGGCGATGCCGTTGAACAGCGCGATCTGCGAGCCCGCCCGCGGCGCTGCGTTGAAGGCCGGCCGGCACGCGATCCGCGGCTACGCCATCGCCAGCGACCGCGCGGTCGCCCGCGTCGACGTCTCGACGGATGGCGGCCGCAGCTGGGCGCAAGCCCGGATCGAGCGCGATGCCGACGCGCCCTACGCCTGGACGTTCTGGGAGATCGAGCGCGAACTGACCGCGGGCGAGCACGAGCTCGCGGTGCGGGCCTGGGATTCCGCCGGCCAGACCCAGCCGGCCGCCCCCGACGACACCTGGAACTACAAGGGTTACCTCAGCGCCGCCTGGCACCGGGTGCGAGTGACGGTGGCCTGACCCTCACGCCCAGAGCAGGGCGGTGGCCGCGAGGCCGGAGATCGCGATGAGCAGGGCCGCAATCCCGACGGTGAGGAGGCGCGGCATCATCGGGATCTCGGAATGGGCGAGCCGTGCCCGGATCGCCCGGTCCCGCCACACGGCGCCGGCGAATGAGGCGAGCGCGCAGCCGATCAGCGTCAGCGACAATACCTTCAGCGGCCAGACCGCGAGCACCTCCCGCAGGAAGCGCTGCGCGGCGAGGCCGACGCCTAGGAACGCGAGCCCGGTGCGAAGCCACGCCACGAAGGTGCGTTCGGCCGCTAGAACCGTCCGATCCTCGGCGAGTCTCACCCGGGGATCGTCGGGGGGCACGGGTTTCGCGAGCTCGCTCATCCGGCATTCGCTGTCGCGATCAGGTCGAGAAGCGCGTCGGCGGCCCGGCTGCGGTAGCGCTCCTTGTGGCGCAGCACCCGGAACGGCCGGCTCGGTAAGTCGAACGCCGCCCGGACCAGGGTCCCGGCCCGAAGCGCGGCGGCGACCACGGTCTCGGACAGGACGGCGGCCCCGCCCCCGGCCTCGACGGCGGCGCGGACCGCCTCGTTAGAGGGCAGTTCGAGCGTGACCCGAAGCTGGGCGGCTGCGAGGCCGGCCGCACCCAGGGCCGCCTCGAAGGCCGAGCGGGTTCCCGATCCCGCCTCGCGCAGCACCCAATCGACCCCGGCGAGGTTTTCGGGTTCGAGGTGGGTCGCCTCGGCGAAGGCATGGCCAGGGGCGACCACGAGGACCAGTTGGTCCTGCGCGATGGTCGTGCTCGCGAGCGTCGGGTCGTCCAGCGCCCCCTCGACAAAGCCGAGTTCGGCCTGCCCCGCGCGCACCGCGTCGGCGGCGTCGGTGGTGTTGCCCACCGCCAACCGGATGGCGATCTCAGGGTAGGCCCGGCGGAAGGCGACGAGGTGGCGCGGCAGCCAGTCGCTGGCGATGGTCTGGCTGGCATAGAGGGCCAGCGTCCCGCGTCGCATGCCACTGAGGTCGGCGAGCACCAGTTCGGCGGCCTCGGCCCGGGCGAGTACGGCGCGGGCCTCGACGAGGAACACGCGTCCCGCCTCGGTCAGCTCGATCCCGCGGCCGACCCGGTGAAACAGCTTGGTGGCGTGCCGCCCCTCGATGTTGGCGATCGCCGTGCTGACTGCCGACTGGACGAGGTTCAGCGCCTCTGCAGCCCGGGTCACGTGCTGCCGCTCCGCCACGGCCACGAAGATGCGGAGTTGGTCGAGGGTCATGGTTGCCGCGGCGGAACCGGCAATCCACGGACCTGCGCGTCAACCGCCTGCGCGACGGTCAACAGCCGCGCCTCGTCGGTGCGACCCGTCACGACGTAGGACATGCCGCCATCGACCCAGGAGAAGGCAGCGACATCGCCCTCGCGGGCGAAGCGGAACACCGTGCGGCCATCCGCATCGCCCACGCGGCTGTAGAGCGTCAGCCGGGTGCCGTGATCGTCATCGTACATCAGCATCGCGGCGGATTCGGAACCCGCCGGCAGCAGCCGGCCGCCCATCAGGCGGAAGCCGTAGGCCGTGAGGTCGGGGGTGGTCACCGCCCGGCCGAGGCGCTTCGAGAGCCACGTCACGAGGTGCGGCTTCTCGTCGGCGCGCACCTCCACCGGATGCACCGCCTCGACCACGTAGGTGCGGAAGGCCGCCACTGCGTCGTCGGTCGCCGGCTCGGTTCGCGCGAGCGTGACCGTGGGTACCTGCCGCACGGCATGGCCGAACCAGCCGGCGGCACCGCCGACCGCGAGGCAGAGCACGGCCGCAGCCGCGACCGGAAGCCAGCGCCCGGTTATCGGGCGATGTCGCGAGCGGATATTGGCGACCCTGAGCCGCGCCGGGATCGCCTCCTCGGCGATCGGCGCGAGGCGGGCACGCAAGCGCTCGCGCAAGGCGCGATCCGCCGAGACCTCGGCCGCCCGCGCGGGATTTCCCCTGAGCCATGCCTCGACCAGCGCCTGCCGCTCCGGTTCCAGACGACCGTCGATCAGGCCGTGCAGGTCGTCCTCGCCGACCGGGCGCGGATCCCCGCTCATTTTACCCTCCTCAACAAGCCGGTTCGGCCGGTTTCCAGAAAACTTCGCATCCGCTCCCGGGCTCGGCTTAACCGCGACATCACCGTGCCGAGCGGTACTCCGAGCACCTGGGCCGCTTCCGCATAAGACAGATCCTCAACCGCGACGAGCAGCAGCACCGAGCGCTGCTCCTCGGGCAGCGCATCGAGCCCGGTGAGCACGTCACGGGCTCCCATAGCGGTCTCGGGGTCGGCACCCGGATCAGGCACCTGCTCCAAAGCCTCCGCGCCGAGATCGACGCCGCGCCGGCCCCGGCGTCGAACAGTGCCGAGGAACAGGTTGCGCTCGATCGTGAACAGCCAGGCCCGCAGGTCGCCGTCGCGGCGGCGTCCGGACCAGCCGGACAACGCCCGCTCCAAAGTGTCCTGGACGAGGTCGTCCGCCGCTTCGCGGTCCCGTAACAGCGCGACGGCGTAGCGCCGCAACGCTGGGATCTGCGGTTCGATGAGGGCAGCGATCTCGTCCACGAGGCTTTACCGATCAGGGCTTGGCGATGTGCCATGCACCGTTGAGGAATCCGTCGCCGGTGATGTCGCCGGGCTTCGTATCCTTGGCGAAGGTGTAGAGCGGCTTGCCCTTATAGGCCCACTGCATCGTGCCGTCGTCCCGCGTCACCATCGTCCAGTCGCCACTAGCAGCCGAGCCGGGCGCCGCCATCAGGGCGGGCCAGTTGGCGGCGCAGGGGCCGTTGCACATCGACTTGCCGCCCATGTCCTTGTCGAAGGTGTAGAGGGTCATGCTCTTGGCATCGACGAGCGCCGGCCCCTTGGCAGTCTCGGCCGTCATCGCAGGCGCAGCGGCCTGGGCGGCGACGGCGGAGAAGGCGAAGGCCGCAAAGGCGGCGCGGATCAGCATGGTGCGCATGAGTGAGGTCTCCGGCGGTCGACCATGACCGCATTGGGAGAGATGCCGAACGGGCGCGTCTATTCCACTGACATTTGGAAAAGATCGATCACATCGGCAGGGCCGCGAATTCGTCCCCGGCCAGGGAATAAAACCGTTTCCCCGGCATCTCTCCCCTCGACAACGAACAGGGAGGACGGCTCATGCGCGGAGCATTGGGATTTGCGCTCACGGCCGCCGTGATGGCCGGCGGCCTCGTCGGCGGCCGGATGATGATGCCCCCGACGCTGGCCGCTGCCGAGCCGCCGGCCGTCGTCTCCGCGTCCTTCGACGCGGTGATGGCGCAGTCGATGACGCGGATGCATGCCGACATGATGGTCCCGCCCTCGGGCGATCCGGACCGCGACTTCGCCGCGATGATGATCCCGCACCACGAGGGCGCGATCGCGATGGCCCAGGCGGAGCTGCTCTACGGCAAGGATCCGGTCCTGCGCCGCCTCGCGCAGGGGATCATCGTCGAACAGGGCCAGGAGATCGCGGTGATGCGCCGGGCGCTCGCCGATCTCCCTCCCGCGCCGGATTCGTCCGCCGCAGCCGCCCACCTTCACCACCATGGCACGGCCCCTGCCGCCGAGATGCCTTCGGAGATCTGCCGATGAAGACCGCCCTCACCCTCCTCGCGCTCGCGCTGCTCTCCGGCTCGGCTCTCGCCGGGCAGGCCCCGGGCGCAGCCTCCGCACCGGACGTGCCGGTCAGCGGCAGGGACCGGTTCTACACCTCGGACCAGTTCTCCAACACGGTCTCGGTGGTCGATCCCGCCGCCAACGTCCTGCTCGGCGTGATCCGGCTCGGCGACCCGACGCCGATGAACCTGAGCCCGCTCTATCGCGGCCAGCTCCTCGTCCACGGCATGGGCTTCTCGCCCGACCACAGGACGCTGCTCGCGGTCTCGATCGGTTCGAACTCCGTGAGCTTCATCGACACGGCGACCAACACGGTCCGCCACACGGCCTATGTCGGCCGCGCGCCGCACGAGGCCTTCTTCACGCCGGACGGCCGGGAGGCCTGGGTGAGCGTGCGCGGCGAGGACTACATCGCCGTACTCGATGCCGCGACCGCCAAGGAGACGCGCCGGATCACCGTGCCGAACGGGCCCGGCATGACGATCTTCTCGCCGGACGGCGCCTACGGCTATGTCTGCTCCAGCTTCAGCCCCGAGACGGTGGTGATCGACACGAAGACCCACACCATCGTCGGGCGCGTGAAGCAGGAGAGCCCGTTCTGCCCCGACATCGCCGCGACACCGGACGGCAAGCAGGTGTGGTTGACCCTCAAGGATGTCGGCCGGACCCAGGTGTTCTCTGCGACGCCGCCCTTCGCGCCGCTGAAGACCATCGAGACCGGGCCGATCACCAACCACGTCAACATCGTCTCGACCAAGGCCGGCCAGTTCGCCTACGTGACGATCGGCGGCCTGAACCAGGTCAAGGTGTTCCGCACCGACGACTTCACCCAGGTCGCCACCATCCCGACCGGCGCCCTGCCGCACGGGCTCTGGCCCTCGGGCGACGGCAGCCGCGTCTATGTCGGCCTAGAGAACGCCGACAAGGCGGCGGTGATCGACACCGCATCGAACACCGTGATCGCCGAGGTTCCGATCGGCCAGGGGCCGCAGGGCGTGGCCTACGTCCCGAACGCCGTGCCGGAGGGGGACGGAAAGCAGAACCTCCAGCCGCTGGGCGCAGCCGGCAAGACCAGCGCGCTGACGCTCGCAGGCACCGATGGCAAGCCGGCGACGCAGGTGACCCTGTTCGACCAGGGCGTGCTGCAGACCCTGCAGGCCGCGGTCACGGGACTGGCGCCGAAGACGCCGTTCGTCCTGGCGCTCGCCGCCGATCCGAAGGGGGCCGCCGGCCTGGAGCCGCTCGCCGCCTTCATGACCAACCCGGCCGGCGCGGCCATCGTCAACGCCATCGGCCCGATCCGCCAGATCACCCGCACGGATGCCGGCGCGAGCCGGCGCTACCTCGTGGTGGTCTCGGGCAAGCCCGGTGAACTCGGCGGCGTCGTCCAGATGCAGACTGTGGATTGAACGGGCGGCCTCACGAGCGCGGGAAGCGGGAATCCGAGAGCATGCGTTCGCAGCGCGCGTCCGACTGCAACGTCTGCTTTCGAGGCCGCCGTTAGATTGCTCCTATGACCTAGTTGGGTCGGATACGGCACGTCCGCTCCAGCGCGAAAAGCCAAGGTCCGCTCCCCCTTCATCCCGGACGTTTGTGGCGGTACACAGCGTCAGATTTTCAACACTAGCGCTGCAAAGCGGGATGACGCTGGTCAACCTGTTACGCCCTCTTCGCCTGATAAAAGTTGAGTTTTGGAAGTACGGACCGCGCTTGGACTGCGAGGGCTCCTGTGTCAGGTCCCCGCCATCACGTCGCGACACCTGAGCCCGGGTGTCGTCGGATACGATAAGGGGCCCCGAAGGGCCCCTGCAGATCACATGCGATGGTGGCGATGGCCATGCCCGTGGCGCATCATGTGGCCACGGTGGTGATGATGGTGCCGCAGCATGTGCCCACGATGATGGTGATGGCGCATGCCATGGCCGCGATGACCGTGCATACCGTCCATCCGGACCTCAGTCACGGCGGTCGGGGCATCGACGGCGCCGATCATGCCGGGGGCGGCCGAGGCGGGGGCGACCGCAGCCGCACCCAGGGTTGCCAGGATGGCGGCGGCGAAAAGGGACTTTCTCATGGGCTTCCTCACGTCGTTGTCGGCAATGCGTCGAAAACGACGGCACCCGAGCCTTGGGAACGGCTCCGCTTCCAAGACCGTTCCGCGGGGTACGTTCTCCTCCCGCTCGCGTGCCTAACGGTACATTCGAATTCCACTGCGCTGGCCGGCCCGACCTTCGACTCAGCTGGCAATATCACCGAACGGCCTTCACCCAGCCCTGACCGGCCAACGATGATGCAGGTCGTCGATGACGAAGGCGTGGGCGTGATGGTGGCCTCCATGCAGGTGCGGGTGCCGGACGTCGAGGTCCGCGTGGGCATGCTCGATCACGTCGGGATCGTCCACCGGCCATAGTCGGGCAGCCGCGGCGACGCCTACAAGCGTCACGCCCCCGAGGATCGCCAGCGTGGCGGGCATCCCCATGGACGGGCCGAGCCAGCCGGCCAACGGATAGGTGAGCAACCACGCGGCATGGGACAGGGCGAATTGGGCGGCGAAGACGGCCGGCCGGTTCTCCGGGGTCGCCGAGCGGCGCAGGAGTCTGCCGGTGGGGGTCTGCACGGCGGAGTAGGCGACGCCGAGCACCAACCAGGTCCCGAGGAAAAGCGGCCAGCCGATGGTCCCACCCCAGGTCATGGCGGCGACACCCAGGAGAACCGCGCCGAGCAGGGCTGCCGCCGGGATCATCACGGCCCGGTCGGAGAGCCGGTCGAGGAGGCGGGGCAGCGTCAGGGCGGCGATCATGGAGCCGCCCCCGAACAGCCCGAGGGCGAGGGCCACGTCGGTCTGGGGGCGTCCTAGAAGGCCCTGCACGATCACCACGGTGTTGACGATGACCATGGCGCCGGCCGCGGCGACCGCAAGGTTCAGGGCGAGCAACCCGCGCAGGCGCGGCGTCGCGAGGTAGATCCGAAGGCCGCGCGTCGTCCGGTCGTAGACGCCGCCATGCGGGTCGGACCGGGTGGCGGTCGGCAAGGTCACGGACACCACCAGAGCCGCCGAGCACAGGAAGCCGACGACCGTGCCGCCGAACAGCGCGTTGTAGGGCACCACGGTCAGGAGAAGGGCCGCCAAGGTCGGGCTGAGCAGGTTCTCCAGGTCGTAGGCGAGGCGCGAGAGCGAGAGGGCCCGGGTGTAGTTCCGTTCGTCCGGCAGGATGTCCGGGATGGTGGCCTGGAAGGTCGGGGTGAACGCCGCCGAAGCCGATTGCAGGACGAAGATCAGGGCGTAGACCTGCCAGACCTGATCGACGAAGGGCAGCGTCAGGGCGATGGCGGCGCGGACAAGGTCCGTGCCCGCCAGGAAGGCGCGTCGTGGCAACCGGCTCGTGAAAGCCTGGGCCACCGGGGCGACGTGGACATAGGCGATCATCTTGATGGCCAGCGCCGTGCCCAGCACCATGCCGGCGCGGTCACCGGCGATCCGGAATGCCAGTAGCCCGAGGGCGACCGTGAGCAGGCCCGTGCCGAGCAGGGCGATGACCTGGGCCGCGAACAGATGGCGATAGGTGCGATGGGTGAGGACGCTCAGCATCGGGTCCTCAAAGGTACTTCGCCAGCGCCTTGAACTCGGCCAATGCCTCGGTCGCCCCCTTCGCGCCGTTCTCCATCCCGTGCCCGAGGCAGTGCTCCATGTGGTCCTGGATCAGGATGCGCTTGGCGTTGGTGATCGCGCTCTCGACCGCATGGAGTTGCTGGGCGAGGTCCACGCAGGGTCGTCCCTCCTCGATCATGGAAATGACGCCGGCGAGGTGACCGTGGGCTCGCTTGAGGCGCTTGACGATATCCGGATGCGAGGCGTGTTCCATCCGACGATCCTGTCCCCCTGGAGGGGATATTCCAAACGTCCGGGCACGTCTGCCGGGGCCTTCATCGCATCGTGGCGAGCCAGCCGAACAGCACCAGGACCCCGGCGATCAGGATCGTGGCCATCAGGAACGCACGTCCGGCGGCCTTGCGGATATGCGGCCTCACCTTGCGCCGTCGTCCGCCTCCGCCTCCCCAGGTCTCCATCCGGCGACCAAGCTTCTTGCCCGTCACGGCACCGGAAACCGATTCCGACGGACACGGCGATGAACGGTGGACCGTTCCTCCCCTTGCATCGTCGGCATGCTCATTGGACGCCTGCGCCGATCAGGTCCGCCACATGGGCGTCGGCGGAATGGCCGGTGGCGGCGCGGTGGCTTTCCGAGCAGGCCGCATAGCCCGGGCCGGAGGCCGACATCACCAATTCCCGGGTACCGTCCGGCATCGCGCGCGTCGCCAGGACAGTTCGGCCCAAGGGCCATTCGAGTGACCCGGTGACGGGCCCCGGCCGCGGCTCGCCGTAGCGGCGAACCCCCTCGCGCCGGACGGCGTCGCGGGCGGTGGCGTGGGCCGCGTCGTCGAGCGGTCGCCCGACCCAGACGACCTGCTGGAGACCCTCATTCCGGCAGATTACCAGCACCACCTCGGCCGTATCGGGACCGGAGGCGAGGGGTCGGTCGTGCAAGTAGTACAGCCCGGTCAGGTTGGCCTCGCGGTCGACCATCGAGGGCTTGTCGATCCGGTCGACAGGACCCCACGCCAATCCGAATGGCCCCTCTCCGACGGATGGGTCAGCCATGGCCGCTCCGCTCCACGCCAGCAACGCCATCGCAAGCGGTGAACGGACGCGACGTCGCTTCATGTCGCCTGCCCGCCCATCAACGCCGACCCTTCGGACTGGTCGGGCCTTCATGAGGCGAGGGAACGCCCTGTCCCTCCTCGCAGTGGACGGCTTCGTCCTCCAGCGGATTACGCGGCTTGGACGTGGTCGCCGGCGTGATCGGCATGCGCCTGACCTGGAGAGGTTGGTGGTCGTGCACCATGCATCCGCTACGAGCCGCGTCGGGAGTTCCGACGAGGGAGATGGCGGAGGCCAGGACGAGGGTGGCGACGTTCATGTCACGTCTCCGGAAGATGCGAGGGGGCTCATTCGGCGGGAACCGCGACCGCGTGACCGGTTGCGTCCGACTTGGCGGATTTCGCAGGGAGGACGTCCCCGGCGAAGCGGGCGTAGAGCGCCGGCAGGATGACCAGCGTCAGCAGGGTTGCCGAGATGAGGCCGCCGATCACCACGGTTGCCAGGGGCCGTTGGATCTCGGCCCCGGTCTCGGTGGCCAGCGCCATCGGCACGAAGCCGAGCGACGCCACGAGCGCGGTCATCGCCACCGGCCGGAGCCGGGTCATCGCCCCTTCGAGGATGGCCTCGCGGCGGGGTTTCCCTTCGGCGATCAGCTGCTTGATGTAGGTCAGCATCACCAGGCCGTTGAGCACCGCCACCCCGGACAGGGCGATGAACCCGACCGCCGCGGGCACCGAGAACGGCATCCCCCGCAGCCACAGGGCGGCGATGCCGCCGGTCAGGGCCAGAGGAACCGCGCTGAACACCAGCAACGCGTCCTTGGCCGAGTTCAGGGCTGAGAACAGCAGCAGGAAGATCAGGAAGAAGCACACCGGGACGACGACCATCAGGCGCTGCCGGGCCGAGGCCAGGTTCTCGAACTGCCCGCCCCAGGTCACGTAGTACCCGGCCGGAAGCTGCACCCCGGACGCGACCTTGGCCTGGGCCTCGGCCACGAGCGAGCCGATGTCGCGGCCGCGCACGTTGGCGGTCACCACGACCCGACGGCGGCCGTTCTCGCGCGAGATCTGGTTCGGGCCCTCGGTGACCGAGAAGCTTGCGACCTGCTTCAGGAGTACCGACGACGCCCGCCCGTTGACGCCAGGGGGCAGCGGCACGGGGATGTTCTCCAGGGCCTCGCGGTCCTCGCGGACCTTGTCGTTCAGGCGCACGACGATGGGGAAGCGGCGATCGCCCTCGAACACCATGCCGGCCTCCCGGCCGCCGATGGCCGCGCCGATGACGTCCTGGATCGCGGAGGTGCTCAGGCCGAGGCGCGCCGCCTCCGTCTTGTTGATCTTGATCTCCAGGAAAGGCAGGCCCGCCGTCTGCTCGACCTTGACGTCGTCGGCCCCCTCGGTCCCGCGCAGGATCGTGGCGACCTGGTTGGCCGCCTTGAGCATCGGTTCGAACTCCTCGCCGAACACCTTCACGGCGAGGTCGCCGCGGGTGCCGGCCAGGAGCTCGTTGAAGCGAAGCTGGATCGGCTGCGAGAACTCGTAGACGTTGCCGGCGAGTGCCCCGACCGCCTTCTCGATCTCCTCCTGAAGGTCTGCCTTGGAAAGGCTCGGGTCGGGCCACTCCTCCTGCGGCTTCAGGATGACGAAGGTGTCGGACGAGCTCGGCGGCATCGGGTCGGAAGCGACCTCCGCGGTGCCGGTCTTCGAGAAGACGTAGGCGACCTGGGGGAAGCGGCTGATCGCCTGCTCGACCTTCAGCTGCATCGCCTGCGACTGGGTCAGGGAGGTCGACGGGATGCGCTGCGCGTTGAGCGCGATGCTCTTCTCGTCGAGTTGGGGGATGAACTCCTGACCGAGCTTGGTGAACAGGAACCCGGCCCCGACGAGCAGCACCAGGGCGACCGCGACGAAGGTCATCGGAATCCTGAGCGCCGCGCCGAGGACCGGGCGGTAGGCGGCCTTGATCCCGCGGATGAGGACGTTGTCCTTCTCCGTGACCTTGCCGGTGATGACGATGGCGATCATCGCGGGCACGAAGGTCAGCGACAGCACGAAGGCCGAGACCAGCGCGATAATGACGGTGAGCGCCATCGGCTCGAACATCTTGCCCTCGACCCCGGTGAAGGTGAGGAGCGGCACGTAGACGAGGATGATGATGGCCTGCCCGTAGAGGGACGGCTTGATCATCTCCTCGGCCGAGGCGCGCACGGTGACCAGGCGCTCCTCCAGGTCGAGCTTGCGCCCGAGCTCGGTCTGGCGCTCGGCGAGATGGCGCAGGGCGTTCTCGGTGATGATGACCGCGCCGTCGACGATGAGGCCGAAGTCGAGGGCGCCGAGGCTCATCAGGTTCGCGCTGATGCGGCCCTGGACCATGCCGGTCATGGTCATCAGCATCGCCACCGGGATGACGAGCGCGGTGACGATGGCCGCCCGGATGTTGCCGAGCAGCAGGAACAGGATGACGATGACGAGGGCGGCGCCCTCGGCCAGGTTCTTGGCCACGGTCCTGATGGTGGCCTCGACCAGCACCGTGCGGTTGAGGACGGTCTGCACCTCGACGCCCGGGGGTAGCGAGCGGCGGATCTCGGTCATCTTGTTGTCGACTGTGGCCGCCACCGTGCGGCTGTTCTCGCCGATCAGCATCAGGGCGGTGCCGATGACGACCTCGCGCCCGTCCTCGCTGCCCGACCCGGTGCGCAGGTCGCGCCCGATCCGCACCTCGGAAATGTCGGAGATGCGGACCGGCACGCCGCCACGCGTGGTGACGACGACGTTGCCGATGTCCTCCATGGTCTCCAGGCGGCCGGCGGCACGGACGACGTAGCCCTCGCCGTTGTCCTCCAGGTAGCGGGCGCCCTGGTTGGCGTTGTTGGCCTCCAGCGCCCGTCCGATGTCGGCGAAGGACAGGTCGAGGGCGGTGAGCTTCATCGGGTCCGGCTGGACGTGGTACTGCTTGTCAAAGCCGCCGATGCTGTCGACGCCGGCGACCCCCGGCACGGTCTTCACCTGGGGTCGGATGATCCAATCCTGGACCGTGCGCAGGTAGGCGGTGCGTTCGAGCTCGGTCGTGAGCCGCTGGCCCTCGGGAGTCAGGTAGCTCCCGTCCGATTGCCATCCGGCCTTGCCGTCCGGGGAGACCTTGCGATCCTTCGGTTGGGCGTAGTGGATCGACCACATGTAGATCTCGCCCAGGCCCGTCGAGATCGGGCCCATGTGCGGCTCGGCCCCCGGCGGCAGGGTCGACTTCGCCTCGCCGATGCGCTCGGCAACCTGCTGGCGGGCAAAATAGATGTCCAACTTTTCGGAAAAGACCGCCGTGACCTGGGAGAAGCCGTTACGCGAGAGCGAGCGCGTGTATTCCAGGCCCTTGATCCCGGCGAGCGCGGTCTCGACCGGGTAGGTGACCTGCTTCTCGATATCGACCGGGGAGAGCGACGGCGCCGTGGTGTTGATCTGCACCTGGTTGTTGGTGATGTCCGGCACCGCGTCGATGGGGAGCTTGGTCAGCGAGAACACGCCGAAGCCCGCCGCGAGCAGCGACAGGAGCACCACGAGCCAGCGCTGGTGGACGGAGAAGTCGAGGATCTTGGAGATCATGATGGCCGCCCTCAGTGCGCGTGGTCGGCTTCGGCCTTGCCGAGCTCGGCCTTCAGGACGAAGGAGTTGGCCACCGCGACCTCGTCCCCGGGCTTGAGGCCGGACAGGATCTCGAAGGCGTCGTCGTCGGCCTTGCCGATGGTCACGTCCCGGCGCTCGAAGCCCTCCTGGGTGCGTACGAAAGCCACCTTCTCTCCGCCGATGGTCTGGATCGCGGACTTCGGCAACCGGACCCCGACCTTGTCCTGGGCGATCTCGACCTCGGTGGTCACGAAGGTGCCGGGCCGCCAGGCCATGTCCTTGTTCGGCAGGGAGACGATGACCCGGGCCGAGCGGGTCTCCGGGTTGAGGATCGGGCTGACGAACACGACCTTGCCCTCGGCGCGGGAGGCGTCGTCGCCGCCGACGATGGTCACCTTGGCGCCCTCGCGGACCTTCGACAGCTCGGTGGTCGGGACGGAAAGCTCGATCCACACCGAGGACAGGTCGGCGACGGTGTAGACGTCGGCCGGATCGCCTTCCTTGCCGACGGCGGTGCCGACGTCGACCTTGCGCTCGACCACCCGACCGGCCAGCGGCGACCGCAGTTCGTAGCGGCGCAGGCTCGACAGGTTCGGGGTGGTCTCGTCCTTCTTGGCGGAGGTGGCGACCTCGGCCGCGTTCAGCCCCAGGGCCGACAGCTTCTGCCGGGCGAGGTCGACGCGCAGGGTCGCCTCCGAGTAGGCGGCCTTGGCGTTCAGGAATGCCGACTCGGCCGAGATACGCTTGTCCCAGAGGGCCTGCTGGCGGTCGAAGTTCGTCTTCTCCAGGTCCGCCTTCACCGTCGCGGTGAGGAAGTCGCTCTTCGCCTCGGCGACCTCGCGGCTGTCGAGGACGGCGACGACCTCGCCCTTGGCCACCGCCTCGCCGAGGCGTTTGCGCATTTCGGACACGGTGCCGATCACCCGCACGGGCACCCGGGCGATCCGGTCGGCGTCCTGGGTGATGGTGCCCGGCACCAGCAGGTGGCGCGAGAGGATGCCGCCCTCGACCGTCGCCAGCTTGATGTCCTGCTCGGCGGCCTGCTCGGCCGTCATCTTGATCTTGCCCTCGCCCTCCTCGTCGTGGCCGTGCGCCTCGCCCTCGGCGTGTTTGTGGCCTCCGGCCTCCGGCTTGGCCTCGCCATCCGAATGCTTGTGCTCCCCGGCAGGCTTGGGCTCGCCCTCGGCATGCTCGTGGCCGTGCTCGCCGTGGCCGTCGTCGGCCTTCGGAGACGCAGGGGTGGTCATCGCCGCGTTGGTGGGCGGCGCCTTGGGGGCGGTCGACAGGCCGGCGGCGGCCAGCGCGCCCTGCACGGTCTCGGACACGCGGGGGAAGGCACCGCCGATGGCGATGCCGATGGCCAGGAAAGCCACGGACAGGAATGCACGCATGGGAGAAAGGCCGTTCGCCTGGGACCGGGTCCACCCCTCGGGCGGGGTCGCCGATCCTGTTCAAGTCACGCTCGATGAGGAGGCCGGTATCCGTCGGGATGTCCGGTCGGCATCGGCCACGGTCGTGGCGATGCGGCCTCAGGCGCGAGGGGGCCTGGGGAGGCGGTCGGGCGAGACGGAAGCGAGGGGGGAGGCCACGGTGGCGTAGGACGGGCGGCCGGTCACGCGCGAGGGCAGGACGGACGTTTCGTCGACGCTCAGGGCCTGATGGCAGCCGCAGTTCGCGTGGCAGGCCGGGCAGGCATGGGACGCTTCGGAGGCGGCGTTTCCATCCGGTGCCGAGAGCGCGAGCTCGTGGCTGGCGGGACGGTGGGCCTCGGCGGAATGGACGGTGCCGGGAACGACGAGCGCCAGAACCAGGACGAGCGATAGCACGCGGACTGCGGTCGCCCACCAGCCGCGCATCGTCTCGTAGGCCCTGATCCGGGGTCCCGTGGTCATGGTCGCCTTATGAACGATTCAGGGCCACCCGTACATGCCGGGTGGCCCGCGACGAGGTCCGAGCCTCAATAGTCGTCGTGATGGTGGTGGTGATGGTGGTCGCGGCGCTCGTAGTAGACCGGCCGCTCCTCGTAGTGGCGACGATGGCGATGCACGACGATGTCGTCGTGGTCACCATGGTGGTAGCGGTCGACATGGACGTCGCGGCCGCGCCGGTCGAAGTCGCCGCCGTAATACTGCGCCGACGCCGCGGCCGGGGCGAGGATCAGGGTCGCGGCGAGAAGGGCTGAAATTCGGGCGCGCATGGCTCGTTCCTCGGAAGATGATGCCGCCAGGATCGTCCCGGTGAGTTGAACGCCACCTGAAGTCGCCGTTCACGCATCCGGCGGAAGAGCTCGGGGTGCAGTCGTTCCAGGTCTGACCTCCCTTGGTGATGAACGGAAACGCCTCGATCAGTGGCGTTCGCTCATGCACTCGCCATGGTCTGCCAGCACCTCGATGATGCGGCACTCCCGGACGTCGCCGCCCGAGCACTGCTCGACCATGGCCTGCATCTCCTGCCGGAGGCCGGTCAGCCGCGCGATCCGGTCGTCGATGTCGGCGAGATGTTTTCGGGCGATGGCGTCCGCCTCCCCGCAGGGCCGGTCGGGATGGCCGGCGAGGTCGAGCAGGGCGCGGATGTCCTCGATCTCGAAGCCGAGCTCGCGGGCGTGCCGGATGAAACGCAGCGTCCGAACGTCGGCCTCGCCGTAAGTGCGCCGGTTGCCTTCCGTTCTCTCCGGCTTCGGCAGGAGTCCCCGCTCCTCGTAGAACCGGATCGTGGGGACCTTCACCGCGGCGCGCCGCGACAATTCCCCGATGGCGATGGGCTTCATGCCGCTTGCTCCTCTAGTCGCTGGAGGAAGTAGGGTCTTCCCGAGAGATGCGGAAGGCACCCGGCATGAGCGACGCAACGACCCTGGACCGAACCGAGAGCCCCCCGACGCGCCTGCGCGTGTCCGGGATGGACTGCGCCTCGTGCGCCGCCAAGGTCGAGAACGCCGTTCGGCGGTTGCCGGGCATCGAGGAGATCCAGGTCTCGGTGGCGACCGAGACGCTGACGGTGCGGCATGGACCCGCCACCGACGCCCGGGCCATCGCGGCGACGGTCCGCAGCCTGGGCTACGGCGCGGACGACACTTCCGCCGACGCGGTGTCGGATGCCGAACGACCTGAGCCGGTCTGGTGGCAGTCTCCGAAGGCGCTGCTGGCGTTCGCCTGCGCGGCGGCCCTGGTGCTGGCTTACGCGGTCGGCCAAGCCGCGCCGGCGATGGAGCGCTGGGCCTTTTTGGCGGCGATGGCGGTCGGACTGGTGCCGATTGCACGACGTGCCGTCGCGGCCGCCCGGCACGGGACGCCGTTCTCCATCGAGACCCTGATGTCCGTAGCCGCCATCGGCGCGACCGCCATCGGGGCGACCGAGGAAGCGGCCACGGTCGTCTTCCTGTTCCTGGTTGGCGAGGTGCTGGAAGGGGTGGCCGCAGGCCGGGCCAGGGCGAGCATCCGCGGCCTCACCGGCCTGGTGCCGGACACGGCCCTGCTGGAGGGCGACGGATCGACGGAGCGGGTGCCCGCGGCGAGCCTGCGGGTCGGGGCGACCGTCCTGGTGAGGCCGGGTGACCGGGTCCCGGCGGACGGGACCGTCCTCGACGGGGAGAGCGCGGTGGACGAGGCGCCGGTCACCGGCGAGAGCGTGCCGCGGCGCAAGGCACCGGGCGATGCGGTGTTCGCCGGGACCGTGAACGGGGACGGCGCGCTTCGGGTGCGGGTGACCGCGGCGGCGCGGGACAACACCATCGCCCGGGTCGTGCGGCTGGTGGAGGATGCCCAGGAGGCGAAGGCCCCGACCGAGCGCCTGATCGACCGATTCTCACGGGTCTACACACCGGCCGTGGTCGCGGTGGCCACGCTCGTCGCGATCCTGCCGCCGCTGCTGTTCGGGTGCTCGTGGAACGAGTGGGTCTACAAGGGGCTCGCCATCCTGCTGATCGGCTGCCCCTGCGCCCTGGTCATCTCGACGCCCGCCGCTATCGCGGCCGGGCTCTCGGCCGGCGCCCGCCGGGGCCTGCTCATCAAGGGCGGCGCCGTCCTGGAGCGGCTGGCCGCCGTTACCATGGTGGCCTTCGACAAGACCGGCACCCTGACCGAGGGCAAGCCCGTGGTCACCGACGTCCTAGCGTTCGGCCGGTCCGAACGGGAGGTCCTCTCCTTGGCTGCCGCGCTTGAGGCAGGCTCCTCGCATCCGCTCGCCAAGGCGGTGCTTGCCAAGGCCGCGGAAGCCGGCGCACCGATGCCTCCGGCATTCGGGTCGAAGGCGCTCGGCGGCAAGGGGATCACCGGCAATGTCGGCGGCCTCGACCTGTTCCTCGGATCGCCGCGGGAGGCGGCAGCGCGCGTGACCCTCGAGGCGGAGCAGGAGGCGCGGATCTCCACCCTGCAGGGCGAGGGTAAAACGGTCGCCGCCCTGCTGGCGAACGGGGCGTTGGCCGGGCTGTTGGGCATGCGCGACGAGCCCCGGTCCGACGCCAAGGCCGGGATCGACCGCCTCGCGGCGGAGGGCATCGGGTCGCTCATGCTGACCGGGGACAACGCCCGCACGGCCCAGGCGGTGGCGGGGATGCTCGGCATCGAGGCACGGGCGGGACTGCTGCCCGAGGACAAGCAGCGGATCGTACTTGAGCTCCAGGCCGCCGGGGCCGTCGTGGCGAAGGTCGGGGACGGCATCAACGACGCCCCGGCGCTCGCGGCCGCAGACGTCGGCATCGCGATGGGTGGCGGCACCGACGTCGCGCTGGAGACAGCCGATGCAGCGGTGCTACACGGGCGCGTCGCCGACGTGGCGCGGATGGTGGAACTGTCCCGCAGGACGCTGGCGAACATCCGCACGAACATCGGTGTGGCACTCGGCCTGAAGGCGGTGTTCCTTGTCACGACCATCGCCGGCATCACCGGCCTATGGCCGGCCATCCTCGCCGATACGGGGGCGACGGTCCTGGTAACGGCCAACGCCCTGAGGCTGCTGGGGGTCAGGCTGCGCTAGGACCGGTTGTCCCTGACCTTGCCGGGTGGCTGATCGGCCACTTGGATGGGGATGGCGCGGCGATGCGGCCCATTCCGAACGTACGCGCCACCCGGAGCCCGTCCGTTCTTGACGCGTCCCTGGTTCCTGGATCGTGCCGGGGCGATGTTACGGGT
Organism: Methylobacterium sp. AC315; assembly: GCF_979253755.1. Classification (NCBI taxonomy): domain Bacteria; kingdom Pseudomonadati; phylum Pseudomonadota; class Alphaproteobacteria; order Hyphomicrobiales; family Methylobacteriaceae; genus Methylobacterium; species Methylobacterium sp. AC315. Next base: position 199,856 of record NZ_CEEDEA010000005.1, read on the forward strand.
GGCGGATGACTCCCGCGTCGTGATGCAGGTCCGACTTGGTGCCGGGACGCGACCCGCCGTTCGACCATGATGCGAGGGACCCGTCGGGGGTGCCCTCCCAAGTGCGGGAGGAGTCCCCGGGGCATCCACCTAGGATCCACATCCCGGACGTTAAAGTCGAAGCTCAGTCCGGACACGGGGGCGCTCCTGGGTGGTCGGGCCCTTCGCCGTTTGTGGTGGCGCCCGATCACACCAGCCTAACAGACGCCGTCGATTCGTTCAGTCAGGCGTGGTGCTTGGGGGCAGGTGAGAGCTCCTGCAGCCTGTCGAAGACCCTCTTCTTGGCCTCCTTGAAGCGCTCCCTGCCACCGAGCTCGTAGGCGGCCCGGCCTACGACGAAGGCGATGTCCACCCGCTCGTTCCTGGCCATGAGACGGTGCTCGGGGGTGATGTAGGCGTCGACGTCCGCGAGCATGGCCTTCACGATTGCCGCATCGGTCTCGGCGGTCTCGCGCTGGGTCTCGCGCCAGCGTCGGGCGCGGTCGGCGGCATCGCGACGGACGCGGGCGGACCGGGCGGCGGGGTGCTCCTCGGGGAGCGCGGAGGCGGTTGCGGTGCTCATGACGGTAGAGTGCCAGGCCGTCCAGAAAGCCACCATGGGGGATCGCGCACGGTGTGAAGGACGGTCGATCCGGTCCTTCCGGTGGCGTTCCGATCACGCACGTTCCGTTACGGGGTATGGGGCCTTGGCTACGCCAATGTCGGGAAGCGGAAAAAAGATCTGGACCGTTCCCGCGTCAGTTCTCCTCGTCGGACGGCCACCACCGCCAGGGAAGGCCACCAGGGCATCGTGCCTGGCAGGATGTGTCCTTACCCACGCCACCCCCGACTGACCGCCACAGCCTACCTCCCTGTGCCTCACCGGCGGCCGATACCCCCTCGTCCCCGCGATTTTCCGATCCCCTTCCGCAAGTATTGCCCCGCGTAACGGAAGGTCAGGCCCCCGATTGACCTTATCCTCGGCGTACGTATCCTCGTCATGTTGATCCCGGCCTGAGTTGCGGACGTGCTGCCCCGCGACAGGCCCCAGTAGAGGACCGTCGTGACAACCTCCCTCATCTCCCCGACCGCCACGCGTTGGCCCCAGGCTGCTTCCCTGGTCCGTCCAGCCCCCGCCTACTGCTCCGAGCTCCGCCCCCTCGACTACGCCCGTCTCGTCCACCCCAAAGGCGGTGTCGGGTCCGCGATGTTCGGCGACCGCGTCCCTCCCAGGAAGCCCAGGAAGGACGGCAGCACCGAGCCGCGATGGTCCGACCTGCGGTACTCCTCCCACGCCCTCGCGAGCCGCGACGTCGATCTGCAGGGCCGGCGCTTCATGTCGTTCGCATCGTACCCGTACTCCAAGCCGGGCGAGCCCCGCGTCGCCAAGGACGCGATCAACATCGTGTCCCTCGGCGCCTCGTGGCTCGACCTCGACTACTACAACAAGCCGGACTGGAAGGACGTCCCCCCGCGCAAGGTCCTGGAAGCCGTCCGCAACATCTGCGAGGACCGCGGCTGGCCGTCGCCGTCCTACGCCACGTTCTCGGGGCGCGGGATTTTGGTGGTCTGGCTCTACACCGCCTCCCAGCCGGCCCAGCGTGTCATGGCCCGCCACCGTGCCTTGCAGCAGATCCTCCACGAGGAGTTCCTGCCGTTCGGGTCCGACTACACGGCCAAGGCTGCGACGAAGCAGTTTCGGATGCCGGGCACCTACAACGAAAAGAGCGGCCTCCCGGTGGTGGTGATCTTTCCCGACCTGACCGCCGAGATCGCCCGGATCGACTTCGACGAGCTCTGCCGCGTGGTCCTGCCGTTCCAGCGCCAGACCAAGGCCCAGCGGGAGGCCGCCAAGGCCGAGGCGAAGGCCAAGCGGACCGCCGCCCAACTCGCCAACCGGACCCCGCGGGAAGGCCACCACGGCGCCAAGCTGACCGGCTCGTCGTACTGGGACACCATCGCCGCGGACCTCGACCGGCTGTATGCCCTCCGGCACGGCAAGGCCGGCATCAAGGACACCGCGGCCCGCGAGGACACGGGAGCCGGCCGCAACTCCTGGCTTGTCGCCTTCGTCTACGTGGCCTCGTGGCGCCTCCCGGCCTCCGACCTCGACGCGTACGTCATCGAGACCGCCGACCGCCTCGGGCTCGACCACGCCTCCGCCAAGTCGAAGGCTTGCTCCATCGTCGGCAGGGCGAAGGAATCCGCCCGGGGCGTCCGCCGGACGTACCGCGGATTCACGGTCGACCCCCGCTACAAGCCGTCCCCCGCCCACCTCCGGGACCTGCTGGTCATCACCCCGAGGGAGATGCGCCGGGCCGACCTGCGCATCCTGATCGACCAGGCGCGCCGGTCCGAGAACGCCGTCTCGCGCGTCGTCGCCTCTCGCCGGGCCGCGGGCGTCAGGGACCGCTCGGTCCAACAGCAGCACCGCCTCGAAGTCGGGCAGCAGGCCGTCGAGTTCCTCGCCGAGGGCCTGACCGTGAAGGCGGTGGCCGAGCTCTACGGTGTCTCGCCGCGGTGGCTGGACAACGCCCTCCGGGACGCCCGCGCCGTCGCCGGCATCACCACCGCCAAGGCCGAGCCGGTGGTGGCTCCCGTGGTCACCGTCGACGACGTCGGCGACACCCTCGACCTGCCCGTCGGCACCCCCGCCGTGATCGCGCACGAAGTGTTACGGGATATCAGAGAGACCGCGCGCGAGGCTGTTGTCGCAGGCCGCCGTACGCAGTATGTTCCTCGGGTCACGACGAAGGGCAGCACTCTTCTAGGACAGACGCCCGCTGCGCGCCCCACGGCCCGGCGGGCGTCGACGTGTCCGGCCTCCGAGATGGAGGTGGCGTGACATGAAGTGGCGCCTCACACCCGAAGAGCAGCAACTTCAGGACACCTTGCGGGCCGCCGCGGCGAGGCTGCACGCCGTCTGGTACCGCTACCCGGTCGGCGACAAGGAAGCGGCCCGCCGGGCCGAGCGCGAGCCGGTGGGCCGACGTCGGTACGTGGGTGGCGGGATCTGGCACAGCATTTCGGGAGCGGCCCCGATCCCCGTGCCCCCGCGCCACGACGTCGGCCAAGCCCTGCTTCGCGAGGTGCTTCAGGCGTGGCGGACGCCGGCATGGTCGGACATCTCCGTCTGGGACGACTCGCGCCGTGGGCCGATCCGACGACTCCTCAAGGCCGCCGGCCTCGCCCTGCAGGACCCGGACGAGGATGGGGTCGAGCGCGCCGACCTCCTCGTCCGGGTGGCCATCTCGGCGATCCGCTCCCAGTCAGAAAATCCTGACGGGCGCATCGAGCGGTTGGCGGCCCTGCCCAAGGGCGTCTGGCGCGTCGACCTGTCGGGCCTCATGGGCCTGCGCGAAGACCCGCCCGTCAGAAAAGTCTGACACCTGCAAGAACGGCTTGGCCCATCCTTGTCAGCGCCGGGAAAATGACCGGCTAAGCGACGTCAAAATCGCTTAGCCCCCTGATTACCCTTGTCGAATCCAGGTGCGAGGCATTCCATCCTTTTCGATGGAACCAAACCTCGCCCCGCGCGTTTCGGACGCCCCCAACTCGACGCTGGTCCATGCGTCCGGAGCCAGCCGGCAGTGCCGCGGCTCCTACCGGGTCTCGCCCCAAGGGGCGGCGCTCAACTCCTCCCTGATGAAGGGCCTCGCCGCGGTCATCAAGGACCGCCGGCTGACGGCCCCCCAGCTTCGGGTGTTGCTCGGGCAGCTCGAGAGCCGGGACAGCGACCTCCGCGACGAGCTCGCGGCGATCCGGTCCCACGACGGCGACCGCATCACCTGGAAGCGCCTGCTGGTGTTCTGCGACGCCATGAAGGTCGAGGCCGGCGAGCTCATCGCCTCAGTCTACCTCGCCCGCACCGCCGGCCCGAGGGTCCACTGATGGGCACCCGGCTCGACTTCTCCATGGTCCGCATCCTCGGCGAGGATTGCCGGGCCGTCGACGGCGGGCACGAGCTCGCGCTGACCGCCTACGTGGCCCAGGTCGACGGCGACCGTCTCGTCGAGCACGCCGCGGTCGCCCGGGTCACCGAGACCTTCGCCGGCTGGGACCCCCAGGACTACCAGCGCGCCAACCTGAAGCTCCACCGGGCCCTGGCTGCCCGCGTCGCCGAGCTCGCCCTCGCCGCCCGCCGGGAAGAGGGCTGACCATGTCCCGCAGGCGCAACCCCATCGCCATGGCCGCCGGCCTCGCCGCGGTCGCCGCCGCCATGGCCCTCGTCATCCGCGAGGCTCAGCCCTCGTCGCCGCCGGCACCACCACCGCCCCCCCGGAAGCGCCGGTCGAAGCGCATCCCCCGCGAGGTCGTCATCGAGGGCCTGATCGGGACCTACCCCGGCCTGTCCGTCGAGGACGCCGCGCGGATCGCGACGGCGTGGCCGGGCAACTTCATCGACGCACCCGCAAGGAGAGACCAGTGAGCGCCGACCGCTATCAGGACGCGATCACCCGCGTGCTCGTCCACGAGGGGGGCTACGTCAACGACCCGCGCGATCCGGGCGGCGCCACCATGAAGGGTGTCACCCAGCGCACGTTCGACGGCTACCTCAAGCGGAACGGCAAGCCGTCCCGCCCGGTCCGCTCGATCACCCAGGCCGAGCTCGGGGCCGTCTACCGCCGCCAGTATTGGGATGCCGTGAAGGGCGACGAGCTCCCCGAGGGGATCGACTACGTCCTGTTCGACGGCGCCGTGAACTCGGGCCCGGGCCAGTCCATCAAGTGGCTGCAGCGCGCCCTCGGCGTCCGCGTCGACGGTGTGATCGGCGAGGCGACCGTCCAAGCCGCGGAAGCCTACCCCGACCACGACGCCCTGGTCGCCGCGATCCTGGAGCGGCGCCTCGCGTTCCTCAAGTCGCTCCGGACCTGGAAGGCGTTCGGCAAGGGCTGGGGCCGCCGCGTCGTCGAGGTCCGCCAGATCGGGCAGGCGTGGGCCTCCGGTTCGGTCGGGCCCCAGCCGACCTACTTCGCCGGCATGGAGCGCCGCGGCCTCCTGTCCGACGCCAAGGGCGCGCCGTCCCCGGCCATCGCCGACGCGCTCACCGGTGGTGGAATCGTCGGCACGGTCGTCGACCAGACCGTCTCGGCGCTGACCCCGCTCCAGGATGCCCTGCCGTCCATCGGCAAGGTCGAGCGACGCCTCGCGGATCGGCCAGTCATCGATCATGAAGGACGGCCCGGCGAAGGGGTCGAACGAGACCCTCATCGAGGACGCCTGCAGGGGCGCGTCGATCAAGCGGCCGCGGGCCCACGCCATCACGGCGCGCTGTCCCTTGCGTAGCGCCCGCTGCCGGGCGGCCTCGCTGACGACGAACGTCACGTCGTAGAGGGCGACTGCGTGCACGTGCGCGACGACGATCCCGGATTCCCGCACACTCCAGACCCGGCGAACTCTGTTGCGGTAGACGTCTGTCACTGCTGCCTCCTCTGGACGGCGTCGCGGATTGCCTGGCAGGGCATCAGCCGCCCGGGCGCCGCGAGGACGGCTCTGAGGGCTAGGTCGACGAGGAGCCCCTGCACGGGCCCGGGGCGCCGGCCGGGAACGGGGGCAAACGAGAAGCTCACCGCCTCGGCCTCGGCCGCGAGAGCCGCTGCCCGGTCGAGGGGAAGCTGCCCCGCCTGCCACGCCCGCTCGGCCTCGGAGACCCGGGCGGCGAGACCGCGGGACACGAGGCGGCAAGTCCGGCCGGCCTGCCAGCCGGACTTGATGCGCCTGCGGGAGGCGGCGAAATCAAACGTCGTCATGATCACCCCTCCCTCAGTTCCGCGTCGCCAGGTGCTCGCGCGAGGCGAGTACGGTTTCGATCAGCCGGCGCAGGACGCGGACGGACCCGCCGGGCCAGTTCTCCGCCAGGACGCCGGCTTCCTCCTCGTCGAGGTCCGGGAGCCACGTCGCATCGAGGCCGCGCTCGCGGCGAACGTCGGCAAGGATGCCCTTCGTCAGCGAAGGCAGCGACGCCGCCGTCCGGGGGCCCAGCGTCAGGACGCGGAACCGGGACAGCAGGGCCGGATCGAGGCCGGCGACGCTGTTCGCCGTGGCGAGCCAGCTCACCGCCGAGAGGTCGGTCGGGCACTCCAGGAAGGGATCCTGGTACCGCCTCGACGTCTCCGCCTCCGTGAGGGCCAGGACGCCGTCGACGAGCCTGCCGTTGTCCGCCCTGGTCCCCGCGCGGGAGAGCTCATCGAGGACGACGAGCACGCTCGCCGCGCCGGCCTGCTTGATCGCCTGCAGGGGCACCGTCGCCCGGCCGGTGCTCCACTGGCGGGACGTCCCGATCAGGCTGGAATCCGCGACGCCCCCGCACGAGTAGACCGTCACGGCCAGCCCCAGGATCTCGCCCAACCGCCGCGTCAGGCGCGACTTGCCCGTGCCCGGGGGGCCGAGCAGGAGGGTCGGTGGCAGGTGCACGAAGCTCCGCCCGGCCAGCGGGACGAGGATCGCGTCGATGACCGCGGCGTCGTCCGGGAACTCGGACACGAGCACCCGCCGCGCCTCGGCCAGGTCGGGGACGACGGCCAGCGGCAACGCCTTTCCGGCGAGGGGCGCCCACTCCGTCCGGGCAGTGCTGCCCGTGCTCCTACCGGCGCGCGCGCCGTTCTCGGCGCTGCCGGGCAGGTGCTCGACGGACGCCAAGACGACCAGGCTCGGCCCTGCGGCACGCTCCCGATCCGCCTTCTCGCGGGCCGCCTTCGCCCGGGCCTCGGCGGCCCACGACGGCTCGGGCTCTTCATCCTCGGGCGCGGCCGCCCGGGTTGCATCGTGGATCGTGGCGTCCCCGGATTGCAGGGCGCTCGCCAAGGCGCCAAGGCCGGGATTCCCCGGACGCCAGGCGTACCGCACGTCCGCCGACAGCCCGACCAACGCCGAGGCGTACTTGTGCCCCTCCTGGCCGTGCTCGACCAACCAGGCAGCCCTCTCCCGGCAGTAATCTCGGCCGGCGCGGTCGCCACACTCGGCGAGGCAGCCGGCCGCCGCTCCGGCAAGCTGCTCCAACTCGACGCGAAGGACGACTGCATCGTCGAGGTCCTCGGGGTCGAGGTCGAGCCGCTCGTCGAGCTCCTGCAACCTGCGCTCGCACGTCTCCAGGAGGGCGAGGAGGCGGACGTAGCCCGTGTGGGCGCGCCTGGGATCAGTCCAGCCCTTGTCGCGGACGTCCTCGGCTGTGCTCCACGCGGCCTGCCAAAGCCCCAGCACGCCGTCATCGTCGCCGAAGCGCAGCAAGTCGCGGCGCCGCGGCCGGTCCCGCGGGCAGCGGACGGTCAGGAGGAGTTCCAACAGCCGGAACGGCGAGTCGTGTCGGAAGGGAGGAGGCAGGGTGCCGTTCAGGACGGCGTCGAGCGTCACAGCGGACGCGGCCTCGCGCGAGGTGCGATTGTTCTGCATGTTCGGTTTCCTTCGACCAAGAGCTCGGGTGAAAACCGCAAGCTCACGTGAGTTTGACTATAGGAGGAAGGTGTTACTGATCTCCTTCCTGGGTCTTCAAAAAACGGAAATGTTCACGCTCGGCGCGGGCATGATCTATTTCCGCATAGGCTTTCTCCATCTCGACGCGGGCCATCCCGCCGAGATACGCACGCTCCCGCATGCTGGGGCCCTGGTCGACGCCCTTTCCTTTGGAGTAAGGCCCCCGGTCGCAGAGCTCGGCCGAGGCCAGCAGCATGTACCCAAACGCCCTTGGGCAACTGGACGTCGCGGCCCGACCGAGGAGCGTGTAGACCCACGCCGCCACGCCGAAGCGTTCGATCCTGTCGCGGGTCACCGTGCGCCGGTTTAGGCCCGTCACCCGCCCCAAATCGGTGCTCCACTCGTTGCCGAAAATGACCACGGCGGCCTCCTCGACGGCATCGGACAGGTCGCGTCCGATCTCATCGAACGGAACGGCCTCGCCGTCGATGTGCGGGGTCTTGTCGACGAAGGAGAGGACCTGCCCGTCGATTGTGCCGACGGGGACGCCAACGTCGGCCTTGGCTCCGGGGTGGAGGATGATGCGCGCCATGGGGGGAGGCCCTCGAATCAATAGGGCGGCCCCTTCTGGACCGCCCTTGGACAACGTGGATGGGTGGGGTTTTAGGCGCGGTTCTTGTTGAAATGCGCCACAGCTTCGAACAGGCGCTTCTTCGAGTAAGCCGCGTACTGCTGCGCCTGCTCCAGCGACAGCTGCGAGGTCGCGAGCGCGAGCTCCTCCTTCCCCTTCTCAAGCTTCCACACGACCCGGATCGCATGGGGGAAGAGCTTGCTCGCGGGGACTTGGACGAGGCTCTCGACGTACCGGGCGTACTCCCAGGCAGTCCTGAAGAGGACGGGGCGGTCGTAGCGCTTCTGCTTGTTGGATTCCGTTGTCATTACTTCCCTCCAGGGAGTCTCTAAGCGGCGGAGTAGATCTCACCGCGGGGCGGCCGGTCGGCGCTCCCCGATCCCCCAGCACGCCGGGGGAGAAGGGAGGGCCGCTCAGGCGGCTAGGGGCTGGGTGTGCCGGACCTCTTCCGCCAGGGCGGTGGCGAGGGCGGCCTGGAGGACCTGCTGCTGCTCCTGCAGTTTGAGCCAGATCTGGGCCAAGGCGAACCCGTTCTTGCTGCGCCCGGTGAGGATGATCTCGCGGATGTCGGCGAGGGCCTCATCAGTGCGGGCGAGGTTCGCGCGGATGCCCTCGATGCTCGTGGGGATCGGATCGGGGCGGCGCTGGAGGTACCGATCCTCGAACGTCCACACGAACAGCACGGGCCACACGAGGACGCGCCACGCGAAGCGGAGGATGATGGACAGACGGATTCTGGCAGTGGACTTGAGCTTCATTTCTGGTCGGCCTCTAGAGATGAGGAGTTCGAAAGCTGGGCGGGCATCGGCCACACCGCACTGGGAAGAATACGGACGGCGGGATCGCCGTCAAGCTGCGAGGTGCACTATCCACAACGAGAAAGGGCCCCCGGTGAAGGGAGCCCTGCTCGTAGTCCGCACCCCAGATGGAGTGAACCGTGGTCGAATGACCAGCGGGGGTCTTCGTAGGGTCTGTCCTCCCTAGACTGGGAGGGATCGTGAACCAGAGGCTAAGAAAGTCGCGTTGGTTGGTTTGCCCGACAACGTGCCGGCTGACCTCAAGATAGCCAGCCCGCCGCCCCCGTCAATCGCCTCGTGCCGCCTCGGTTAACGCCGGGCTGGATCATCGCCTGGTCGCTGCGGAGACTTCTCGAAGGATCGATTCGAGGGGACCCCAGTGGGCACAGGTTGGCACGTACCGGAGCAAGGCGGCCCGCCCGGGATCGAGCCCGGCTTCTACGCCGAGGATCAGGCGGCCCTCGACGCGCTGCTGGCCGATCCGACGACCGAGCACGCCTTGGTCGCCCCGGGCGCGCCGTCGCCGCTCGTCCACGGGCAGCGCGCCCGCGTGGCGACGCCCGAGCAGGCTGAGGTCCTCCGGGCGCACGAATCGCGGCCTGCGCCCGCCGGCATCCATCCTGCCCGTACGATCCCGTTCAACGACCTGATCAGGGGTCTGGAGCGCGCTCGGTCCGCCGGCCTCGTCAGTCGGAAGACCTGTCAGGACACGGGGCTGATCCTCTACTGCTACACGCAGCGCTGCGTGTACGACCACGGCTGGGATGCCTTCACGCTGCTGGCCCGCGGGCTGATCATCGACCCATTCCGTGGCGCCGTGGTTGCGACGCCCTTCCCGAAATTCTTCAATCAGGCCGACGAACAACCTGCTCGACGGCTACGGCTCGTCCGCCGCCCTCGGCCGCGTGATGGAGGCCGCCTGATATGGCCGACCTGTCGATCTTCAAGCCGGACCTCAAGGGCCTGCTCTCCCTCGAAAAGCGCGAGCTCGCCCGCCGCGTCCTGGAGCTCCACGACGAGCTCGTCCGGGAGCGCGCCCGGCGGGAGGAGGCGGAAGCTCAGATCCGCGTGCCCTCATGGGAGAGGGGCTTCGTCAAGGACACCGGCCGCGCCCGGGACGCCGACCTGCCGGCCGTGGGGTCCTTCCATGGCTGAGAAGCACACCACAACGTCCGGCATCATCATCGGAAGCGCGACCTGGGAGGCGTTCGTCGTCGGCCCCATGGCGCGCGATGCCCTCGGCGCCATCGGTCATCGGTCCGACGTGGAGGCGATCCGCATCGAGGCGGCGGGCGGCGAGTACACGCTCAATCGGGAGCCAGTCTCCAAGTCCGACGCGGACCTCGTCTTCAACGCCTGGCGCTGCGACCCGAAGCGGTTCTCCGAGGACGCGAGCGAGAAGCTGATCGAGCACATGCGCAGGGCCATCACGGTCAGGCGGTTGCTGGGAGGGACGGCGGCATGACCGAGGCTTGGGCTGGGCGCACCTTCCGCAACGCGGCGCCCCTGACGCTGCGAGGGGACAACCCCGTCGACGGCTACTCCGCGGAGGACCTGCGTGGGCATGGGTGGGCGCCGGGCGGGTACATGGGCACCTGCCAGGACTGTGTGGAAGTCCACGTCGGTGGCGACAAGCGGTGCCGGCGATGCCGGGCGTGCGCGATCAAGGCCCTGGAGGCTTCCCGCAACCGTCCGAGATGGCAGAGCGGGCACAAGGGGATCCCGACCGACCGTCCGGTGTGGGCGTACTTCTACTGGAGCGGCAGCAGCGAAGACGAGGACATCATGCTGCTGCACGGCATCTCGGACGAGGGCGGTGAGGTGTTCACCGTCCAGCACGAGAGGGTCCGCGACTGGGACCGGTACGGCCACGTCATCTGCTGGATCGACGTCGAGGAGCGCCCGGCGCTCTCCGTCGAGGCGGTCGACGCCATCGTGGCTGCCTTGGCCGACCAGCGGAGCATCCACTGGTCCTGCGCCGACCACATCGTCGAAGACTGGCTGCACCAGACGGCCCTGCAGGCGGTCGTCGACGGGCACCGGGACGCCACGCGAATCGCGGCGGCCGCGCTCAAGAGCCGCGAGCTCGACTTCTCCCGGTACTACGGCTGAGGGCGACGACCATGTTCTCATCGAAGCTCGAAACCGCCGCGGTCGCTTGGCGCGAGGCCCGCATGAAGGCATGCGCGGCGCCCGTCGAAGGGTTCGTGAAGGACAAGAAGGGCGACAGCATCGCGGTGCCGAACCTGCAGGTCTGGACCGACCTCGGCGCCGCGGAGACCACCCTGAGCGAGGCGGTGGTGGCCCATTTGGCGAAGGAGGCCGAGTTCGCCCGGCTGGAAGCGCGCCCCAAGCTGTTCGTCATCCATGGCTGGATGCATCACGCCCCGCACGAGGAGGAGGCGTGCACCCTGGAGGAGGCAGTCCAAAGCGCCAAGGCGGCGAACGACTGGGGGTATTGGTTCCCGGAGAAGATCTGCACGGTCGCCGGCGAACTCGTGCTTGCCGAGGCAGAGCTCTACGAGCGCATCTGGGCTGAGGACGCGGCATGACCGAGTGTGGGTTCTGGTGGGCCTCGGTCGAGAGACGCGAGCCGCAGGTCGTCGAGGTCTCGGAGAGCCACGGCATCAAGTTCGTGTTCGCGACCGGGAACGACGTCGACCTCAGCGAGGCTGACGTGCGCCTGATCGAGCGGGTGCTCCCGGCCGGGCGCGCTGCGGCCGCCGTCGATAGGCTGGACGAGATCGCCGGCGAGTTGTGGCCATGGCGCGTGGTGGAGGAGATCTCCGCCATCCTGCTGATCGAGGAGAGTGGGGCATGACGACCGATGCGGCCGCGCTGGCCAAGATCGAGGGATGGACGTCCATCTGTGGCGACAAGCCGGAGGTCCTCGTCCATGAGCTCGCTGAACTCGGGTTCGTGATCATGCGCCGGTCCGAGATCGATGCCCTGGCTGATGCCATGTGGCAGTGCCTCGACGACATGGGCGCACAAGGCCAGGGCGTGTGCCTCGCCTCGAAGGCCAAGGCCCGGGTCGCCTACGAGCCATTCCGGGTCGACGCCGATGGCGAGGAGGCGCCCGTCGACTACCCGCTTGAGGAGGCCGAGCGCACCCTGGAGTGGATACGGGATGGACTTCGGCACGAGCTCATCCGGCCCGTGACGGTCCTGCCGTGGTCGGACGAGGCCGTCTCGCCGCTGATCAAGATCGATGGAGGCAAGGCATGACCAAGTCATCCGACGTCGCCGACTGGATCTCGGAGAACGTGGCGCTGTCCCCGCCGGGCGCCTCGGTGCGCCTGTCCGGCTACCAGCGCGCCATCGTCGAGGCCATAGCGGACCCGGCGGTGAAGGTGCGATTCCCGACGCCGGCGGAGATGTGGCGGGCAGGCCAGCGCACGGAGGCGGCCCACCTTATGCTGTGGGCGGCCCTGCAAGGGCGAGGACGTCTTGCTCTGCGAGCGGACGCCGGTTGCCTCGGCCTATGAGTGGAGGGTTCGGCCTTCGCCGAACACCTGCCATGCCGCATGCGCCTCGGCCTTCTCGCGGAACATGACCGGGACGCTCACGAGATCGATTTCCTCGCCGGGCTCCCTGCGCTTGTCGAGGATCGCCTGACCCTTCAGGACGGCCACGCCGTAGCCGCCGATGTTGTGCTTGGTCGGGTCCGGTTCGGGCCAGTAGCCGTACACGACGTCCCCGTTGGCCATGAGGATGTTCAGCGCGTCGGCCGGGATGGGCTCCTGGGCGATCATGCCGATGTTCGCCTTGGCCGGCTCGATCATCTCGGCGAGGTACGAGATGAGCTCGGGGCTCTCAGGGGTATAGCGCTTCATGATGGTGTCCTCCGGTGATGGGGACACCATGCAGGCCGACCCGTCGCCTTTGATTGAATCCAATCGATCAAATACGACGCATCAGGCCGCTTTTGCCTCGCGTTCGGCGGCGGCCTTGGCCTTCTCCTCGGCTTCCTTCGCAGCCTTCAGCGCAGCCGTTTTGGCCTTGCCGGCGGCCTCGTTCTCGCGGCGCCGGCGCGTGATGTCCGCCCGGAGCGTCGACAGGTCCGGGAGCACCGTCGCCGCGACCTGCTCGTCGACCCAGGCGCACCACTGCTCCATCACGGGCGCCTTCTGGTCGAGGCGGTCGTCAGCCGTGTAGTGCCGCTCCAAGACGTCGTCGCTCCTGATGCCCTCGTTGTGATCGAGCACGAGTTTCACCGTGTCGCGGGACACCCGGAACTCGTGCTGCAGGGTCGTTGACAGGCAACGCCGCAGGTCGTGCGGGGACGCCTTGATCCCCAGGTCGATGAGCCTGTGGTTGATGGCGGCGTCGGACATGTGGCCGAACGCATCGCCGCCCGCCTTCTTCGGGCGGATCTGGGGGAACAGGTACGGCGAGCCGCCGGTCCGGCGTAGCTGCTCCTGGATGCGGGCCCACAGCGCCGGCGGAAGCGGAACGACGTGCCGGTGCTTGTCCTGGCGCTTCGCCGCGGTCTTGCGGTGGCTCGGGCCCATCGACCACACGCCCCAGCCCGGCATCTCGATCCAGTCGACGAAATCGACGGTCAGGGCGCCGGCGACGGGACGACGGCGCTGGCCGGTCGCGATGAGGAGCTCCAGCGACATCGAGACCGAGCGGTCGAGGATGCCGGATCGCGCGACCGCGACCGCGGTCCCGACCTCGGCCGGCGTCGCGATGTAGGTCCCCGGCTCCTTTCCGTTCGAGCGGACCTTGGCCTCGGTCGAGCGCTCGGGCGCCTTCAGGCCCGCCATCGTCGTCGTGACGCCGGAGAGGTGCTGCCGCCGGTCCTCGGCCATGTACCCCCAGAAGGGGCGCAGGACGCTGGCCAGGTGCTCGGCATGCCGCTCCCGACCGCTCGCGTGGATCTTGTCGACGATGACCGCGAGCTCCGACCGGGTGATGCCGCGGACCTGGCGATTGGCGAGGACCGCGAGCTCGGGTTGCCCGAGCATCACCCGGTAGTCGTTCCAGGTGTCGTGGCGGCGGATGCGCTTCACCTCCGCGAGGTACGATTCCCGCGCCTCCTCCCAGCGCCAGTTCAACAGGTGCGGGATCTCGGCCTCGAACGCCGCGACCAGGGCGGGGTCGCGCTGCGGCCGGGCATGCGCCATGCCGAGACCGACGTACTGGTCACGGAGCCACTCCTCACCGAGCTCGGCATGGGGCGAGTTGAGGGCCTTGCGCGCCGCCCCGGCGATGCTCCGGGCCTGCTCCAGATCGAGGATCCCCGGCACGCCGATCTTCAACCGCATCGTCCGGTCGCCCCTCTCGAACTTGAGGCCCCAGCTTGGGCCCCGCGGCTTGATGCGGAGGATGAGGCCGGGCGCCCCCTTGTCGATGACGTCGTAGGGGGTCACGCCCGCCTTCGCCTTCGCCACGTGCTTGTCGACGGATTGCTGGGTGAGGGTGACGGCCACGGGCTACTCCGACGAACAGGGGCGGAACTGGGGCGGGGACTCTGGGGCGGGGTTCGGCCTGGTCGCAAGAGGGGAAACGGTGTCATGGTGAAGACCGGCAGCGCCATCAGGGGGTTATGGCGGGGTCGTCAGGGCCTGAAAACGGGGGCGGAGTGCCTAGACACTTGGAATCATAATCCTCGTGTCGGGGGTTCGAGTCCCTCTCCCGCTACCATTCGTTTCAACCCGCCCGTTCAGTGACGTGGCGGGTTTTCTTATGGCTCGGTGGCGGATGCGGAGCTCGCTGGCGCCCGTCAGGGTCGTGAGCAGCTAAACCCTGTTGGCGGCAGGCTTCCAGGCCGGGCGATCGAGGCCGAGATGGTCCCGGAGCGTCACGCCGCCATACTCCCTCCGAAACAGACCGCGCCGTTGCAGGATTGGTACGACAGCGTCCACGAAGGTTTCGAGGCCTTCCGGCAGGACGTCCGGCATCAGGTTGAACCCGTCGGCGGCGCCCGCCCGGAACCAGGCCTCGATGTCGTCGGCGATCTGCTCTGGCGTGCCCACGACGATGCGGTGCCCGACGCCGCCGCCGAGGGCGCGGAGCAACGCACGCACCGTCAGATTGTCCCGTCGGGCCAGCGCGACGGTGCCGGCGAACATCGTGTGGTTGGCATCGGGCGGCAGCGGCAGCGGATCGGGCAGCGGCTTGTCGAGGTGGAGTCGCTCTGGGTCGATCCGGAGCGTCCCGGCGAGGCGCGCCACGCTGTATTCCAGCGGAACCAGCTCCCACAGCGCGTCCTGGCGCCGACGCGCCTCGGCCTCCGTGGCGCCGATCACCGTGGCGAGGCCGGGGAGCACCACGATGGCGGCCGGATCGCGGCCGTACCGTGCGGCCCGGGCACGCAAGTCGGCCGCATAGGCCGCGCCCTCCGGGATGGTCTGGGCGAGGGAGAACACCGCGTCCGCGGTGGCGGCGGCCAGTGCGCGGCCGTCCTCCGAGCCGCCGGCCTGGACAGTCACGGGGCGTCCCTGAGGCGAGCGCGGCACTGTGAGCGGGCCGGCGACTTTGTAATGGACGCCGCGATGGTCGATCGCGTGGACCTTGTCGCCGTCGGCGAAGCGCCCGCTCGCCTTGTCGCCCACCAGGGCGTCGTCCTCCCAGCTGTCCCAGAGGGCGTGGACGACCTCCGTGAACTCGCGGGCGCGGGCGTAGCGCGCCCCGTGCTCGGAAACCCCGGCGAAGCCGAAATTACGGCCCGCGGCGGCATCCGCCGTGGTCACCACGTTCCACCCGACCCGGCCGCGGCTGACGAGGTCGAGCGTCGCGAAGCGCCGGGCCAGGTTGTAGGGCTCGTTGTAGCTGGTCGAAGCAGTGGCGATCAGCCCGACATGGGTGGTCGCAGCGGCCACGCTCGCCAGAACGATGGTCGGTTCGAGCGCCATGAACGGCCGGTAGTCGATCCGGTCGTTGATCGCCGGCGTGTCGGCCAGGAAGATCGCATCGAACTTGCCCCGCTCCGCGATGCGGGCGACGCGCACGTAGTGGTCGATGTCGATGAAGGCGTCCGGCCGGCTGTCCGGCAATCGCCAGGCCGAGGGATAGACGCCGGAATGCAGCAGGTTGACGTTGAGGTGAAGCTGGCGCTGCGCGGTCATCGAAGGTCCCGGATCAGCGGACGCGCGGCAGGACGTGCTCGGCGAACCGGCGCATCTCGGCCTCGAACGGCTGGAACTGCAGCATGAACAGGGCGATGCCGGCCTCGTGGAAGGCGCGGATGCGGGCCGCCACCGTCTCGTAGCTGCCCACCAGCCCGGCCGCGGTGCCGCCGTTGGTGCCGACATGGCGGCTCGCCGCCGCGTCGGTCTTGGCGAACATCACGCTCGCCGTATCGGTCCGGGCGCGGGTGTCGGCGCGCAACGCCGCGTCGCGCTGCGCCAGGGCGAGGAGGCGGTCCTGCTCGGCTTGTGCCGCCGCGTCGGTCTCGCGGGCGATGACGAAGGCCGAGAGGCCGTAGCGCAAAGGCCCGTTGGCCGCGTGCCGGCGGTGCATGTCGGCGATCAATTCACGGACGTCATCCAGCGGCTGGCCGTTGATGAACCAGACGTCGGCATGGTCGGCCGCCAGCGCCCGGGCGGGTTCGGATTCGCCGCCGACATAGATCCGAGGCCGCGGCCGATGGGTGCCCGCCGGGCGAAGCTGGTAGTCCTGGACCTGGAAATGCGCGTCCGACGCGGTGACGCGCTCACCCCGCATCAGGCGGTCCACGAGGCTGATCCACGCGCGGCCGTAGGCATAGCGGTCGTCATGGGCCGGGAACGGTAGGCCGGCCCGCTCGAACTCGGCCCGGTTCCAGGCATTCACGAGGTTCAGTGCGAAGCGACCGCCGCTGATATGCTCGATCTGGAGGGCCATCTTGGCCAGCACCACCGGGTGGTACAGGCCCGGCTTGATCGCCGCGATGATCTCGATGCGCCGGGTCAGGGCCGCCAAGGCCGCCGTGGCGGTCCAGGCTTCGAGCTGGTCGCGCTGCTCGTCGTAGGGGTTCATCGTGTGCTGCGCGACCAGCACGGAATCGAAGCCCAGGGCTTCGGCCGCGAGCACCAGGGCGCGGTTGCGCTCCCAGCTCGCGTCGTCCGGCTCGTCGGGATCGTGGTGGGCGGCCCGGGAGCCGTGGACGGCGGCCCAGATGCCGAAACGGGGTGCGTCGGCCATCGAGTCAGCCCCTCACCGCGGGCGGCGTCCAAATCGGGACGGCGGTGGCGTCGATCCGGCGCGGGATCAGCTTGGCGTCGAGGAAGGTGTCGGCGATCGCCTGCTGCTCGCCGAGCTGGACCCGCTCCACCGGCTCCACCCGGTAGGTACGCCGGGTATTGGCCGCGGCCACGACGGCGGGGGGCAGGTCGCCCCAGACGGGGGCCAGCAGCGCCACCGCCGCATCCGGGTTGGCCTTCGCCCACTGGCCCGCTTCGACCAGCGCCCGGTACACGATGGCCACCACCTCCGGATGGGCGGCGACGAAGCTGTCATTCACGAGGTAATAGCGGTGGTAGCTGGTCAGGCCTGATCCGTCGGCGATGGTGCGCACCGGCCGCTTGGCCTCGGCGAAGGCCAGGAACGGGTCCCAGATCGACCAGGCATCGAGGCTGCCCTGCTCGAACGCGGCGGCCCCCTCGGGCGCCTGGAGATAGGCCGGCCGGATGTCGTCGAAGCCGAGGCCGGCCCTTTTCAGCGCCGCGGCCAGGACGTAATGGCTGCCGGACCCGCGCGAGACGCCCACCGTCCGGCCCTTGAGGTCGGCGACGGTGCGGATCGATGAGTTCGCCGGCACGATGATCGCCTCGGCGGCCGGCGCGCCGCGCTCGCGGGCGTAGAAGGTCAGCGGCGCCCGCGCAGACTGCGTGAAGATCGGCACCGCGTCGGCGACGTCGGCGTGGATGTCGACCGCGCCGGCATTCATCGGTTCGAGGACGTTTGTGAACAGGTGCCAGGTCGGCGTGAAGCCCAGCGGCGCCAAGCGCTCGGCCAGGGTGCCCTTCACCTTGAGGATCGTGAACAGCACCGAGGAGCGCTGTATGCTGATCTTTACCTCGCGCGCCGCTGCAAGCACCGCGGGCGACGCGAGGGGCAACGCCGCCGCGCCCAGACCGGCCAAGAGGAGGCTTCGGCGGGACGGGGACCGTCCAGCGGGCATATCGTCGGTCATGGTGGTCTCCGGTCGGCCAGCGCCCGTCCGCGTGCGTGCCGGAACCGAAAGGGCCGGTTCGACGGTGGCTGAAGTGCGCGATCACTATTGAAACCCGCGGGCGGGATGCGATCAATGAAACAAGGTTTCGAATGCGCAGCGCTTCGAAGAGCAGACGTTCTCCATGATCCGCAAGACGGGGGACGGAGATTTCTGAAGACAGAGTTTTCGGCGGACCTGTTCGCTGCTCTCTCGGCCGCGAGTGCAGTCGCCCGCCGATGCGAGATGGAATAATTCTCTGCCGTCTAGCAGGATTGTGAAAAAATAGTCTCTGCCGGCGGCGAACTATGTACCCGGCTTTCCTTGACCCCGCTCGGCGTCGAACGTCATACAGCTTGCTCTCAGATCACCCGATCATATTGCGGACCCGCGGGTCCCGCTCGAGGAGCACCCACAGGCTGTGTCCACCCTGCCGTCGCCCCGCGAACCCGCCGACGTGCCGCTGATCCGGTTCGAGAACGTCTCGAAGACCTATCCGGCGCGGAAGGGCGCGGCGCTGGTCACGGCGCTGTCCGGGATCGACCTGTCCGTTCCGGCCGGGACCATCCTCGGGGTGATCGGGCGCTCCGGTGCGGGCAAGTCGACGCTGATCCGCCTGATCAACGGCCTCGAACGGCCGAGCGCAGGGCGGGTGATGGTCGGCGACGCGGAGGTGTCGAGCCTGCCCGAGCGGGAGTTGCGGACCGTGCGGGCGCGGGTCGGCATGATCTTCCAGCACTTCAACCTGCTGTCCTCGCGGAATGTGGCCGACAACGTCGCCCTCCCCCTGGAACTCGCGGGCTGGAAACGCGCGGCGATCCGCGCCCGCGTGGCGGAACTGCTCGCCCGCGTCGGGCTGGAGGCCCAGGCCGGGCGATACCCGGCGGAGCTATCGGGCGGGCAGAAGCAGCGCGTGGGCATCGCGCGGGCGCTCGCGACCGAGCCGGAGGTGCTGCTCTCGGACGAGGCCACCTCCGCCCTCGACCCGGAGACGACCCGCGCGATCCTGGCGCTGCTGAAGCGGATCAATCGCGACCTCGGCCTGACCATCGTGCTCATCACCCACGAGATGTCGGTGATCCGGGCGGTGGCGGACGACGTCGCGGTGATCGACCACGGCGCGATCGTGGAGCGCGGCACGGTCTACGAGGTGTTCACCCGGCCGCAGGCCGAGGTGACCCGCAGCCTCCTCGCCGGCGAGGTCGGCCTCGACCTGCCGGCCGCGCTGGCCGAACGGATCTCCGCCGATCCGCGCCCCGGCGGCGTGCCGGTGCTGCGCCTCGCGCTGCGGGGGGCGCAGGCCGACACCGCGATCATCGCCCGGCTCGCCCGCGAGACCGGGATCGAGGCGGTGATCCTGGCCGGCGCGGTGGACGAGATCGCCGGCCGGCGCTTCGGCTCCCTGGCGCTCGGCCTGTCGCCGGGGCCGGACGTCACCGCGCGGGCCCAGGCCTATCTCGCCGCGCTCGGCATCCCGGCCGAATTCCTCGGCTATCTCCCGCCGGCCCAGGACGTCGCCCAAGACGTCGCGCAGGGAGCCGCCCGTGTCGCCTGAACTCATCGCCCTCCTGGTCCAGGCCACCGCCGACACGCTGACCATGGTGGCGCTCGCGTCCGCCATCGGCACGCTGTTCGGCCTGCCGCTGGGGGTGTTCCTGGCGACGAGCCAGCGCGGCGAGCTGCTGGCGGCGCCCGCGCTGAACGCCGCCCTCGGGGTGATCGTTAACGCGACGCGCTCGACGCCCTTCATCATCCTGGTCGTGGCGATCATTCCGTTCACCCGCCTGGTGGCGGGCACCTCGATCGGTACCTATGCCGCCAGCGTGCCGCTGACGGTGGCGGCCACGCCCTACATCGCGCGACTGGTCGAGGCGGCGATCCGCGAGGTCGATCACGGCCTGGTCGAGGCCGCCCGGGCGTTCGGGGCGAGCCCGGCGCAGATCATCCGCAAGGTGCTGATCCCGGAGGCGCTGCCCGGCATCGTCCTGGGGCTGACCCTCGCGGTGGTGTCTCTGGTCGGCTACTCGGCCATGGCCGGCGCGGTCGGCGGCGGCGGGCTCGGCGACCTCGGCATCCGCTACGGCTACCAGCGCTTCCGGCCCGACATGATGCTGGCGGTCGTGGTCGTCCTGATCGTGCTCGTCCAGGTGTTCCAGAGTGCGGGCGAGCGCTTGGCGCGCCGGCTCAACCGGCGCCACCGCCAGAGCTGATCCGCATAAGACGTCGGCCCCGAAATCGCGAGATCGTCCGCCATGTTGCGTCGCCTGGTGCTTGCCGCCCTCCTCATGATGCCCGGTATCGGGCACGCGGAGGCCCTGAAGCGTGTCCGCATCGGCGCGACGCCGGGGCCGCACGGGCAGATCCTCGAGGCGGCGAAACCCGTCGCGGCGCGCAACGGCCTCGACCTGCAGATCATCGAGTTCTCGGATTACGTGGTGCCGAACGAGGCGCTCTCGGCCGGCGAGATCGAGGCGAACTCGTTCCAGAACCAGCCCTTCCTCGATAATCAGAAGGCCGACCGCGGCTACAAGATCGTCGCCGCAGCCACGACGGTGAACTTCCCGCTCGGGATCTACTCGAAGCGCCACAAGACCTTCGACGCGGTGCCGACCGGCGGCACGGTGGCGATCCAGAACGACCCGACCAATGGCGGCCGCTCGCTGCTGCTCCTGCAGGACAAGGGCGTGATCAAGCTGAAAGCCGGCACCGGGTTCAAGCCGACGGTGGCCGACATCGTCGAGAACCCGCGCAAGCTCCGGTTCATCGAGGTCGACGCGGCGCAGACGCCCCGGTCCCTGGACGATGTCGACGCCGCCGCGGTGAACACCAACTTCGCCACGCCCGCCGGCCTGAAGCCCTCGGACGCGATCCTGAAGGAGGAGCCGAAGGGCCCCTACGTCAACCTCCTGGCGGTCCGCGAGGCCGACCGCGACCAGCCCTGGGTGAAGGCGCTCGTGGAGAGCTACCGCAGCCCCGAGGTCAAGGCCTTCATCGAGAAGACGTTCGGCAGCACAGTGCTGCCGAGCTGGTAGCGGACGCACCGCCCCGCGCACTCCCGGCCGTGGTTCGCGACGCGATTCGTCCGGCGGCACCGCTGAGCGTTTTCCGGGCGCGGGGCCTCGATAAGTCCGGACTGGGCCGAGCGTGCCGCTTTCCGGCTCGAACGATGTTCCGCCGAAGAGCGCGCCGCGAGAACCGCGCGTTCATGCAGTCGTTCGTCAGGAGATCGAGGTTCCAAATCGATCGACGACGGTCGTTTTTCCCGCGATCCGGCTTGAGATCGTGGCTCGACTTGGCGAATCCATAGGTCCCGCCCCGAAGGCCTGCAGGTTTTCGGCAGCGTCGATCAACGTGGAAAGCTTCAGGCGATGGCGCAGTGGGATGCGGGTTGGGGCGCTGGCCCGAGCGAGCGCTACGAGGATTTGGCCGCGCGCTTCCGGCCCACCTTCGCCGGGATCCGCGCCACCGCGGTTGAGCGCGACCGCACGCACCGCCTGCCGCATGCCGAGATCGGGTGGCTGAAGGAGGTCGGCTTCACCACGTTGCGCCTGCCGTCCGAGGCCGGTGGCCACGGGGCCAGCCTGCCCGAGCTGTTCAACCTGCTGATCGAGCTGTCGCAGGCCGATTCCAATGTCACCAACGCCCTGCGCGCCCATTTCGGCTTCACCGAGGACGTGCTTGGCTCGACCGCGCCGGACTGGCGGACCCGCTGGATCGCCAGGATCGCCGCCGGCGAGACCGTGGGCAGCGGTGTCTCCGAGACCGGATCCGCCAAGGTCGGCCAGTTCGATACCGTGGTCCGTCGGCGGGGTGCCGAGCGGGTCGTGTCGGGCAGAAAATTCTACACCACCGGCTCCCTGTTCGCGGACTACATCCACCTCTCGGCCGATGACGAGGACGGGGCGGCCCTGGTGGCGGCTGTCCCGACCGGGGCGCCCGGCGTCGCGATCGTCGACGACTGGGACGGGTTCGGCCAGGCGCTCACCGCGAGCGGCACGATCCGGTTCGACGACGTCGTCCTGCCGCCCGACCTGATCAAGCCCGATCCGGCCCGCTTCCCCTACGCGATGGCGTTCTTCCAGCTCGTCCACCTCGCGACGCTCGCCGGCATCGGGCGTGCCGCCGCCGAGGATGTCGGGCGCCTGGTGGCCGAGCGGACCCGTGTCTACAGCCACGGCAATGCCGGGCGGAATGCCGAGGATCCGCAGATCCTGGCCGTGGTCGGCCGGGTGCGCGGCAACGCCTACGCGGCCGGCGCCGTGGCGCTGAAGGCGGCCGAGGCCCTGCAGCGCGCCTATGAGCTGCACCGCGACGCGGGTGGCCGGGGGACCGAGGCGCAGGCGGTGCGCGCCACGGCGCTCGCCGTTGTCGAGGTCAACCAGGCGGTCACGGTGGTCACCAACCTCGTGCTGGAGGCGACCACGATCCTGTTCGACGCGCTGGGCGCTTCGGCGGTGAAGCAGGGGCTCGGCCTCGACCGCTACTGGCGCAACGCCCGCACCATCGCGTCGCACAACCCACGGATCTACCGGGACCGGATCGTCGGCGCCTTCGCGGTGAACGGCACCGAGCCGCCACGCCAATATCGCGTCGGCACCGCCTGAAGTGATCCGCCGCCGGGGGCGGCGCTGGAGATCATCCGCGTCTTTTGGGCAAGCAAGCGAAAAACGTTTCCGAGTCCACGAAAAGATCAGAAGACGCTTTCATTGACTCGGCGTCGGCCTGACTGAATATTGGATCCGTTGATCCCTCGACGGATCATTCACTCGAATTGAGGATGCACGATGTGCTCGGCCGCGCGGTCGGGCCACGTCCTGCGTCGGCCCAGCCTACCGCGCGTTCGCGCGGCCCGGAGACGTGCGATGATCGACGACCCGTCAGATTCGGGATCCGAAGCGTGCGGCCGTATGCCCTCGCGCCGCCTGATGCTGCGGGCGGGCGTCGCCGCGATGGCCACCCCGTTCGGCTTGGGGATGGGCGCGAGCCAGGCCTGGGCGCCCGGACCCGGCGCGCCGTTCGATCCCGGTCCGCTCTGCCGGCCAGCGGCGGTCGAGGCTCCATCGGGCCCGCTGCGGCCGGTCAAGCTGGCCTGGAACGCCACGGCGATCTGCACCGCCGCCGCCCCGCTCGCCAAGGAGCAGGGCATCTTCGCCAAGCACGGCCTCGACGTCGAGTTCGTCAATTTCGGCGGTGCGACCGAGGCCCTCCTGGAGGCCATCGCAACGGGCAAAGCTGATGCCGGGATCGGCATGGCTCTACGCTGGCTCAAGCCCCTGGAGCAGGGTTTCGACGTGAAGATCACCGCCGGCCTGCATGGCGGCTGCCTGAGGCTGCTGGCCGACAGGTCCAGCGGCATCACCGACATCGAATCGCTCAAGGGCAAGACCATCGCGATCAGCGACCAGGCGAGCCCAGCCAAAAACTTCTTCAGCCTTCAGCTGGCCAAGGTCGGGATCGACCCCGACAGCGGCGTCACGTGGCGGCAATACCCGGCCGACCTGTTGAATCTCGCCGTGCAGAAGGGTGAGGCGCAGGCCCTGGCCGACGGCGACCCGCGCACCTGGATCTGGTTGAAGGACCCGCGCTTCACCGAGATCGCGACGAACCTGTCGGGGGAATACGCGGACCGCACCTGCTGCGTCGTGGCGGTCCGCGGCAGCCTGTTGCGGAACGACCGGGCGGTCGCCGCGTCCCTTACCCGGGCGATCCTGGAGGGCGGCCACGCCGTCCACGAGAACCCGGAAGCGGCCGCGAAGGCCTTTGCCGGGTATGGCGGCAAGGGATCCATCGAGGATCTGGCCACGATGCTGCGCAGCCAGCAGCACGGCGACAGTCCGGTCGGCGGCCGTCTCAAGGAGCAACTCGCCCGTTACGGCGATGAGCTGAAGCTGGTGAACGTCCTGAAGCGCTCGACCGATACGGCGAAGTTCGCCGAGCGGATCTACGCCGACGTGCTGAGCTGAGCCGCCTCATGTCCGGAAGCATCACCGCCGGGACGGCCCCGCGCAGCACCGCCGCCGAACCCGCTCGCCTTTCTGGTCCGCCCTGGCGCATCGTCCTGGCCGGCCTCGCCTGGCTGGCGCTCGCGGGCCTGACATCGCAGTTGCCCGAGGCGGGCGACTTCCCGAGGACGGCCGTATTCGCGCAGGGATCGGCAGCCATCGGGCTCGCGCTGCTGCCGCTGGGTCTCCTGGCCGGCTCGCTCGGCACGATCGGGGCGCGTCTGCGGCACAAGAGCCCGTGGCTAACCGTGGTGGCCATCGCCCTTCTGGCCTGGGAACTGGTCACGGCGAAGCTCGATCTCCTGCCGATGCCGTTCTTCCCGCCGCCCCAGGCGATCCTGGAGGTATTCCTCGACGATTGGCGAAAGCTCGGCGGCAGCACGCTGAACTCGCTGATCCTGCTGGCGGGCGGCTACGCCATCGGGTCGAGCGTCGGCTTCGTCCTCGGCGTCGCCATCGGAACCTCCAAGGCGGTCGGCTACTGGGCGCATCCGGTGCTGCGCTTCGTCGGCCCGCTCCCGGCGACCGCGTGGCTGCCGCTCGCCTTCTTCGTCTTCCCGTCTTCGTGGTCGGCCAGCACCTTCCTGGTCGCTCTGGCCACCGGCTTCCCGGTGACGGTGCTGACCTGGTCCGGGGTGGCAGGCGTCAACAAGGCCTATTTCGACGTGGCGCGGACGCTCGGTGCCTCGCGCAGCTTCCTGATCCTGCGGGTGGCGATCCCGGCAGCGCTGCCGCACGTCTTCGTCGGGCTGTTCATGGGGCTCGGCGGCTCCTTCGCGGTGCTGGTGGTGGCCGAGATGCTCGGCGTGAAATCGGGCCTCGGCTGGTACCTGCAATGGGCGCAAGGTTGGGCGGCCTACGCCAACATGTACGCGGCGCTCATCGTGATGGCCCTGATGTGCTCGTCGCTGATCACCCTGCTGTTCCGTCTGCGCGACCGCCTACTCGCGTGGCAGAAGGGGCTGGTGCAATGGTAGCCGCCGCGTTGGAACGTCCAGCGAACCTGATTCTCGGCGCGAGCCTGCACGCGGAGGCGGTGAGCCACGCCTTCGATATCCGCGGCGCGCCCCTGTCGGTGCTCGATCGCGTCAGCCTCACCGTCGCGCCGGGCGGGTTCGTGGCTCTGCTCGGCCCCTCGGGATGCGGCAAGTCCACGCTGCTGAGGCTCGTCGCCGGGCTGGAGCCGCCCGACCAGGGGGCCATCACGGTCGACGGCCAGCTGGTCGAGGGGCCGGATCCGTCCCGCCTGCTCGTCTTCCAGGATCCGACGCTCTACCCCTGGCGGACCGTGCGCGGGAACGTGGCGCTCGGGCTCGAGGCCCAGGGCGTCGGCCGGACGGCCCGCGCGGCGCGGATCGAGCAGGCCTTGGGGCTCGTCGGGCTGTCCGGCTTCGCGGACGCCTATCCGCACCAACTCTCCGGCGGCATGGCCCAGCGGGCGGCCCTGGCCCGGGCGCTGGTCAACGAGCCGCGGTTGCTGCTCCTCGACGAACCGTTGGGCAAGCTCGACGCGCTGACCCGGCTGGCCATGCAGGCCGAGATCCTGCGCCTCTGGCAGGAGAAACGCTTCACGGCAGTGCTGGTCACGCACGACGTCGAAGAGGCGCTGATCCTGGCCGAGCGCGTGATCGTGCTCGGCGACCGCCCGGCCGCGATCCGGGCGGAAATCCCGGTCGAGGTCCCCTACCCCCGCCACAGGGACGATCCCGACCTCATTCGCCTGCGCCGGACGATCCTGGAGATCCTCGGCCAGGCGACCTGATCGGGATCGGCCGGCTGCGTCACACCCGCCGCTTGGTCCGGAGGCCCGCGCCCGGTGGTAGAGTGCCGTCATCGCTCCCCACCTCGGATCACCCGATGCCCGCCTCCCGCCGAAGCCTGATCGCCGGCCTTGCCGCAGTCGCCCTTCTCACGCCTCAGCGCGCCGCCCGGGCGGCCACGGTACTGCGGATCGGCTACCAGCGGTCCTCAACGCTGATCGCGCTGCTGCGCCAGAACGGCAACCTGGAGAAGGCGCTGGCACCCCTCGGGACCGCGCTATCCTGGCACGAATTCACGAGCGGGCTTCCGATCATGGAGGCGCTGAACGCCGGGCAGATCGACGTCTCGGCCGACGTGGCCGACACCGTGCCGATCTTCGCGCAGGCAGCCGGGGCCCGGATCACCTACATCGCCCAGGAAGCGCCCTCCCCGGACGCGCAGGCGATTTTGGTGCCCGAAGCCTCGCCCGCCAAGACAGTGGCCGACCTGCGCGGCCAGCGGGTCGCCGTCACCAAGGGTGCAGGCAGCCATTACCTGCTGCTCGCCGCCCTCGCGGAGGCGGGCATGACCTTCAAGGACATCACCCCGGCCTACCTGACGCCGGCGGACGGCCGGGCCGCGCTCACCAGCGGCGGCGTCGAGGCCTGGGTCGCCTGGGATCCGTTCCTGTCCGCCGCCCGGCAGCAATCCGGCGCGCGGGTCCTGCGCGACGGCACCGGGCTGTCACAATACAAGCGCTACTACCTCGCGGCCGACCCCTACGTGGCCGCCAACGGTCCGGTGCTTGCCGCGCTGTTCGTCCAGCTGGCCGAGACCGGCGCCTGGGTGAAGGCGCAGCCGGACGACGCGGCCGCGCGCCTGGCGCCCCTGTGGAAGATCGAACCGGAGGTGATCCTGCGGGCGAACGCGCGGCGCAGCTACCGGGTGGAGCCGGTGACCCGGGCCGGCCTCTCCGAGCAGCAGAAGATCGCCGACGCCTTCCGGGCCGAACGCCTCTTGCCCCGCCCGGTGGACGCGTCCGCCCTCGCAATCTGGGCGCCCCCGGCGCGCTGACACCTCAGGCGCGGGGGACGCCGAGAACCTTCCGGCTTTCCTCCGCCAGCACCGCGTGACGCACTGCGACCGGGCCCTCGGTGGGCGTCTCCTGGGCGGCCTTGGCGATGATCGCCTTGAACCGTTTCTTGTCCCAGGAGCGGGGGCCCAGGGATTTCGACACGGCCTCGAGCACGACCCGCACGGCCAGCGACCGCTGGCGTTCCCGCGCCAGCTCGGCGGCCAGGAGCGGATCCGCGAACTGCGCCGCGCCGATCGGCACGACCAGGACCGCGTTGTCGGCCAGCGTCGGATCGTCCTCGCCGAGCCCCGCCGGATCGTCGGAGGCTTTCCGCGGGTGCAGGATCTTCGTCGCCTCGTTCAGCAGGATCTGGTGCTGGATCGGAGCCAGGGCGTTCGCGGGAACGTCCTGGCCGGCGAGTGCGATCAGCTCCCTGAACCGGCGGCGCTTCAGGCCGAACCGACCGGTGCTGGCCTGCACGGCCGCGAGCACTCGCTTCAGCGCTGCCGTGCGGTATTCGGCGCGCAGGAGCCGGTCGCGTAAGGTCGCCGCCGTCTCGCTGAGCGGCCCGTCCGGTAATTGTCGTGCCTGATCGGCCAGTTCCAGGATCACGCGCTGCATCAGGGCTGTGCGTTGCCGCTGGGCCTCGTCGTCGGAGGGGCGCGATGCACCCTTGCGCAGCCAGACGAAGAACTCCGTCGCATGCCGCTCCTGGATGTCCTCGACCGCAAGATCGAGATAGCCGAGCAGCGACAATTCCAGGATCATCAGGCTGAAGCTCGACGGCACGAACACCCAGGCATGCGCGTCGGTGTAATCGGGACGCTGGGCGGCCGCATGCCATTGCGGTGCGTCGGTAAGCGGGCAGACCGGTTCGGCCGGCTGGCAGTCGCCGGCGGCCCAAGCGCCGGCACCGCCCGGCTTCAACGCCATGTTCAAGGCGTAGTCGATATGCGTGCGCAGCGTGTGCCGGTCCCGGCGCTCGAGGAACGCCGTGATCGCGTCTGCCGTGCCGGAGAGCGGGCGGTAGAAGTCGAAGCACTTGCGTTTGTCCGGCACGGCCAGGATCACGACGCCATCCGGCTTCAGCAACGTCTCCGCGGCCTTCAGGAACGTCACGATGTCGGTGGTGTGCTCGATGACGTGGCTGGCGATGAAGGCGTCGAAACGTCCATGCTGATCGCTCGGGACCGCATCGGCAAGAGAACCGCCGGTCCAGACGATGTCGACCTCCTCGATCCGATCTATCGTCTGATCATGGTATTTCCGGAGGAGGTCCTCGCGCGACGCGTGGTCGACGACGATCGTGTTCCAACCGTCGCGCTTCGGAGCAAGTGGATTGAAACTGGGTCCGATCTCGATGATCCGCGCGTCCTTGCTCAGAGATCGCAACAGTTGCGGCGCTCGCTCCATGTTCAGCTTAGCTCCTCATTAGCGTGCCGCCGCGTACGATGGCGGCGGAGGATCGACATTTCGTTGCGGAGGAAAAGGTCCGGTGCAGAAAAGGCCGCTCGCCGTGGTCACCATGGCCTACAATGAAAGCACGATGTTACCGCTGTGGTTGAGGCATTACGACCGGCAGGTCGGGGCCGAGAACTGTTACGTTCTCGATCACGGATCCGATGACGGCTCGACGATGGGGATCCCAGCGAACCGGATCCGGTTGCCCAGGACGCCGCTGGACGAATGGGCGCGCGTGAATACAATTCGCGATTTTTGTGCTTCGTTATTCATCGGCTTCAAATGCGTGCTCTTCACCGATACCGACGAATTGGTCGTTGCCGATCCGGATGTCACATCATCACTGTCGGACTATATCGCGTCACGGGATGTGCCGCCGGTCCTCGATCTGTTCGGCGCCGACGTCCGCCATGTCGAGGGTGAGGCACCGATCGACCTCCAGCGGCCGATATCGCTGCAACGCGGATATATCCGCTCGATCTCGTCCCTCTGCAAGGCGACGCTGATCTCAAAGCGTACCGATTGGCATATCGGTTTTCACTGTGTCGTCCACGATCATCGACCGAAATTCGGCGATCTTTTCTTGTTTCATCTGGCGCATTGCGACAACGATATCTTGTTCGAGCGCCAGAAGAAGCGCAACGCCGCCGCACCGATCAGTATTCCGGATTCGCACCACGCCATTCCGCCGTCAGAGTTTCGGGATCATATCAAGACCGAGCTTGCCGGACTCACGAGACGACGCATCCAGCTGCGCGCCGGGGAAAATCTCTTCGAAACGACGAAGAGACTATTCGCCGACGCTATCGAGCGCAAGAGTTGGGCGCAGGCGCCTGATCTTTGGCAATTGCCGGAGCGATTTGTCGGAACGTTTTGACGGCTTTGAGGGCGCGGCCCGCTCGGACGCCCGTCGCAGCGGTTCGATTGACCGCTGCGCGGGTGGTGCGTAGCAGCTTACCGTTGCCGACAAGCCGTTATCTTCACGGGCCGCAGATCGCGCGGGGCCGGGCAGCACGATCGATCATAGCCGCGTGGGAGAGGCCGCATCTTCGACCTGTGCGTTCAGAACATGCAGCACGCTTCGGACCCTTGGCCCGAGCGCGTGGCGGATCTCGCGCACGCGGCGCTCATCGACGAGCTTGAGACGTGGCCCAAGCCCGGTCTCGTCAGCCCGGTCGATTCCGGCAGCCACCATGACATGGATGCCGGCACCCTGCGGCGGAGCGCGGCGGCGATCCGCCCGTTCTTCGTGGCGCTCGTGTCGGCCGGCCGCGAAGGCGCTGGAATGGACGAGCTGCGGGCGATCGGGTTGCGGGCCGAGGCGGCGATGCTGGAGGCGACCGGCGGCGTCAACGCCCATCGCGGCGCGATCTTCGCCCTGGGGCTGATCTGTGCCGGCGCCGGTGTCACCGGGGACATCCCGGCCTCGGCCGAGGCCCGGGCCGAGGCCGTGGGCCGGCTGTGGGGCGGGGCCATCGCGGAGGCGCAGACTTCCGCCGACAGCCATGGCGGTCGGGCCGCCCGCCGCTACGGCGTCGGGGGCGCCAGCGCGGAAGCCGCCGCCGGTTTCCCGACCATCCGGGCCGTGGGCCTTCCGGCCCTGCGCCTCGGCCGTGCCCAGGCGCCGGACGATCCCCACGCTGCGCGCGTGCAGTGTTTCTTCGCGCTCCTCGCGATCCTGGACGACACCAACCTGCTTCACCGCGGCGGCGCCGAAGGATTGGCCCGGGCGCGGGCCGCCGCGACGGATTTCCTCGAAGCGGGGGGAATCGCCGACCCGGGTTGGCGTGACCGCGCCGTGAGGATCCATCGCAGCTTCGTGTCGGCGCGGCTCAGTCCCGGCGGGTGCGCCGACCTCCTGGCCACGACGCTTTTCCTCGAGGCGTTGTCCCAGCCGTCGTGACCGTACGCGGGCCCGGCCGGCGCGCTCCGTTCGGCCGCATGGGAACGGGCCCGATCCGTGCCTACATGAGAAGCATCGTCCATCACGCCCCGGCCAAACCCGTGTCCCTGCTCAGGTTCGCGTTCCTCGCGCTCGTCCTCGTCTTCCTGGTACCGGTCGCGGTCTCGGCGACCCTGTATTGGCTGCGCGCGAGCGGCGACTGGCGCTCCGCGGACCGGTCCAGCGCCGGCCTGCTTCCGCCGGCCGAATCGAATCCGTCGGCCGTCGTCCGGATCTTCTCCGCCCGCACCGTGAGCTGGCGCGGGATCGTGGCGACCCACAGCTGGATCGTGATCAAGGGGACCGGCGAACGCAGATACCGGCGCTTCGATTACACGGCCTGGGGCGAGCCGATCTGGATCGACCGCTTCGTCCCGGACGGGCGCTGGTTCGGCAACCCGCCCGAGATCGTGTTCGCGGCGGACGGGTCCGACGCGGAAGCGATGCTGCCGCGCATCCGCAAGGCCGTGGCCGAGTACCGCTACGCGCGCCCCGGAGATTACGTGGTGTGGCCGGGTCCGAACTCGAACACCTTCGTGGCGGCCGTGATGGCGGCGGTGCCCGAGATGCGGGCCAGCCTCCCCGCCACGGCGATCGGCAAGGACTTTCCCTATGACGGCCGCTGGATCGGGTGGACGCCGTCCGGGACCGGTATCCGGATCAACCTCGGCGGCTATCTCGGGTTGACGCTCGCCTGGGTCGAAGGGCTGGAGTTGAACCTGCTCGGCGGCGTCGCCGGGATCGATCTGCGCCGTCCGGGCATCAAGCTGCCCGCGATCGGTCGCCTCGGCATCTGACGGCCGTTTGAACCGGCCCGTCGATCGGATCCTGTCCGGCAGGGAAGCGCGAACGGATTTCAGACGGCCGCTACATCACAACGTCGTTTCATCGCATAGCATAGGCTCGGCCGAGCTTAGTGCAATCGAACCAAATCGGTATAAAGACACCCATCGATTCGGCGCGGTGAGCCGTTTTTAGGCACCGACGTCGATTTTGCATCTTGCTTGATCATGTCGACACGGGCGACATGACTCACAGGGAGAATATTGAAGTTGAAATTTTGTATGCCAGTTCGTTGCGCGGACGGTATCCGGAGACGTGTTCATGACGAGGGATTCCGACACCACCCGGTTTGAGCCCAGCGAGCGGCTGGCCCGCATCTCGGACGCGTTGGACCTCCCGTTATCGGTCTTCTACGGTGGCGGGCAGGATGCCGCCGTCGCCCAGGGCGCCGACGAGGGGACCGGATACCTGCTCGCGCTCATCGCCGCGTACCTGCGGGACGCGAAGCCCGAGGCCCGCCGCAGGTTCCTGCAATCGGTGGAGGCGCTCATCCAGGCCGAATCGCTGTGACGGAACCGGGGCCCCGCCGCCTGATGCGCAGTGGCGGGAACCAGCGCCGTCCCGAGACGCCTCAGTTGCCGTTCCGGGCGATCTGGGTGCGGGCCGGGCTCGCGGCCAGGCTCGGCAGCGGATCCTGCGTGCCAGCCACCACCACGAGGCGTTGGATTTCGCCCCGCAGGTAAGCCTGCAGGAATCGTTCGTAGTCGCGGAACGAGACGCACCCGTTCGAATCACCGCGCGGTCCGAGCATGAACGTATGGGCCAACAGCCCGACGCGGCCGTAGACGGCCTCGTTGCCGCCGACCGGGGTGAGCCGGATCGCCCGCACGCCATGGAACAGCTGCTCCCGCTCCCGGAGGTCGTAGGTGCCGGGCGGTGTCGGGCCGCGCATCCGCACGTTGACCATCCGCGGCTCGTCGAGGCCTTCCCCGAGGCCGGAATGCGCTTCGAGCTTCTCGCCGTTCGGCAAAATAACGATGCGCGCCGCGATGTTGTAGATCGCGGTCCCGGCCGTGGGGCGCGTGTCGGTGGGGGCGAGCGGCGGCGAGATGCGCCGCTGCGGCACGAGATCGGCCGGCCGGCTCTCGAGGGCCGCGTAGGCCAGGGCCGGTGCGCGCTCGACGCCGAACAGTTTCTCCAGGAACGAGCGGTCGTCCTCGCGGGGCTGTGCCGGAAGCGGCGGCAGCTCGCGTCGGGCCACGCGCCGCTCGGCCCTGCGGCCGAGATCGGGTCCGCGCGCGGACCGGAATTCGGGCGGCCTCGGAACCGGGAGCGGAACGGTCATCGCCGTGCGCGGGGGCGCCGTGATTTGGGTCTCCGGCACGGGGGCCGGAATCGACGGGGCTGGGGAGGGTTCGATCCCCGACCACGCCCAGCGCGACAGGGGACCACCGGTCGCGTCGCGCCAGGCCTCGTCGACCGGCGCTTCCGCCGCGAGCGGCACGGTATCCGGGGCCGACTCGAACCTCATACTCTGGCGGTCGGGAACGGCCGGCCTGTCGTCGGCCCGTTGAAGGGGCAGCTGAAGAAGCCCGCTCCCCAGGGCCGACAGCGCGACCGCCGCGGTCAGGACCGCCAGCGGGCCCGCACAGGAGCGGCGTGCCATCCGGGTGGTGGGGCCGCCGTGCGGCACGGAGTCGATAGCCATGCGGGCGCCAATGCTCTCGTCGCGGAGCGGGCGCCTGCCGGATCATCGCCACCGCGGTCCCTGAGAACCGTCGATGGGTATCGATGGGCCGGCCGGCCCCGCCGGGACGAAACAGCGGGACCGGGCCGGCTTTTCTGCGGCAGCTGCGTGGTCGATTCAGGATCGATCGGGACTATTTTCGGGCCAATAGCGGTACAACCCGATTGGCCCGAACAGTATTCGCCAACAGCCAAGCTTCAATCGTTGTCGATCTGCTTGCCGAGCTGCGCGATCGCCCGCTCGTAGACGGTTGCCGCGTTCCAGCCCTGGAGCGCCACGAAGTTCGGCTCGCCGGGCTGGTAGCCGGCACCCGGGCGCCAGCCATGCGCCTTCAGGAAGTTCGCGGTCGACGACAGGGCGGCGTTGACGTTGTTCAGGTCGCCGGTGCCGTAGGTCAGCACGTTCTTGGGCAGGAACTGCGTGTGGCCGACCTCGCCATGGGCGGCGCCGCGGGTGCTCGACGACAGCAGGCCCCGGTCGACCAGGGTCAGGGCCGCGTAGAGCTGATCCGTGAAGTATTCCGAGCGGCGGCAATCATAGGCCAGCGTCGCGACCGCCGAGAGCGTGTTGACGTTGCCGCGGACCGCGCCGAAGCCGGTCTCCATGCCCCAGATCGCCAGGAGCGGACCCGGGGGGACGCCGTAGCGCTGCTCGATCGAATCGAACAGGGCGGCATGGGTCCGCTTGAGCTGACGCCCCTTCGATACGATGGTCGGGCCGCCGCGCTTGGCCAGGAACTGCTCCAGCGACAGCTTGAAGCTGCGCTGGCCCCTGTCGGCCGAGATCGTCGCCGTGGAGTAGCTGGTGGTCTCCAGCGCCGCCAGGCTCGCCGCGCTGGCCTTGCCGCGCGCCTCCTGGGCGAATTCCCGCTTCCAGGTCTCGAACCCGGCCGCCGAGTTGCCGCACTGCGCGGCCTCCGCCTGTCCGGCCACGCCGGAGAGCCCGGCGAGCGCCGCCACAGCAAGGGTCATACGCCGCATTTGTTCGATCACGCCCAACACTCCTTCGGCGCGAGATCGCGCCACGTTTCTCAACTGATACCGGGGAACATCTCGTCGATAACAGGGCGAGATGATGTCGGCCACGCCGTCCGCCGGCCGTGTGGTATTCGGACCATAGCCGATGCACGCGCGCGCGCTGAGGCGTCCGGATGGACATTTGCCATCATCGTGAACGGCGCCGCGCCGCGTTCGACGCCGGACCCTTCCGGCGGGCGCCGCGTCGGCGATGCCGGTTCCAACGCCACGCATCCATCTGCCGGAGCGCTTTCCGCCGACGGGATACCGGTTCGGCATCAGTAGGCGGGTCGAATCCAGGACTGCGAGCCGGTCCGCTTGCAACGCGGTCGGGAACGGCTCTAAGGCCGCGGCGCAAGACGATTCCCGATGCCGAAAGGTTTTGTTCGCGGCGAATGCTTTGCCAGCGAAGTGCATATCGGTAAAAGAACCTTTTGTGATGTCACAACATCGTCAAACGACAATCATAGCTTTGCCGGCGGAAAGATCGCTGCGGGGATACGGTGTGGGGCCGATGACGTTCCGCTTGATGATGCGCCACCGGCGCCGCCGTCCCGTCTGATCGCCGGGCGCTCGCGATGTCCGTGATGTCATCGGCGGATCGTCCGCCCCCCGCCCGAGACAGCGCCGCCAGCGGCCGGCTCGAACCCCGCACGGTTCCGATCCGGGCCTGAGCCCGCCCTTCCCCGAACCCCGGATCCATCGGCCCGCGGCGCGGCCGGCGGCCGGGCGCCTCAACCTGACAGACAGCGAGAGACAGGACCCTCATGGCCCTCGGAACGCACGGCACCGGTTCACCGCGGGCGGCGACGCTCGGTCCAGACCTCGATCGCGACGGCGTCGCCAAGGCCTATGGCCGCTGGGCACCGGTCTACGATCTGGTGTTCGGCCCGGTCTTCGCCCAGGGCCGGACCCTGGCGGCGGCGGCCGCCGAACGGATCGGCGGACGTGTCCTCGAAGTCGGTGTCGGCACCGGCCTGTCGCTGCCGGCCTATCGGCGGGCCGCCAGCATCGTCGGGATCGATATCTCGGCGCCGATGCTGGAGAAGGCGCGCAGCCGCGTCGCCCGCTTGGCGCTGCGCAACGTCGAGCGCCTCGCCGTGATGGACGCCGAGCATCTCGATTTCGCGGACGCGTCCTTCGACGTGGTCGTCGCCCAGTACGTCGTGACGGCGGTGCCGAACCCCGAGGCGGCCCTCGACGAGTTCGCCCGGGTGCTGCGTCCCGGCGGCGAGATCGTCATCACCACCCGGATCGGGGCCGAGGGCGGCCTGCGGCGCCTGATCGAGCACACGCTGATGCCGATCACGAGCCGCCTGGGATGGCGGACCGAGTTCTCCTGGGAGCGCTACGCCGCCTGGGCCGCGACGGCACCCGTGGAGGTCGTGGAGCGACGGGCCCTGCCGCCGCTCGGCCATTTCTCCCTCATCCGCCTGCGCAAGCGCGACGCCTGACCGCGCGCCCTCTGACCCGTCCCCCACCCTCGATCGGAGAAGCACGGCATGGCGAGTTTTCTTGAGACCCTGCGCGTCCAGCGCTGGGACGACCACCGCTATTACCACCACAACCGGATCAACCAGAGCCTGCACGTGGTCAGCGCCGTGAGCTTCTTGGTGGCCTACGCGGTGGCCTTCAAGGATCCGGCGACGGCGGCGCTGATCGGCTGGCTCCTGGCGATGACGAGCCGGCAGGCGGGCCACCTGTTCTTCGAGCCGAAGGGCTACGACCACGTCAACCACGCGACGCACGAGCACAAGGAAGAGATCAAGGTCGGCTACAATCTGCAGCGCAAGATCGTGCTGCTGGCGATCTGGGCACTGTCGCCGCTGCCGCTCTACTTCGATCCGAGCCTGTTCGGCCTGATCTCGCCGCACCAGACGACCACCGACCTGATCCGCAACGTCGGCTGGATCTGGCTGTGGCTCGCGATGGCCGGCCTGCTGTTCCGCACGGTGCAGCTGTTCTTCGTGCGCGACGTGCAGACCGGCCTGGTCTGGGCGACCAAGATCCTCACGGACCCGTTCCACGACATCAAGCTCTACTACAGGGCGCCGCTGGCCCTGCTGCAGGGTGAGATGGTCGAGGAGCACGAGCCGCACGAGCACGGCGCCTGATCGTTACCCGGCCTCGCCGAGCCGGGGGGCTCCCCCCGCCTCGGTGATGCCGGGCAAAGTCCAGGTTTCAAAAGGTCCTGGACCTTTTGCGGGTGCAGGGCAGAGCCCTGCAAATTCGGGGCTGCACGCCCCGAACCCTGCCAAAGGGCCGGAGGCCCTTTGGAAACCCGATCAGGCCCGGTCCGGCGCCCGGAGGCCGAGACGAGCGCCGAGTTTGCCCAGTCGGATCGCCGCGACCTCCCGCAGGATCGCCTTGCGGATCGCCTTGTCGGTCGTGGCGCCACCGTCCCACCAGCCATCCGCCCGCATGGCGTTCGCCGCCGCCACGAACCGGGCGGCGACCGCCTCGAACGCCGCGTCGTCGTAGGCGAGGCTGAAGATCATCCGGCCGGTCCCGACCCAGGACAGGGCCAGCCCCTCGGCACGCAGGTAGAATTGCAGCATCCAGTTGTAACGCGACGGCCGCGTGTAGAGGACCGTCCAGACCGTGGACAGGGTGGAGACCCGCACCGGCAGCTCGGCCTCGGCCAGCAGCGTGTTGAGGCGCGCGGCCCGGGCATCCCAGGTCGCGTCGAGGTCGCGGTACAGGGCGGCGACCTCCGGCGTCTCCAGGCGATCGAGGAACGCGCTCATGGCGCCCATCACGTAGGGATGCGCGTTGAAGGTGCCGCGGGCGAAGCAGATGTCCACCGGGCGGTCGTCCCGGAAGCGCCGCATCAGGTCGGCCCGGCCGCACAGCACCCCCACCGGCAGGCCGCCGCCCAGGGTCTTGCCGTAGGTCACCATGTCGGCACGCACGCCGAAATAGTCCTGGGCGCCGCCCTGCGCGAGGCGGAAGCCGAGGAACACCTCGTCGAAGATCAGCACGATGCCGTTGGCCGTGCAGACCGCGCGCAAAGCCGCGAGCCATTTCGTATAGGCGGCGCGATCGAAGGCGGCCTTGCGGGCACTGTCGACCAGCGCGGAATCGGACGGTGCGCCGGCATTCGGATGCATGGCCTGGAGCGGGTTGACCAGCACGCAGGCGACGTCCCGACGGCTGCCCAGCACCCGCAGCGTCCGGTCCGACATGTCGGCCAGCGTGAGCGTGTCGCGGGTCGGCACCGGGTTGCCGATGCCCGGCTGCACCTCACCCCACCAGCCGTGATAGGCGCCGCAGAAGCGCACGATCCGGCGCCGGCCGGTGTGGTAGCGGGCGAGCCGCACCGCCTGCATCACCGCCTCGGTCCCGGACATGTGGAACGAGACCTCGTCGAGGCCCGAGAGCGCCTTGAGCCGTGCGACGTTGCCGGTGACCACCGGGTGCAGCGGCCCGAGGACCGGCCCGAGGGCCGCGACCTTCGCGGTGCCCTCCTCCAGGCAGGCCCGGTAGAAATCCACGCCGAACAGGTTGACCCCGTAGGAGCCGGCCAGGTCGTAGAAGACGTTGCCGTCGAGGTCCGTGACCGTGACGCCGTCGGAGGCCGCCGCAAAGGCCCCGGCGCCGAGATGCGCGCGCACGTGGCCGGCATACTGGAACGGCACCCGGTACAGCCCGGTGAATTGCAGGTCGGAGAGGCCGTCGCGGACCGCGTCGGTCTCGGCCCGGGTGCGGGCGAACCGTGCGCGGCAGAGTTCGGAGAGCCGCGTGAAGCCGTTCTCCCGCCGCAGCGCCACGGTCTCGTCCGGATCGTCGGAGCGGAAGAACGCGCGCTGCGAGTAGGCGTAGTGCGGGATCAGCCCGGCCACGCGCCGGGCCATCCGGGCGTGGCCGGTCAGGGACGGATGCTTGGCCCGCGACAACTGCAGGCGCTGCGCGGCCTTCGGCAGGGCGAACAAAGCCGCTGCGGCGGTGGCGGACAGGGTGGCGAGGAGTGCGGACATCGCCCCACGCCGTATCGGAGGTGGTTCACGGCATGATGACGGTTTCGGGATCACGGCTGCGGCGCGCCCTGGCGCAGGTGGGCGCCCAGGAGGATCTGAACTTCCTGCTCACCAACCGCCTGCCGCGTCGGCTCGCCACCCGGTTCATGGGCTGGTTCAGCCGGATCGAGCAGCCCCTTGTCCGCGACGTCTCGATCGCCACCTGGCGGCTGTTCTGCGACGTCGATCTCAGCGACGCCCGGGAGGCACGGTTCCCGAGCCTGCACGCGGCCTTCGTGCGGGCCCTGCGCCCCGGTGCCCGGCCGATCGCCGAGAACCCGAACGTCCTGGTCAGCCCCAGCGACGCGATCCTGGGCGCGCATGGCCGGATCGAGGCCGGGCGGCTTCTCCAGATCAAGGGCCTCTCGTACAGCCTCGCCGACCTGCTCGGGGGCGACGCGGCGCTGGCGCGCGCCCACGAGGGCGGCGCCTACGCGACCCTGCGGCTGACCGCCGGGATGTATCACCGCTTCCACGCCCCCCACGACCTGCGGGTCGAAACGGTCCGCCACATCTGGGGGGACACCTGGAACGTGAACCCGATCGCGCTGAAGCGCGTCGAGGCCCTGTTCTGCCGCAACGAGCGGGCGGTGCTGCGCCTGCGGATCGCCGGCCATCCCGTCACCCTGGTGCCGGTGGCGGCGATCCTGGTGGCGGGGCTGCGTCTCGGCTTCCTGCCGGAGGGTGTGGCCCTGCGCCGGACCGGTGGCCGCCCCCTGCCCTGCACCGCCCGCCTGGAAAAGGGCGCGGAGATGGGCTGGTTCGAGCACGGCTCGACCATCGTGGTCCTGGCTCCGCCGGGCTTCACCCTGTCGCCCAGCCTCCAGGAGGGGGCCCGCCTGCGCATGGGCGAGCCGCTGATGCGGCTGCCGGAACCGGGCGCGCCGTAGCCCTGGTCGGTCGGATCGCGGTCCGACCGCCGCGCCTGTTCAGGCCGCCTGGACCTTGGCCAAAAAGTCCGCGACCTCGACGGTCAGCCGCTCCGATTGGTGCGAGAGCTCCGTCGCGGCGATCAGGACGTGCGACGCCGAGGCTCCGGTCTCGCCGACGGCGGCGGTGACCGCCCCGATGTTGCTCGTCACCGCCTGTGTCCCCTCGGCCGCCTGCGTGACGCTGCGGACGATCTCCTGGGTGACGGCGCCCTGCTCCTCCATGGACGCCGTGACGCCGACCGCGATGGCGCGGAGTTCCACGATGGTCGTCGAGATCGTCCGGATCGCCTCGACGGCCCGGTGGGTCTCCCCCTGGATGGCCGCGATCTGCCGGGAGATGGTCTCGGTGGCCTTGGCGGTCTGGGCGGCGAGGTCCTTGACCTCGCCCGCCACCACCGCGAAGCCCCGGCCCGCCTCGCCGGCGCGCGCCGCCTCGATCGTGGCGTTGAGGGCGAGGAGATTGGTTTGCGCCGCGATGCCGCTGATCAGCTCAACCACCGCGCCGATCTTCTCGGCGCCGTCGGCGAGCCCCTGCATGATCGCGTTGGTCTGGGCGGCGTCGGCGGCGGCGCGCTCGGCCATCTCGGAGGATCGGACGATCTGCACGTTGATCTCGCCGATCGAGGCCGCAAGCTCCTCGCTCGCCGCGGCGACGGTCTGCACGTTCGCCGAGGTCTGCTCGGCGCCGGAGGCGACGCTGAGCGACTGCGCCGCCGTCTGGTCGGCGGTCCGGCTCATCGCCTGGGCGGTCGCCTCCATCTCCTCCGCGGCGGCCGACAGGGTCTGGGTCATCTTCGAGACCTCGCCGCGGAACGTGCGGGTGGCCGCGTCCAGCGCCAGCGTGCGACGGTCCTTGGCCTCGTTCTCCGTGGCCGCCTCGGCGTCGGCACGGCGCTTGGCGATCAGCGCCTCCTTGAACACCT
Organism: Methylobacterium sp. AC315; assembly: GCF_979253755.1. Classification (NCBI taxonomy): domain Bacteria; kingdom Pseudomonadati; phylum Pseudomonadota; class Alphaproteobacteria; order Hyphomicrobiales; family Methylobacteriaceae; genus Methylobacterium; species Methylobacterium sp. AC315. Next base: position 239,491 of record NZ_CEEDEA010000005.1, read on the forward strand.
GCACGGCGCCGGCCATGGCGCCGATCTCGTCCCAGCGGTCCGCGCCGAGAACCGGCACCTCCACGTCTCCGGACGCCAGGCGGGTCATCGCCGCGGTCATCCCGGCGAGCGGCCCGGCGACCTGCTTGAGCACGGTCACGATGCCGTACACGATCGCGACGGTGGCCAGCACGAAGGCGGCGAGGAGCAGGACACCGGTCCAGCCCGACGTCGTCCGCGCGGTCTCGAACGCCTCCCGCGCCTCCCGGATCTGCAAGCCCGTCAGCTTTCGAAGGGAGGCTTGAGTCTGAACCATCGCGTTCAGGAGGTCCACATGCCGTTCCGCATAGGCGCTCGCCTGGTTGGTGCCGGCGAGGCGCCCGAGATCTCCGATGATCGTGTCGTTCCGGTCGATCTGTGCCTGAAGCTCCCCGGCGAGGATCTTCTCCTCGGGGGTCAGATACGTGGCGAGGTAATCGGCCCATTGCCGCTTCGCCTGCGCCTGCGCGCGCTGGATGATCTCGGCCCCCGAACGCGGATCGGAGCGCCCGCCACTCAGGGCGCGCGAGGCCTCCACCAAGTTGTCGTAGGCGTCGCGCAACCCGCTGAATTGACCGAGCGGAACGACGCGATCTTCGAAGACCGTCTGCAGACTTCGCGTGTTCCAGTGCAGCGCCATATTACCGAGCGCGGTCGTGCCCAACAGCAGCGTGCCCAGGATCGCCAGAAGGGCAACGAGTCGGGTCTTTATAGTCAAGCGCATCAACGACGTCCGATCCGCGGCGATTCGATTTTCGAAGCCGACACGATATCATTCGATGCTTGACGCAATGACAAATTTTATTTGCCACGCTGAAATATTTTAATCTTTAGTTCTGGTGTCGCTTTACTATTTTCAATAGGCACCGTTGGACTGATCTCTGTCATGGCGCTATTTGAGTGTTACATCTCATGAAACGAGGAACACGAGCGCCCGAGCGTTGAAATTTGTCACGCGAACGACATGCCGATCCCGAAAGCGCCGCCGTACGATCGTTTGCCAGGGGCTAGTGGCGTGTTCCGGATAAGCCGGGTTCCGACGATCAGAATGCAACGACGGCGGCCAACGTGGGTGGCCGCCGTCGTTGCGGGTCGCCTCCGGAAAACCCGATCACACGTCCAGGTTGGCGACGCTCAGGGCGTTGTCCTGGATGAACTCCCGCCGCGGCTCGACCACGTCGCCCATCAGCTTGACGAACAGGTCGTCGGCGTCGGTCGTGTCCTTGACCTTCACCTGCAGCAGGGAGCGGACCTCGCGGTCCAGCGTGGTCTCCCACAGCTGTTGCGCGGTCATCTCGCCGAGCCCCTTGTAGCGCTGGAGCTGGAGGCCCTTGCGGCCGAAGGCCATGACGGCCTCGAACAGCGCGACGGGCCCGTGCAGCACGGTCTCGTCGGTCTTGCGCATCAGCGTCGCCGGCTCGCCGTAGATTTCCCGGAACGCGTCGGCGCGCTCGGACAGGCGCCTGGCCTCCTGAGACGAGATCAGGCTGGCATCCAGGGTGGCGACCTGCTTGACCCCGCGCAGGGTCCGGGTGAGGCGATAGCCGCCCTCGTGGGCTTCACCCTGCCAGCCCTGCTCGATCTCGTCGGCGATCAGATCGAGACGGCGCGCGGTCGTGTCGGCCAGAACCTCGGCCTCGCCCAACCGGGATGCCGCCTCCCCGTCGAACGCCCCGGCCAGCACCGCCTGCTCGACCACCGAGCGGTCGTAGCGGGTGTGGAGTCCCTGGAGCACGTTGCGGAAGCCGCGGGCCTCCTCGACCAGGCTCTTGAGCTGCGGCCCGGTGAACTCCGCCCCCGTCGAGAGCCGCAGGATTGCCCCGTCGGTCCCTTGGTCGATCAGGTAGTCCTCGAGGGCGCGCTCGTCCTTCAGGTAGATCGCCCTGCGGCCGCGCTCGGCTTTGTAGAGCGGCGGCTGGGCGATGTAGAGGTGCCCGCGGTCGATCAGCTCCGGCATTTGGCGGAAGAAGAACGTCAGCAGCAGGGTCCGGATGTGCGAGCCGTCGACATCCGCGTCGGTCATGATGATGATGCGGTGATAGCGCAGTTTTTCCGGGTTGAAGCCTTCCCGGTCCGTGGACGAGCGGCCGATTCCGGCGCCCAGCGCCGTGATCAGCGTGCCGATCTCGGCCGAGGACAGCATGCGGTCGGCCCGCACCCGCTCGACGTTGAGGATCTTGCCGCGCAGGGGCAGCACCGCCTGGAACGCCCGGTCGCGGCCCTGTTTGGCCGAGCCGCCGGCCGAATCGCCCTCGACCAGCAGGATCTCGCACTTCGACGGGTCGCGCTCCTGGCAGTCAGCGAGCTTGCCGGGGAGCGAGGCGATGTCCAGCGCGCCCTTGCGGGTCACGGTCTCGCGGGCCTTCCGGGCCGCCTCGCGGGCGGAGGCCGCCAGAACGACCTTGCCCATCACCGAGCGGGCCTGCTGCGGGTTCTCCTCGAGCCAGGTCGACAGGCCCTCGTTCAGCACGTTCTCGACCGCGGGGCGGACCTCGGAGGAGACCAGCTTATCCTTGGTCTGCGACGAGAATTTCGGATCCGGCACCTGCACGGAGATGACCGCGGTCAGGCCCTCGCGGCAATCCTCGCCGGTGAGCGAGACCTTCTCGCGCTTCGAGACGCCCGACGAATCGGCGTAGCCGGTGATCTGGCGGGTCAGCGCCGCCCGGAAGCCCGCCATGTGCGTGCCGCCGTCGCGCTGCGGGATGTTGTTGGTGAACGGAAGCACCGTCTCGTTGAACGAGTCGTTCCACCACAACGCGACCTCGACGCGGATGCCCTCGCGCTCGGCGCGGACAACCACGGGGCTAGCCATGCCCTCGATCGGCTTGCGGGACCGGTCCAGGTACCGGACGAAGGCCTCGATGCCGCCCTCGTAGTACAGCTCCTCGCGCTTGTGCTCGGCATGGCGCGCATCGGTCAGGACGATGCGCACGCCCGAGTTGAGGAAGGCGAGCTCGCGCAGTCGCTTCTCCAGCGTGCCGTAGTCGAACTCGATCATCGTGAAGGTGTTGGTGGAGGGCAGGAACGTGACTTCCGTCCCGCGCCGCCCCTCGCCGGGGCCCACGATCTCAAGCGGCGCCACGGCATCGCCGTGACGGAACTCCATCGCGTGCTCCATGCCGTTGCGCCAGATCCGGAGCTTCAGGAACGACGACAGCGCGTTCACCACCGAGACGCCGACGCCGTGCAGGCCGCCGGAGACCTTGTAGGAATTCTGGTCGAACTTACCGCCCGCGTGCAGCTGGGTCATGATGACCTCCGCCGCCGAGACGCCCTCCTCCTTGTGGATGTCGGTGGGGATGCCGCGGCCGTTGTCTGAGACCGTGACAGAGCCGTCGGCGTTGAGCTGCACGGTGACGAGGTCGGCATGGCCGCCCAAGGCCTCGTCGATGGCGTTGTCCACCACCTCGTAGACCATGTGGTGCAGGCCCGAGCCGTCGTCGGTGTCGCCGATATACATGCCGGGCCGCTTGCGGACGGCGTCGAGGCCCTTCAGCACGCGGATCGATTCCGCGCCGTACTCGGCGGGCTCGTTCGGAGGGGTGTCGGCCATGAAATTCCTCGGGCAGGCGGACCAGTTCGCGACGGAGGGACTCGCGCCGTCGGGCGCCCACGCCTGCGCTCTCGCTTGGTCCACCTGATATAGGGGTTCCGCGTTGAGATTGCACGATTTTACGGGCTCGCACGCGCCCGTACACCCGCTTTTCTGAGGCTCCGCGCTTAACGCCCCGTTAGCCCTCGATGCCGCCCGCGCTGGCCGCGTCCAAACGAGCGATCGCGTCCGCGGAAAGCTGCAGTTCGGCAGCGCCCAGCAGATCGTCGAGCTGCGCCACCGACGTCGCGCTGGCGATCGGCGCGGTGATGCCGGGCCGGGCGATGATCCAGGCCAGCGCTACCTGGGCCTGCGTCGCGCGCTGGTCCCGGGCCACCGAATCGAGCACGTCGAGGAGTGCCAGCCCGCGCGGGGTAAGGTACTTCGCGACGCGGTTCTCCCGGGCGCGTCCCGCCGCATCCTGGGCGGACCGGTACTTGCCGGTGAGGAAGCCGGCCGCCAGCGAGAAGTAGCCGATCACCCCGATGTCCTCCGCCCGGCACAGCGGTTCGAGCTCCGCCTCGTAGCCGCGCTCGGCGAGGCTGTAATCCGGCTGCAGGCATTCGTAGCGCGGCAGGCCGGAGGCGGACGAGACAGCCAGCGCCTCGGTAAGGCGGCTGGCGCCGTAATTCGAAGCCCCGATCGTCCGGACTTTGCCCGAAGCGATCAGGCGCTCGTAGGCCCGCAGGGTCTCCTCCAGGGGCACCTCCGCGTCGTCCAGATGCGACTGGTAGAGGTCGATCCGGTCGGTCTGGAGCCGCCGCAGGGACGCCTCGCAGGCCTGCTCGATATGGCGCGCCGATAGGCCCTTGCCGGCGTCACCCATGTCCATGCCGACCTTGGTGGCCAGCACGATCCCGTCCCGGGTGCCCGGGCGCGCCGCGAACCAGCGGCCGATCACGGTCTCGGATTCACCGCCCCGGTGGCCGGGCGCCCAGCGCGAATAGACGTTCGCCGTATCGATGAAGTCGAAGCCGCGCTCCACGAACCGGTCGAGGATGGCGAACGAGGTCGCCTCGTCCGCGGTCCAGCCGAAGACGTTGCCGCCGAGGCAGAAGGGCGCGACCCGGAGGTCGGAGCGGCCGATGCGACGCTTGTCCATGGTGTCAGCCCTGCAGGAACGGATTCGAGACGCGCTCCTCGCCGAGCGTGCCGGTCGGGCCATGGCCGGGGATGAAGGAGATGTCGTCGCCCAACGGCAGGACCTTCTCCTTGATCGCGCGGATCAGCTGCTCGTGGTTGCCGCCGGGCAGGTCGGTGCGGCCGACCGAGCCCTTGAACACCACGTCGCCGACCAGCGCGAAGCGTGCGTCCCGGCTCACGAACACGACGCTGCCGGGCGAATGGCCCGGGCAGTGCAGGATGTCGAAGCCGAGCTCGCCGACCGTCACGGCGTCGCCGTCGTCGAGCCAGCGATCGGGGGTCACGGCCCTGCCCTCGCCGATCCCGTAATTGGCGGCGGTCTCCGGCAGGGAATCGAGCAGGAACTTGTCGGCGCGGTGCGGGCCCTCGATCGGCACGCCGAGCCGCTCGCGCAGCTCGTCGGCGCCGGCGGCGTGGTCGACATGGCCGTGGGTCAGCAGGATCTTTTCGACCCGCACGCCCTGCTCCCGGATGGCGGCCTCGATCCGGTCGAGGTCGCCGCCCGGATCGACCACGGCGCCGACCTTGGTGGCGTCGTCCCAGATCAGCGTGCAGTTCTGCTGGAAGGGCGTGACCGGGATGATCCCGGCGCGGGGCGTTCCTGGCATGGGGTTCCGCGGGTTGGCTGCGCCGCCGTCGGCGCTCTGGACCGGGTTCTAGCGCAGAACCGGCCGTGCGGCACCCCGCGGCCGCTCAGGCCGATCCGTCCTTGGGCCGGCGCAGGCTGTCGTGGAGCGCGAGCATCTCGGCCATGCCCATCGACCGGCTGCTCCACCGGGTCTCGGCGGTGTTGACCTTCGTGAAGCGGTCGTGGGACCGGCCCCCATAGGCGCCGAAGATCGCCGTGCCCGGCTCCGTGGTTCCGGCTTCGGCCGGGGCGGAGGACGCGTCCGGCCGGTCGACCCGGTACGACGGCGCCGTCGCCTTGCCGGTGACCCCGATCCGGACCCAGGCGTCGCCGTAATGCTTCTGGCACATCCGCATCGTGACCAGCACCTGGCGCAGGTAGCCCTCGGCATCCTCGAGGCCGGGCAGCACGTCCGCGATCGTCGCGTCCGAGGGGTAATGTTTGGTCCGAACCATGTGCATCCTCGCTCCGGCACATCCCTAGCGCGCCGGGCGGGCGGGGGCGAGGCGCCGCTCAGCCCGGCGTCCGCTTCAGCAGGGCGTCGAGGCCGCCGACCCGGAACCAGTGGTAGCCGTAGCCCTCCAGGAACAGGCAGTGGCTGCCCTCGGGGCCGGCATCGCTGCGCGAGCCGGTGAGCACGTCGACCAGGATGTCGGGCTCCGGCTCGGGCACGCCGGAGCGGAGGGCGATCTCGATCGGCTCGGGCGCGAGGTTGTGCACGCACAGGATGGCGTTGCCGCGCCATGCGTAGCGCAGGGCGAGGACCGAGGCCTTGCCCGTGGGCACCGCCGTCACGTCGCCCCAGCCGATCTCGGGCGCCTCCTTGCGGTGGCGGATGATGCTCTGCATCCAGTTGAGCAGCGAGCCCCGGTCGTGCCGCTGGTCGGCGACGTTCACGTGCGCGAAGCCGTAGGGACCGTGATCGATCGGCGGCAGCACCGTCCGCTCGGCCCGGGAGAAGCCGCCCTTGTGCTCGGCGGTCCACTGCATCGGCGTCCGGGCGCAGTCCCGCTCCTTCAGGCCCAGGTCGTCGCCCATGCCGATCTCGTCGCCGTAGCGGATCACCGGCGTCCCCGGCAGGGTGAACATCAGCGAGTAGGCCAGCCGGATGCGACGGGGGTCGCCCGCCAGCATGGGGGCGAAGCGGCGCCGGATGCCGCGGTCGTAGAGCTGCATCCCCTTCTCGGGTCCGAATTCGGCGAACACCGCCTGCCGCTGCGTCTCGGTGAGCCGGCCGAGGTCCAGCTCGTCGTGGTTGCGCAGGAAGATGCCCCACTGGCACGAGATCGGGCGGGGCTTGGTCCGCTCGATCGCCTTCACCAGAGGGCGGGCATCGTGCGCGGCCAGGGCGTAGAAGGTCGATTGGTTGACCTGGAAGTTGAACATCATGTGCATGCGGTCGGCGTCGTCGCCGAAATAGTCGAGGTCCTGCTTCGGCAGGATGTTGGCCTCGGCCAGGATGATCGCGTCGCCCTTGCGCCATTGCAGGAACTCGCGGAAGTCGCGCAGCATGTCGAATTGCTCGCGCGGCTTGCCGCCGACGTCGGCCCCCTTCTCGGCGATGACGAACGGCACCGCATCCATCCGGAAGCCCGACACGCCGAGCTCGATCCAGAACCCCATGATCTTCAAGATCTCGGCCAGCACCTCGGGGTTGGCCGTGTTGAGATCGGGCTGGAAGTCGAAGAACCGGTGGAAGTACCAGGCGCCGGCCTTCTCGTCGTAGGTCCAGGTGGTCTCCTGGACTCCGGGGAAGACCATGCCCTCGTCGGTGCCGGCCGGGCGCTCCTTCGACCAGACGTACCAGTCGCGGTAGGGCGAGTCCGGGTCGGAACGGGCCGACTGGAACCAGCGGTGCTTGTCCGAGGTGTGGTTGACCACGAGGTCGATCAGCACCCGCAGGCCCCGCTGCTTGGCCGCGTGCGCGAAGGCGACGAAATCGCCGAGCGAGCCGTAATCGGGATCGACCCCGTAATAATCCGAGATGTCGTAGCCGCCGTCACGCTTGGGCGAGGGCTGGAACGGCATCAGCCAGATCGCGGTGGCGCCCAGGCCCTGGATGTAGTCCAGCCGCCGCTCCAGGCCGGCGAAGTCTCCGATGCCGTCGCCGTTGGCGTCCATGAAGGTGCCGACCGACAGGCAGTAGATGACCGCGTTCTTGTACCAGAGGTCGTTGATCATGCCGGTCCTCGCGAGGCGCCTTCAGAAGCGCCGTTCGGCCATGAGGACCGGCCGCGCCGGCGACCCTACGACGACCGGCGGGAATTGGTTCCGCCTGATTTAAGGGGTCGATCCGGCTCCTTGCGCGCATGATCCATGTAGGCGCGCAGCACGCTGTTGATCTTGGTCTGGTAGCCGCGCCCCTGTTCCCTGAAGAACGCCAGGACATCGGCATCGACCCGCATGGTCACGATCTTCTTCCGGGACTCCGGATGGATGACCGCTTGGCTCCAGTCGATCTCCAGATCGGCCTCGTCGGGATCGGTCGAAACGGCCGCGTCGACGTCGGCATCGGTCAGCGCCTTCACGGCGTCCCAGTCGCTCTCGCTGTCGCTGTTGCCGTGCTCAACCATCGCTGTCAGGTCCGCCGACGAATGCCTGACTGTATGCTTGTCGTTCTTCACGCCGCACCCTCCTGAACGAGATCAACCGCCGCCGATCCAGGCGCCAGGTCCAGACGAGGGTGACGTGCACCTCACCCAGGACCCCGACCGTGACCTAGCGCGCCTCGTCCCGGAAGGCTGCAGGACCTTCGAGCCGGGGGCGGCCGTCGAACAGGGCGACCGCGTCCCGGAAATCGAGGCGGTGCTTGGCGAGGTTCGCCCGGCGCTTCGCCTCGTCCCACTCGAACATGGCCGGTCGCCCCTCGATGTCAATACGTTCTGTCAATACGTGCTAGGGCGAAGCTTGCGGGGGGGGGGGGCACCCCGGCAGGCTTTTCCTTAAAACAGCCGCGTTGTGCTCGCTCAGTTCGGCGGCGCACCCGGGAGGTTCGCACCCGCTCCGCCGCCCCCTCGAATCCGGACCGCATGAACGCCATCCTGATCAAGCTGTTCGCGACGGCCCTGACGCTGAGCCAGGTCACGACGCGGCCGGACGCGGTGCGGACCCAGTTCGATCCGTTCACCGATCAGGCCGAGGTCGTGCGCCTGCTGCGCGACGGCTGCGCCCACATGCGCAAGGCGTTCGACATCGAGGACATCAATCTCGATGAGTTGATCACCACCGCCATGGAGGATCCGACGAGCGTCGCCGGGCCGGGGGCGCCGAAGATCCTGCACGGGCTCAACCTCGACGAGCTGAACACCAGCTACAAGCAGTTCTGCAAGGGCGAGAACCCGGCGATCTCGCCGTTCAATGCCCGCGAGGTCATCGAGTTCTACGACAACGCCACCAAGGACCTGCCCACCGCCGAGGCGCTCCGGGACAAGGTCCTGCCCGGCATGACCCGCATCCTCGACGGGTCGGGCAAGCCCTTTGCTGAGACCTTCGAGGCGAACGGCCGCCGGCTCGTGGTGCCGATCACCGCAGTGCCGAACCTCGTGCAGAAGGCGTTCATCGCGGCGGAAGACAAGCGCTTCGAGAGCCACCACGGCATCGACGAGCGCGGCGTGATCCGTGCCTTCATCGGCAACCTCGCCTCGCCCGGGCGCCCGGCCGGCGGCTCCACCATCACCCAGCAGGTGGTGAAGAACCTCTCGGTCGGCGACGACGTCACCTACGAGCGCAAGATCCGCGAGATGATCGTGGCGGCCCGCCTGGAGCGGATCCTCTCGAAGCCGCAGATCCTCGGGCTCTATCTCAACGGCATCTATCTCGGTCGCGGCGCCTACGGCATCGAGATGGCGGCGCAGAGCTATTTCGGGAAGTCGGTCGGGCAGCTGACCCTGCCGGAGGCCGCCCTGCTGGCCGGCATGCCGAAGGGACCCAACTTCTACAGTCCGGACAAGTACCCGGAGCGGGCGCGCGAACGGCGCGCCTACGTGCTCGCCCGCCTCAAGGAGGACGGCACGATCACCGATGCCGAGATGTCCGGCGCGGTCAACGCCGATCTCGGGCTGAAGCCGGTTGACGCGACGCGGCGCGATTCGGGCTTCTACGTGGTCGATTACCTGAACCGCGAGGCCCGCACCTTCGCGGGGGTGGATTCGCTGACCGCCGGCTCGTTCACGGTCCGCTCGACCATCAATGCCGGGCTCCAGCGCGCCGTCGAGGGGGCGCTGCAGGACGGGCTCGCCAACTACGAGCGCGCCACCGGGCGCCAGACCTACACGGGTCCCGAACTCAACCTCGCCGACAGCATCCGCCGGATCCAGGCGGCGACGCCCGCGCCGGAAGGCTCGGTGCAGAGCGCGCCCGGCGTGACGGGGGCCCGGGCCGAGGCCGCGAAGGACCCCGCGAAGCCCGAGGCCAAGGCGGGCGCGAAGGCGGCCAAGCTCAAGGCCCCGGCGGCGCCGCTGGTGAAGCCCGTGTGGCTGCGGGCCCTGGAGAGCGCGCGGCCGACCCTGTACGACGTGCACTGGCCCGTCGCCGTCGTCCTCGAGCCCGGGCGCGGCCCCGTGAAGGTCGGCCTCGCCGACGGCCGCACCGCCACCCTGGATCCCGGCGTCGCCCGGGGCAAGCTGCAGCTATACGACGTGGTCCGGGTCAAGCTCACGGAGGGGCGCGGCGCACCCCGGGCGCAGCTGCGGGTCCGGCCCAACGTGCAGGGTGCCGCCCTGGTCATGGAGAACCAGACCGGCCGCATCCTGGCCATGGCGGGTGGGTTCTCCTATCCGCTGAGCCAGCTCAACCGGGTCACCCAGGCGGTGCGCCAGCCCGGCTCGACCCTCAAGCCGCTGACCTACCTGGCCGCCCTGAATGCCGGGCTCCAGCCCAACACCCTGGTGATGGATTCCGCCGTGACCCTGCCGCCGATCGGCGGATCCGGGGATTCCTGGTCGCCGAAGAACTACGAGGGCGGCGGCTCCGGGCCGACGACCCTGCGCAGGGGCCTGGAATTCTCCAAGAACCTCGTCACCGCCCGGCTATTGCAGGGGGGCATCGCCCCGAAGGCGCCGGCCAGCCTGAAGCGGGTCTGCGACATCGCCTTGGAGGCGCAGATCTACGCCGAGTGCGAGCCCTACTACCCGTTCGTCCTCGGCGCGCAGCCGGTCCGGATGCTCGACCTCGCCGGGTTCTACGCGGCGGTGGCCAACGAGGGCGCCCGACCGGCGCCGTTCGCGCTCGAATCGGTCGAGCGGGACGGCAAGCCGCTCTACACCCACGCCGCCCGCGAGCCCACGCGGATCGGCTCCGCCGACCGGATCGCGTTCTACCAGCTCAAGACCATGCTGCAGGGCGTCACCCAGCACGGCACCGCGGCGGCCCTGTCCAAGGTGTCGGCCTACGTCGCCGGCAAGACCGGCACCTCCGAGAACGAGAACGACGCCTGGTTCGCGGGCTTCACCAACGAGATCACCGTGGTGGTCTGGGTCGGCTACGACAACGCCGACGGCAGCCGCAAGACGCTCGGCCGCGGTCAGACCGGAGGGCATCTCTCGGTCCCGATCGCCTCCACCATCCTGCAGGCGGCCTGGGCGAACGGCATCGCGAAGACGCCCCTGCGCGGCCCCTCCCCCGAGGCGCGGCCGTTCATCGCCGACCTGGCGATCGACCCGCATAGCGGCCAGCGGGTCGCGGGCGGCGGCTTCATCGAGCATTTCCGAACCAGTGGCGACGGCCAGATGGCCGACACCCAGTTCCGCCTGGTGCCGCGCGAGACCCTCTACGCCATGCGGCCGGATGCGCAGGACGGCGACCTCTCCAGCAACGAGGACGGCGCGAGCGTGGCCGGCGACTACTACGGCAACATGACCGGCGAGCGTGCCGCCCCCGACCCCCTCGATCCCTTCGGCGAACGCCCCGCTGCGCGCAGCCGCCGTGCGCAGGGCGATCTGGATTCCTATGGCCAGGACGCCTACAGGCCCTGGCCCGGCCAGACGGCGCGCTCGCCCTTCGGAGACGAGGGCGTGCGCCAGCCGCGCCGCCGCGACCCGGACTACCTGTTCGGCGAAGACCCGGGCTACTGACCCACCCGCTCCGACCGATGAGATGCCCGTTGCGAACGCAGTTTCCTGCCGCCCTCGCCCTCGTTCTGACGGCCGCTGCGCCAGTCTGCGCGCAGAGTCCGGCCGCCAACACCGTGCCGGGGCTTGAACGGATCAAGGAGGTGCCCTCGGTCACCGCCCTCGATCCGGCCGCGCTCAAGCCGGGGCAGATCCTGTTCACGGATCACCGCGACAACCCCACGGCGCCCGAGAACGGGCTGATCCCGTACCTGGACTGGCTTAAGGTCCGCCCGGCCGAGGCCGCGGTGCTGGCGCCCTTCCCCGGCTACAAGGAGCCGGACTACACCGTGACGGTGAACGGCGTGACCAAGCCGCGGCACGAGACGCTGAAGGTCTACGTGGCGGAAGGGCGGTTCGTGGTTGCCCGGCCGCCCGAGGCGATCGACCTCCAGGCCTTCGCCAATCTCGGCTTCGTCCAGAAGATGGACCCGGCGATCAAGCACAAGGCGATCACCACCGGCGAGGTGACGCCGAACAAGGACCCGGCCGCCGCCTTCGCCAAGCGCCCGGACCGGCCCTGGTGCGAGAGCGCCGGCGCCTGCATCGAGTCCCGCTACGATCTCGAAGGCAAGCTGCCGCTGGGCGTGAAGCTCGCCAACAAGCTCGAAGAGGGCTCGGCCAAGAAGATTGCCGAGTACGTCTCGTTCCAGAGCGAGCTGCGGGTGCTCGGCGCCGACCAGGGGGCGGCCCTCGCGGCGCTGACCAAGATCGACACGCCGGTGACGGGTGGGCTGGAGCAGACGATCTTTTGGGTCAACCAGATCCTGCGCTTCGGCAAGTTCCTGGCGGTGTTCCAGCCGTTGCCCAACGATCCCACCAAGACGGTGGTGACGACCTACATGGCGCTCGCCATCAAGGCCGATGTCCTCGACCGCAAGGCCGAATATGCCCGGGTGCCGGTGCTGAAGAACCTGCTGCCGGCCCAGGTGCTGATGGGCAATTCGAGCTTCAACACGGGCAGCTCGATCAGCGCCGGCCTGCCGGTCTACGCCCGCAACCGCATCACGACCTTCGCGGACGCGATCGCGAAGCGCTGACCGATCGACACCTCGATCCCGGATCGGCGTTCCGGGACGGGGCGCCCGGGGGCTCAGAACCCGCGGTTGCCGATCGAAGGCAGGGTCGGCTGCGTGTAGGCGCGGTTCACGTCGCGCCGGGTCTGGGTGCCGTTGGTGTCGTTCGAGGCGCGGTAATTGTCGAGCCGGAAGCTGTCGGCGAGGCCGCTGCGCCCGTCCGGGCTGTCGGTGTTGCAGGCGCACAGGCCGCCGACCGCCAGGAACGCGACGGCAAGAAGGGTAAAGCGCATGATTGGTCCTGAGCGGTGCCGACCCGCGCGAGGGATCACTATCCGCCGCCGAATCGCAGTGTGAAAAGTCGGTGCCGGCATGGTCAGCGCGCCGGCAAGTCCGTCAAGACCGGCGGAGAGGCGTAAACCGATTCTGCCGCCTCCGATGCGCGGCGGCCACGGAAAATCTACCTTTCCAGCCGTTAGCGGCGGATAGAGGCCGGCAATTGCCGGAAGTCCGGTCCTTACCCCTGGCGAATCCGGGTCCTTTCGGGCCAGAACCGTCGGCGATGAGCAATGTCCTGCCCTTCCGGCCGCGCCCGACCGTCACCCGCCTCGCCCGCTGCGAGGTCGTGACCGTGGCCGGCGATCTCCTCGCCCTGCTCGAGCAGCTCGAGGATGTGAGTGCCCGCGCCGCCGCGATGGGCCGTCCGACGCTCGAGGTCGAGCGTACGGTTCAGAACCTCCTCGACGCGGTCAGCGCCGTGGAGCGAGCCCTCGATTGCATCGGCGAGGGCGAACAGGTCGCCCCGGCCTGAGCCGCGTCGGCCCGCCATGCGAGCCGATCTAGCACAATAGATCGTGCTCCGATTCGGTAGAATACCGCAGCAGCTGCAACGTTCGTCGAACTTCGCCACAAGACCTCTAATATTCCGGAACCCTCCCGCGCAGCTTGCGGTTGAACGTCCGGCGCTCGATACCGACGCCAGTTCCGGAGGACGTTATGAGGTTTCGTACGGGCAGCACGTTGGCCGTCATCACCGCCGCCGGGCTCCTTGTGGGAACGAACGTCCAGGCGCAGGCGGCTGAAATCGGCTTCCTCGAGATGCTGTTCGGTGCGCGGCCGGCGCCCCAGGCGGTCCAGCAGGCCCCCGCGCCCCTCGAGGATCGCGCCGTCTACCGGCGTTCGACCCCGCGGCTCGGCCATGCGCGGCACCGTCTCCAGACCCGGTACGCCGCGCTCCCGGTGCGGATCCGCGCCAAGGAGAGCGAGCTGAGCGAACGCCAGACCCCCATCGACATGAAGGCCGGTGCGGCCGCCGCGCTGATGAAGGACGAGACCCTGATGCCGGGCGACATCGTCGTCCTCAACACCGGCGCCAAGGTGTTCACCGGCAGTCCCGACAAGCGCCACGCACTGCGCGATTTCGAGCCCGTCCACACCTCGCGCTTCGTCAGCAAGGGGACGCGCAAGCAACTCGCCGGATTGTTCACGCCGGTGGGCGCGTCGCCTGCCAGCGAGGCGCGCCGCGTCGTCGCACGCAGCACCCAGGTTCCGGCGTCCCCGGTGGCGACACCGATCCCGCCGCAGCAGACCGCGATGCGGATCATCAACGTGTGGCAGCCAGCGCAGTAACCCGCGACCACCGATGCCCGCGGGGATCCCGTCTAGACGGAGGTCCCACCCGCGATCTCAACCTGCGATGTGAGCGCTGCTCGGCAGCACCACACAATAGGTGAGAGTTCTGGATGGCGCTCAGCGATAGCAGGCCGCCGCGCGCGTCGCGCCGGACAGGGCGTCAGAAAAAGCGCTCCTTGACCACGATCGTGTCGCCCGGCCGGACCGAGTAGGTCATCGGCACGATGCCCGACACCAGCCCGCCGCCGGTATCGCGCGTCAGCACCGCGTAGTCGCGGGCCGCCCGCGGGCCGAAGCCTGCGGCGATTGCCACGGCCGTCTCGACGGTCATGCCGTTGACGAACGGGTATTGGCCGGAGGTCGTGACCTCGCCCAGGATGTAGAACGGGCGGTAGGTGTCCACCTCCACGGTCACGTGCGGCTCGCGCACGAAGCCGGAGGACAGCTTGGCCTCGATCGCCTTCGCCGCCTGGCCGGTGGTCTGGCCGCCGACCTGCACGGTGCCGATCAGCGGCATGGCGATCTTGCCTGCCCCGTCGACGGCGTAGATGTTCGACAGGTTGTCCTGTCCGAACACGATCACCCGCAATTTGTCGCCCGCCGAGAGCGGGTAGCGCGCGCCGATCGAGCCGGTGCCGGTGGCATCGAGCTGGTCGGTCCGGAAGGTCGGACGCAGGCAGCCGCCGAGCGCCAACGTCGAGCCAAGTGCGAGGAAAAGAGCGCGCCGGTTCATCACCATCGCCGTCATGGGTGCCAATTCGCCTCGGTCTAGGCTGTTAAGGTTAATGAACCTTGATCATCGCGATGGCCTGTTCCGAACAGAGCGGCGCGCGGCGGGCCTTAACTCTCAAGCAACCTTAACATCCTCTAATGGCGCCCGGGTGGCACTGATCGCCGCCCCGTCGGCCGTCGTGCTCAGAGCGTATTCATGTCTCGTATCAGCCTGCGCTCGCCCATCGCCGCGCCCGTGCAGCGGACCTCTCCGCGGGACGGCGTCGGCCTCGCGCAGGTGCCACAGATCCTTCGCCGCTCGATCGGCTGGATCGTCGGGCCGACCCTGGTGGTCGCGCTGGGCGCCAGCATCTTCGTCAACGTCGTGAGCCCGCGCTACACCGGCGAAGCGAAGCTGATCCTGGAGAGCCGCGATCCGGCCTTCGCCCGCACCGCCCAGGAGCGTGCCGACCAGCTGGCGCCGATCGACGAGCAGGCGGTGGCCAGCCAGGTTCAGGTCGTCATGTCCCGCGACCTCGCCCGGGAGGCGATCCGCCGGCTGAAGCTGGTGGGCAACCCCGAATTCGACCCGGGCTCGAGCAGCATCGGCCCCGTCCAGCGCGTGCTGATGATGCTGGGCATCGGCGCCAACCCCCTCGACCGCCCGGCCGAGGACCGCGTGCTCGATGCCTATTTCGAGCACCTGCTGGTCTTCCCGGCGGGCAAGTCCCGCATCCTGACGATCGAGTTCCGCGCCAAGGACGCCAAGCTGGCGGCCGAGGGTGCCAACACCATCGCGCAGCTCTACATTTCCTCGCTCGAGGCCGACAAGGTCGACACCGCGCGCTACGCATCGACCTGGCTCGGCGGCAACATCGACGGCCTGCGCAAGCGCGTCGCGGAGGCCGAGGCGAAGGTCGAGGCGTTCCGCGCCAAGAACGGCCTGGTCGGCAGCGGCGGCGCGACCGGCCAGCCGCTGACCACCCAGCAGCTCGGCGAGCTGTCGAGCCAGCTGTCCCAGGCCCGGATCCTGAAGGCGGACCTCGCCGGGCGGGTGAAGGCGATCAAGGACCTGATCAAGGACGGCCGCGCCTTCGAGATCACCGAGGTCGCCAACAACGAGGTGGTCCGGCGCATCGTCGACAACCGGATCGCCGTCCGGGCGCAGCTGGCGCTGGAGTCCCGCACGCTGCTGCCGGCCCATCCGCGGATCAAGGAGCTGCACGCCCAGCTTGAGGATCTCGACGCCCAGATCAAGACGTCGGCCGAGCGCATCGCCCGCACGCTGGAGAACGACGCGAAGATCGCGGGCTCCCGGGTGGAGAGCCTGCAGGCCGCGGTGGACGGCCAGCAGGACGTGGTCGTGAAGGGCAACACCAGCGAGATCCAGCTCCGCGCATTGGAGCGCGAGGCCAAGGCGCAGCGCGAGCAGCTCGAATCCTACCTGTCCCGCTACCGCGAGGCCGCCGCCCGCGACGGCGAGAGCGCCACCCCCGCGGATGCCCGCATCGTCTCGCGCGCCGTGACCCCGGAAGTCCCCTCGTTCCCCAAGAAGCTGCCGATCGTCAGCTTCGCGACGCTGGTGACGCTGATGCTGGCGGTGGGTGGCGTGCTCGCGAGCGCGCTCCTGGCCGAGGGAGGCCGGAACGCCAAGGAATCGGACACGGCGTTCGATACCTCGGACCGGCGCCCCCGCCGCGAGCCCGAGCTCGAGCGCCCGACCTTCGCGTTCCCCGAGGCGATGCCCCCGGCCCACTGGTCTGAGGACGAGGCCGTCCCCGCAACGGCCGCCCCGGCACCCGTCGCCCGGATGCAGGCCGAGGCTTACGACCTCGCCCCCCTCATCGCCCGGATCGGGGGCGCGGGCCGCCTGCCCGGCGACCGGTCCGGGTACCGGATCCTCGTCATGGAGACGGAAGCGTCCCAGGGCGAGAACGCGCTGCACGACGCCCTGGTGCGGGCGCTGGGCCGCAAGGCCAGCCTCGTCACCATCGACCTGAACAATCCGCATGCCGGCACGGCCGAGCGCGGGTTCAGCGATCTCATCGCGGGCGACGCGGCCTTCCTCGACGTGATCCAGTCCGCGGGCGAGAGCGGCCTGCACCGGATCGCCGCCGGGCGCACCGAAGCCGACGTGCTGTTCGACGAGCCGGACACCCTCAGCCTGACCTTCGAGGCCATGGCGGAGGCTTACGGATGGGTCGTCTGCCGCCTTCGGGCGGCGCCGGGCGCCGTCGACCTGCTCGAGCTGACGGCCGGCTACATGGACAGTGTCATCATCGCGTCGAATGCCGCCGCCGAGGATCCGGCGCTCGCCGACCTCTACGCCATCGCGGAGGATGCGGGCGCCGGCCAGATCCTGGTGGCGCAGGACCGCGCGGCCGAGCACTTCGCGCAGTCAGGCTCGACGGATCCCGAGCTCCGCCTCCGCGCCGCGTGAGCGCACGCCACGATGCGTCCGTCATCGCTGCCGGATCACCCGAACGGCGATGAAAGCCGTTCGGGCCGTTTTTATCGCCGCAGCAAGGTCCGCAGCTTCGCGGCGACGGCGTAGAGACGGGGATCGCGCTTGATCCGGCGCTTCGTCCGGGTCAGGCCCAACCGCATCAGCCCGTAGGCCCGGCCGCGCAGGCTCACCGGCACGATGGTCTCGACCAGCCCGATGGTCTCGTCGCAGATGCTCGCCTTGTAGCGCGCCTCGCCGACGCCGAGATCGAAGCCCTGGCGGCCCCGGGCGGTCTGCTCGCCGACGAGGTGCTGCAGCAGCAGGTCCCCCGGGCTGAACCGGGCGATCTCCGGGTCGGGATCGAACGCCGTCATCATGCCGCTGAAGCGGTGATCGCTGACGGCCCCCCCGAAGGTCGCGAGCACGCGGCCGCTCTCGGCAAGGCACAGGACGTAAATCTCGACCGCCGGTTCGGCGCCGGACGTGGCCGCCGACAGGAACCGGCGAACCGCATCGTCGGCGTAGGGGTCTGCGACGCCCATCCCGGCGAACCGCACCGCCTTGTGAGCGTAGAACGCGGTCAGATAACGGGCCGCGTCCTCGGGGGTCTCGGCCAGGCGATAGGCCAGGGCGCCCTTGGCCTCGATCAGCCGCTTCTCCTTCGAGCGCAGCTTCTTGCGGGCGTCGGCGCTGAACACGCGGCGCACCGTGGCCTCGGGGTCGGGTCCCAGCATCAGCCCGTAGGCGTCGCTGGCTTCCGGTTCGCCGGCCTGCGCGAACGGGTTGGCCGCGCCCTCCCACATCAGGGGCTGATGCTGCAGGGCGTAGGCGTCGATGCCGGCCGACCGCCCCACGCGGATCAGGGCTGCGGTGACCTCCCCGGCGGAGATTGCGGCGGCGTCCCGGGTGGCGAACAGCGGCATGTGGTAGTTGGCGTGCGTGTCGCCGACAATCCGGGCCACCACCAATCCGGCTTTGCGGCCGAGCACGAGGGGCAGCAGGATGCGGGCCCGGCCCTCGGCATCCCGCAGGACGACAATGCGGGCTTCGGCCTCCGTACCGGTCGCGCGCAGGTAGGCGCAGACCCAGTCATACCGCTGATAGGGCGTCTGCAGGCTGGCCGGATCGGCCTCGAGCCGCCGCCAGAGGGCTTCGGCCGCGGCCAGGTCGGTGAAGATTTCCGCCGTCAGCGTTCCGGACGCACGCGCACCGATCATGTCCGTTCCCGCCACCTGGACGCCGGTCGCCATATCCGATTCTCCCACCCGCTCGGGCATGGCCCGAACCTGTGCGCCGACCTTGTGCGGCACGCGCTGAATGCCCGGTGACCTTGGGGGTTGAGAAGACCTGGACACGACGGCAAATCGCGGCCTTGGCTAATACAATCTTTCCACGGGGCTCCACCGGCCGGTTCGAGCATGCGATCCTATCGAACGCCGCCTTCGCGTGCAGAGACTTCGTTAGATCCAATAGCCCGCGGCGTCATTCCGGGGCGCCGCAGGCGAGCCCGGAACCCGGAAACACGGCCCGTGCGAGCGTTTGAGACGTCGGCCTCTCTGGATCCCGGGCTCCGCTGCGCGGCCCCGGGATGACGGGATCCCCGGTCGGGCAGCGCCGCCGTAGACGCGCTGACACCTCAGGCTGAGCGGCCGCCGGGGATCAGCCTCACGAACCCCGAGCTCAATACGCATTCTCAGTCTTGAACAGCGCGAACGGCGTTGTGATCAGGATTTGCAGGTCGAGCAGGACCGACCAGTTCTCGATGTAGAACAGATCGTGCTCGACGCGCCGCTGCAGCTTCTCGGAGGTATCGGTCTCGCCGCGCCAGCCGTTGACCTGGGCCCAGCCGGTGATGCCGGGCTTGACCTTGTGGCGGGCAAAGTAGCCGTCGACCACCTGGTCGTACAGGGTGTTGGCGGCCTTGGCCTGAAGCGCGTGCGGGCGGGGACCGACCAGAGACAGGTCGCCCTTCAGCACGTTGAACAGCTGCGGCAGCTCGTCGAGCGAGGTCTTGCGGATGAACCGCCCGACCGGCGTCACCCGCGCATCCCCGCGCGTGACCATCCTGGCGGCGCCGGCATCGCACTGATCGACATACATCGAGCGGAACTTGAACACCTCGATCAGCTCGTTGTTGAAGCCGTGGCGCTTCTGGCGGAACAGCACCGGCCCGCGGGATGTCAGCCGGACGGCGAGCGCCACCGCGATCATGATCGGCGACAGCGCGAGCAGCATGACCAGGCCGACGCAGCGGTCGAACAGCGCCTTCACCACCACGTCCCAGTCGGCGATCGGCCGGTCGAACACGTCGAGGACCGGCACCGAGCCGAGATACGAGTAGCTGCGGGGCCGCAGCCGGAGCTTGGCGGCGTGGGCCGACAGGCGGATGTCGATTGGCAGCACCCAGAGCTTCGCCAGCATCTGGAGGATCCGCGCCTCGGCGGTGATCGGGATCGTGAACACGATCAGGTCGAGCCGGGCTTGCCGGGCATAGGCGACCAAGTCGTCGACGTTGCCGAGCTTGGGGTATCCGGCCACACTGTCGGCGGACCGGTCGGCATTGCGGTCGTCGAACACGCCGACGATGCGGATGCCGCTCTCGCTCTGGGCCTCCAGCGCGGCGATCAGGTCCTCGGCGGGCTTGCCGCCGCCCACGATGGCGGTGCGGCGGTCGAAGCGGCCGGCGCGGGTCTGCCTGTCGATCACCCGGGACAGGGTGAAGCGTCCGGCCAGCAACGCCGCGAGGCCGGTGCCGTAGAAGGTGGCGAGCCACAGGCGCGAGTAATGGTCGGCGACCTTGGCCAGAACCAGGATGGCCGCGACCATCAGGAAGGTCATCGACCAAGCCGCGATCAGCCGGATCGCGGCCTTGGCGAAGGTCCGGAACGCGGCGATCCGGTAGCCGCCGGAGGCCTGGGTCAGCGCCATCATGAGGCCGGCCACCAGCGCGATCGCGCCGGCATAGCTTAGCCCGAACGGCACCCGGCCGCGCAGCATCAGCAGGTGAAGGAGCGCGCCGAGGCTGAAGATCAGGCCGAATTCCAGGGCCCGCACCAGGCCGGCCACGACGACCGGCGAGATCGCGGCCGGGCCCAGGGCTGGCGACGGCGCGTCGTCGCCGGGCGCGCGGACGGCCCGGCCGTCGCGCGGTGCGGTGGCCTCAAGGAGATCGCGGATGTCGAACGCGCTCATCGAACGGCTCCTCCGGGGCGATGTCCCCCGGCCTATAGGCGCCTGATCTGTTTCGGGACCTTGGAAACAGATCTGGCTTTAGACGGAAACTCTTGCATCCGAGCCTGATAGCAAACCCTAAACGCGGGGCCGTCCGCGAGGGACCCTACGCCGTGCGGGCCTGCGCGACCTTTGCGCCTTCGACGCCGAGGCGGTCGGCGCGGGCCTGGAACGCCGCGGCGTAGCCCGACACCACATCGGCCCCCATCCGCTCCAGCGAGAAGCGCTGGTGGATCGATTCGCTGAGCGCCCGGACCCGCGCCGTCAGCACGTCCGGGGCTTCGTCGAGCACCTGACGGATCGCGCCGGCGAGCGCCCCGGCGTCGCGGGACGGGACGAGATCGCCCGCCATCGGCCCAAAAATCTCCGGGATGCCGCCGACCCGGGTGGCGACCAGGGGTTGCGAGGCGGCCGCGGCCTCGAGGACGACGTAGGGCAGCGATTCCGCAAGCGACGGCACGACCAGGATCCGGCCCCGGGCCAGCACCGACCGGATCGCCTGCGGCGGCTCGAACGCGGCCGCATCCGAGAGGCCGAGCCGCTCGACCATGGTGCGCAGGCTCTCGGCATCCGGGCCCGACCCGACCATCAGCAGACGCAGCGCCCGGCCCTCGGCGCGCAGCCGGACCAAGGCTTCGAGCAGGTAGGGCAGGCCCTTCGCCTCGCGCAATTCGCCGACATAGAGCAGATCGGCGGCGTTCTCGGCCAGGGGGACGGGGGCGAACTCGGCGTCGGCGATGCCGTTGTGCACGATCCGGGTCACCTGCTCCGGTCCGCCCACGAAGGTCCGGTGCCGGCCGGCGACGTACTCGCTCTCGAATAGGAACGCGTCGGTCCGGCGGGCGAGCACCGCCTCGGCGGCCATGTAGGCCCGGTGGAGCGCGCTCCCGGGCCGGTAATTGTAGCTGCCGCCGTGCGGCGTGTAGGCCCGGATCGCGGTCGCCGAGGCCAGGCGGGCGTAGGCGCCGCCCTTGGCGCCGTGGCCGTGCAGCACGGTGGCGCCGACCTCCGCCGCCCGGCGCGTGACCGCCCGCAGGCAGGTCCAGTCCGACAGGTGCGGGTTGCGGCGCATCGGGATCCGCACGAGGCCGAGTTCGAGGCACGGGGCCAGGTCCGCGAGCGCCCGGGCGGCGCGCTCGCCGCCGGTGGACGTGTCGCAGACGATCCCGACCGCATGGCCCGACGCGGCCTGGAGGCGGGCGAGGTCCATCACGTGCCGGAACAGGCCCCCGACCGGCGCGCGGAATACGTGCAGGACGCGGTGGCGTTGGGGGATTCGGGTGTCGTTCGGCTTCACAGCCACGGTATCGCTCCCGGGAATAACAGTCCCGGGACTGTGGTGCGGCGACCGTCGCAGTAAACTTAAACGGTCTCCGTCCCGATGGGCCTTTTCGACGGAAAGGTAAGCGGAGTTTTACTGCTGTGGATCAATTCACGTCAGCGGCAGGCCGTTGAGGCTGGCCCAGATCGTGCCGTAATGGCAGGCCGTGGCCGCGAGCACGAAGCCGTGCCAGATCGCGTTCTGGAATGGCAGGGTCCGCCAGACGTGGAACAGCACGCCGACCGAGTAGAGCAGCCCGCCGATCGCCAGCAGCCACAGGGCGGTGGGCTGGAGGGCGGCGATCACCGACTCGTAGGCGAGCAGGCCGCTCCAGCCGAGCAGCAGGTAGAGGGCGATGGAGAGCCGGTCGAACCGGCCGGGCAGGAACAGCTTCACCGCGATCCCGACCAGGGCGACCAGCCAGATCACCGCCAGCAGCAGGTAGGCGCGGATGCCCGAGCCGACCAGCGCGACCAGGGGCGTGTAGGTCCCGGCGATCATCAGGTAGATCAGCGCGTGGTCGGCTCGGCGCAGGAGCCATTTCCGCGGGCTGACCGGGTAGAGGTTGTAGACCGCGGAGACGCCCAGCATCAGCACCAGGGCGGTGGCGTACAGCACCACCGCGGCCCGCTCGCCGAAGCCGAGATGCGCCGTGAGCGCCGTGGCCACCAGCGCCGCCGCGCCGGCGAGGCCGAAGACGACCCCGAGGCCGTGGATCACCCCGTCCGCCACGATCTCGCGCGGCGTGTAGTGCCACGTCAGGGTCAGCGGGCGACCATCCTCTGCGAGAGACATCATGAAGCCTCCTGCTACGCCTGCAGCCTAAAGCTTAAGATGGCTCAACCGTTCCCTATGCAAAGTGCTGACGGGGCGTTTATCCCAAGGTTCTATTGCCGCGTGGTGAAAGACTTGTTGTGCGTGGCGGCGGCGCCGCAGCCCTGATCAGGCGCCGCGACCCACCAAGCCCTCGAAGCCGAGCACCGGTTCCCGGGCCGGGCGGCGGACGAGGCCGGTGCCGCGGCTCAGCCGGGCGTGGACCACCGCCATGGTCAGCACGGCCATCGCCAGGACCTGATGGGCCAGCGCGGCCCAGAGCGGCACCGCCAGCAACAGGGTGGCGATGCCGAGCCCGGCCTGGCCCAGGGCCAGGGCGGCGACGCCCCCGGCACGCCCGGCCGCGCCGGCCGGACCGGTCATCCGCGCGTCGATCGCGTGCAGGAGCGCGACCACGACGAGCAGGTAGGCGCTGACCCGGTGGTCGAACTGGACCAGGGCGTGGTTGTCGACGAAGTTCTCGATCCAGGGCCGGATCGCGAACAGGCTGTCCACCGGCGGGACGAGGGCGCCGTCCATGTCCGGCCAGGTGTTGTAGACGAGGCCGGCATGCGACCCGGCGACCAGTCCGCCGAGGAAGATCTGCGCCAGGACCAGGGCCGGCAGCAGCGTGGCGACCCGGCGGATGCGGCCGGGGGCGGGATCGGCCGCGTCGCTGCGCTGGCCGGCGGCCAGCCAGACCAGCCCGGCCAGGATCAGGCTGGCTGTCGTCAGGTGCAGGGCGAGCTTCAGCGGCGCCACCGCGGTCATGCCGGGCTGAAGGCCCGACGCGACCATGATCCAGCCGATCGCGCCCTGGAGGCCGCCGAGGATCCCGAGGCCGAGCAGCCCGAGTCCGAGGCGGCGGCCGATCATGCCGCGCCACCAGAACACGACCAGCGGCAGGAAGAACACGAGGCCGATCAGGCGCCCGAGCACGCGATGGCCCCATTCCCAGCCGTACAGCACCTTGAACGACGCCAAGCCCATCCCCTGGTTGAGGATGTTGTATTGCGGCGTGTCCTTGTACTTGGCGAACTCGGCGGACCAGTCCGCCTCCGACAGGGGCGGCACGATCCCGGTCACGGGGCGCCACTCGGTGATCGACAGGCCGGATCCGGTCAGGCGGGTCGCGCCGCCGACCGCCACCATGGCGACCACGAGGGCCGCCATCAGGTAGAGCCAGGTCCGCACGGCTCCGGATCGCTGCTCGCCCGAGACTCTCATCACCACGCGCATCCCTTCCGCGGTCGGCCCGGATGTCCCGGCCCTCGCGACGCGTTAGGGGAAGCGCGGGATGCGGGCAACGTCGGCGGCGCCGCAGCCCGCGGCGCTGCGCGCGTTGCCAACCGGGCCGGCGGGCGATAGCCGTCTTCACAGGGAGAGACAGGGCTTCGGGGAACCATGATGCGCCGCCGCACCCGCACGTTGATCGGCACGGTCGCGATGCTGGCCTTCGTCTGCCTGTACGGGCCGCTGGCGATGGCCTTGGCCGACAGCCGCATCGCCGAGACCCCGGCGGCGATCCAGGCCGTGCTCTACTCGATCCTCGGAATCGCGTGGATCTTCCCGCTGATGCCGCTGATCCGCTGGATGGAGCGTCCGGACCGTTAACCGGACCCCTCGATTTCGCCGCACTCGGCCGGCAGAAGCCTCGGATCCGAAACCGAGACCCGTCCGTGTATCGCTTGCCCATGCGCCTCAAGCATCTGGCCGCACTCGCCGTGCTGCTCGCGCCGTGCTCCGCCCTGGCGCAGGGCACGCCGCGTTCGATCGGGGAGTGCGAGCGGCTGAAGAACGATCTGGCCTACAACCAGTGCCTGGCGATGTTCGGCCCGGCCGCCAAGAACGTGGCGGGCGGCTACGCCTCGGCCGACGCGGCCGCCGCCCCGGCCCTGGCCGAGGCGCTGCCCCAGGCGGACGAGGCCGTCGAGGCGGCGGCCGGCCGCCGCGGCCGGTACCGCTCGCGGCGGGGCGGCCGGCAATACGCCTCGTTCTCGACCGGCTACCGGCATCGCCGCCGGCGCTGAGGACTTTCAAGCAGCGATGCCGGCGCCGATCCCCACCCCTACGATGCCGATGTCGTCGTGGAGGGTCGGATGGCGGGAAATCCAGTTGCGGGCCGCCAAGGCGACGCTCTCGGCCGTCATCGACAAGGCCCGGCAGGGCCAACCCTCCGTCATCACACGCCATGGCCGGCCCGAGGCCGTGCTGCTCAGCTTCGAAGAGTGGCAACGGCTGCAGGTCCCATCCTTCGGCCGGCTCCTGATGGCCGCGCCTCTCGAAACGGAGGATCTTCCGCCGCGATCCGGTGCGCTGAGACGCATCGATCTCTGACGCCTGCGTCCCTCGTCGATACCAATGTCCTTTCGGCGGCCGCACCGACCAGGGCGATCCCGGCCGACGACCTGATCGCCTGAATGCACCGAAACCGCGCCGGCCCGCATCGTACGGTGATCACCATCGCCGAGATCGGGGACGGTATCGCCAAATGCCGCCGGGATGGCGCGTCTCGCAAGGCGGCGCGTCTGTCGGATTGGCTGGAGACGCTGCTGCACCTCTACAGCGCTCAGATTCTGCCGATCGATCTAGAGATCGCCCGGTGTATCGGCCGCCTGTCCGACGTGGCCAGCCGAGAGGGCCATGCCTCCGGCCTGGCGGACCTCGCCATCGGCGCGACGGCGCTGTGTCGCGGCTGGACGATACTGACCCGTAACGTCCGTCAGGTCCGGCCGCTCGGCTTGGCGGCGCACGATCCGCACGACACGTCACCGGCCGATATCGCGTGAGCGATCCGGTCAGGCGACGTTGAGGCGCCGCCCGCGGTTCCAGGCCAGGAACGGGACGCCGGACAGCAATCCCGCCAGCGCCGCCCGCGACTGGTGGCAGCCGTTGATCGAGACCCGCGGCAGGGCGCGCAGATGCCCGGCATGGTCGGCGAACAGGTGACCGGGTCTCGTCGTCACCGCGGTGGCGAAACCCTGATCCGCGGCAAGGGCGAATTCCCGGGGGCCGGCCGAGGTCGGGTCGCCGACCGGGTAGGACAGGTGCCGAATCGCGCGGCCGAGCTCGGCCTCGATCCGGGCGCGACTCTCGGCGATCTCGCGGGCGACGGTCGCCGTATCGTGCTTGGCGAGCATCGGGTGGCTGACCGTGTGCGCCCCGAACGTCACCGCCGGGTCACGGCCCAGCGCCCGCAATTCATCCCAGGACAGACACAGCTCGGGTGCGATCCCGCCCGGCGTGAGGTCGGCCTGCCGGCAGAGGTCGGCGATCCGGTCGAGGAGCGCGGTCTCGCTGCCGCGGCGCAGGTCGCGGTAGAGCGCCTCGAAGGCCAGCGCCTTTTCTTGCGGGCTGCGGGCCGGCAGATCGAGGCTGCGGCCGTGGATGTCGATCCGCACCCGGTCGAGCCGCGCGATCGCCCGCTCCAGCTCGATCCACCACAGGCGCCCGCGCTGGTCGGCGAAGCCGCTCGCCACGAACAGGGTCCAGGGGGCGCCGTGCCGTTCCAGCACCGGGCGGGCGTGCTCGACGTTGTCGCGGTAACCGTCGTCGAAGGTCAGGACCGCGAAGGGCGGGCCGTAATCCCGAGCGGCCAGCCGGTCCGGGACCGCATCGAGCCCGATGATGTCGAAGCCGCGCGCGTCGAGTTCGCGTAAGGTGAGATCCAGGAAATCCGGCGTGATGCTGAGCAGCCGGTTCGGCGCGAAGGCCGGCACCGGATCCGGGCTGACGTGGTGGAAGGTCAGGATCACCCCGAGGCCGCGGGCGGCCGGAGCCAGCCAGCGATCGGCGCCGAACGCCTGGATCGCGCGGAAGCCGGACGCGAACACCCGATGCTTGGCACGCGACGAGATCATGACGTGGCCCCTCTCGGGCTACCGAGCCCGGGCGGACCAGCCATCGCGCGACGCGGTAAAGAAACCGGAACGCTGCGCCATGCCGGACGCCGTGTGCGATCTAAATTTTTCCGCGACCGAGGATTTGATCGGCGCGCGACGGACCCCAGCGCCCGAGCGGCGTCGTGAGAGGCTCCGTGCAGGGATGCAGCGTATGCCCCCTCGGCCGAGCGGGCTCTGAGTTCCCGGTTTGAATGACGATCTCTGCTCAGAGCTGACAGTTCGGTCTTCCTGTCGATAGGAGCTGATCGATCGAGCCGTACGCCCTCATCCCGGGGCCGCGCAGCGGAGCCCGGGATCCAGAGCCATCGCTGCGTCGCGTTTTTGCACCGACAGCGGTTCTGGGTTCCGGGCTCGCCTACGCCGCCCCGGAATGACTCCACAGGTTGTCTGTACGGGGGATCGCGCCTCAGACGATGGGTCCGAACGGAGATCGCCCCGCCTTGAAGGTGCCCGTCCGACGGCGGCAAGCCGCCAGAACGGGGCCGTTAAAGCCTCGGCAACATGGAGGCATCCGAGGACTCGGTCGGGGTGTGATGTCCCGACCAGCCGTCATGCGTCCCAAAAACCCTACGGGAGGGCGCCCGCCTTTTCCTTGGCCTGCATGATCGTGTTGCGGCAGGCCTCGGCGTTGCCGGCCTTGTCCTCGGCGGCGGCCTTGGCGACGAGCTTCTTCGCCTCCTCGACCCCGGCGGCGGTCGGCTTCACGGCGGCGTCGCCCTTGGTGAGAGCCGGCGGGGTCGCGAGCGCCTTATCGGAATGCGACGAGGTCGTGCCACCGGGCGGGGTCGTGCCGGTCACAGCGGCGGCGCCCGCGCTGTCGAGGCGCTTCTGCAGCGTGGAGACCTCGTCGGCGCACGGGGTCGCCCAGGCCGGCGTGGCGGCCGCAAGGGCCAGGGCTGCGAAGGCGAATCTCATCATCATCGAGGCGTTTCTCCAAATCGTGCGCCGGCTCTGAGGCGGCCAGCCGGATCGAGGGCCGGCCGCCGCGTCTGGCGCTCCCGAATGAGACGCGGGGCGCTGGGGCCCGTTCCTGAGACGTGAGGCCGCACGGCAGGCGCCGGCGGCGAGGCCGGAAAACGCGAAGGGCGCCCCGCCCGGTCTGGAGACCGCGCGGAGCGCCCTGGCCCGACGCCTTCTGGGCGTCGAGATTTCCTGGTGTCAGAACTTCATGGTTTCGGGACTTGCCCGCTTCAGTACTTCCGAATGATCGGCTCGGCCGACATCGGCACCGGGTCGGCGCCGAAGGCGTAGCGGATGCCGCCGTAGATCGAGAGCGGCTGCGACAGGGTCGTGGTCCGCGGGTCGCTGATCCGCAGGTTGCCGGCCACCGCGCCCGGCTCGGCGAAGGTGCCGAACGTCGCGTAGCGGTTGTTGGTCAGGTTGGTGACCAGGCCGAACAGCTCGAGGTTCTTGGTGACCTGGTACTTTGTCTGGAAGTTCAGGACGTAGTAGGGCGGCAGCTTGCGGTTCAGGTTCGACTCGTCGCCGCGGAAGTAGGACGCCGAGAAGGCCTGGAGGTAGACGCCGAACTGCCAGTTCGGGGTGACGAAGTAGTCGAAGCCGGCCTTGAACTGGTGGGTCGGCACCAGCGGCACGACGTTGCCCTTGCGGACATTGATCGCGCCGTCATCCGCGAGCGGATTGTTGGGCGAGGACAGGGTGCCGTTGAACTGGAAGGTGGCGTCGATCAGGGCGTAGTTGGCGTAGACCCGCAGGTAGTCGGCCGTGTACTCGCTGCCGACCTCGATGCCCTGACGCTGGGTCGAGGGCACGTTCACGAAGTAGGCGCGGGCGGTGTTGCCGGGGGTGGCGAGCGACAGGATGTCGTTCGACAGGTCGGTGCGGAAGGCGCCGATCTTGTAGCTGATGATGCCGCCGTCATAGGTGTTCGGCAGCGCACCGCGGAAGCCGACCTCGTAGGTCCGCCCGGTGACCTGCTTGAGCGGCGGATCGGCCACCAGCGAGTTCGGCAGCAGGCACGGCCGATCCGGGTTGGAGCAGGCCAGCTCCAGCGGCGTCGGCGCGCGGTTCGACTCCGAGTAGCTGCCGTAGAGGTTCAGCGCGTCGGTGAAGCGGTAGGTCAGGCCGGCGACCGGGTTGATCTTGTTGTAGTAATGGGTGCCGGTCACGTCCGGCGAGAAGCCCGTGAGATCCTCGCTCTGGATGCGGGCGAAGTTGAGCCGCGCGCCCGCTGTGAGCGACAGCCGGTCGGTCACGTCCAGGGTGTCGAGGGTGTAGAGGCCCATGTAGAGGTTCGAGCCGTTGACCGAGCTCGGCGCGATGCCGAGGGCGCCGGCGGTGCGGAGCTGCGGCGTGCCGAGGCCCGGGATGTTGCCGTAGTAGGGGTTGTTCGGATCCGTGGTGATCGACAGGTTCGGGTTGATCACGCCGAGGGTGCTGGACGACTTGAACGAGTAGTTGGCCGCATCGATGCTGCCGCCGACCAGGAAGGTGTTGGGCAGGCCGAACACCCGGTCGCGGTTGGCCGCCTGGAGCGAGCCGCCGAAGCCCGTGGCCTCCGTCTTGGTCACGTCGAGGGTGCCGTACGGGATGCCGGACCGGAACGGAACGCGCTGGTTCTGCTGGCCGAGGATCAGGAACTGGTTGCGGAAGGCGAGCTGCGACTGGCCGGCGCCCTGGCTGAAGCCGTCATCCTCGAAGCAGAGGTTGCCGCGGAAGCTGGAGCGGGTGCTGCAGTTCTCGAAGTTGCCGTCGTTGCCGTCGACGTAGGTCTGGCTGAAGCGGCGGAAGTAGGCGTTGCCGGCCAGGTCCCAGGTCGGCGACACGTCGACCCGGCCGGTGAGCTGGATCGTGCCGACCTCGGTGGTGGTGGTCTGCGGGTAGGTGAAGATCGACCGCGGGTCGCGGTGGCTGAAATCCACCGGCGTGGCGGCGGCGGCGCCGAAGAAGCTGCGGGCGGCGAGCCCGATCAGGTGGAACTCCGAATCCTGCGAGCGGTAGCCGATATCGCCGTAGAGCCGGCCGATCGTGCTGGGGCTCTCGTAGCGCCAGCCGCGGTCGTTCAGGCCGTCGCCGGTGAAGTAGACGCTCCACGGGCCCGAGACCTTGCCGTACTCGACGTAGCCGGCGGTGCGGGCGTCCGAGCCGCCGAACGCGGTGATCTCGGTACCCTGCCAGGTGAAGCCGTTCTTCATCTGGATGTTGACCGCGCCACCCAGCGCGTTGAGGCCGAAGACCGGGTTGCCGGTGACGACGTCGATGCGCTGGATCGCCTGCGGGGGGATCAGGTCGAAGTTGACCGTGTCGCCGAAGGCTTCGTTGATGCGCACGCCGTTCTGGTACACGGCGAGGCCCTGCGGCACGCCCTGGACCGGCGAGACGGTGAAGCCGCGATAGGTCACGTCGGGGCGGTTCGAATTGCCCTGCGAATCGGACAGGTTGAGGCCGGGCGTGCGGCGGGCGAGCGTCGCCACGACGTTGTCGGTGCCCCGGTCGACCGTGATGTCGCTGGCCGTCACGGTCTCGACCGTGCTGGGGATCTTGTAGAGCGGCTGCTCGCTGCCCCGGAGGCGGACCGGGCCGATCGGCGGCGGCGCCGAGCCGGCCGGCTCGAGCCCACCGGGACCGTTGAGGTTCTGCACGCGGCTCGAATTGCCGCCGCCCGAACCCACCGGCGAGGTCGAGACGACGCTGATCTCGCCCAGCGTCACGGCGTTCTGCGCCTGCGCGGCCGAGGGCAGCATCGCGCCACCCAGGACCGACGCCGACGCGATCAGGCTGCTCCGAAGCCCCCTCAATGACATCCCAAACCCCTTGCCGTGAACCCACGCTCGTTTCAGCCGAGCTTGGCGTCACTCTTGGCGGGTGAAGGAAAAGGACACAATTGATTGAAGACCACGCGCGCCGTGTTTCAGCAACCTTTTGGAAATACCGAACTCGAACGTCGGCCCACGTTGTTTGACAGCAACAGTTTCGATAACGATTTCAGCGACTTAGGGATCATCCGGCAACCCGAACGGGATCTTTAGGCAATGCCCGCATCCCGTCCGCGACCGCCCCTCAGAGCCGGGCCTGAATCAGGCGGGCGACCTCGCCGAGGCGCTGTTCCAGGAGCTGCGGAACCTCGCAGACGTAGGTGAGCGACTGGCTGCGCTCCTGGAAGATGCGGCGGTCCCAGGCGAACTTGGTCTCGATCTCGGACTGGTCCTTCGGCAACTCGGTGGCGTCCGTGGCGCTGGGCGCGTCCTTGGTCTGGCTGATCTTGTCGGCCTCGTCGCGGATCCGCTCGGCCATGCGCCGCTGCCCCTGCGCGTAGCGCGCGATGCCGCCCATGATCTTGTCCCGCTCGCCGTTGATGACCTCGAACACCCCCGCGTAGACGTGGGTCAGGGACTTGGCCCTGGCGTCCTTGTCGGCGCCGAGCTTGCCCACGAACCCGTCGAGGAGCGGACCGACCTCGGACAGCTCGGTGCGCCGGGACGCGATCTTCTGCGCGAGCACTGCCGCGTCGTTGTCGCTGCCCCAATCCCCGGCGGCGGCGATGTCCGGCCCGGTCCAGAACTGGCCCGGGCTGAGGGTCGCGACCTTGCGCTGCACGCAGGGCCAATCCGGGTCCTGCCTCGGCTGCGCGAGCGCGGGGCCCGTCATGAGGGCGAGGCCGAGGGCCGGGGCGAGGAGGCGGGCGAGGCTATGCATCGGGCGGGTTCCGTCGGGGCGTGATCCGGAAGGTGGAATACGGTCTTCCAAAATCATCGTGCGGTCATAAGGAGATAGGGTCGCAGGCCGGGTACGCGATCCGGCGTGCGGCCCTAGGTGGCGTCGCCGGCCGGGCCGCCGCGCCGGGCCATGATGCCGCGACCCGGATCGTAGGCGACGACCGCCATGCCGAAGAAGGCGAGGGTCACGCCGATCACGACCGCGCAGGCGACCGGCTCGAACTGGAGATAGAGGGCGAAGCGCACGAGCTGGACGGCGTGGCTGAACGGGTTCAACTCGCAGATCCAGTAAAGCGTTTCCGAGGATTCCCGGATCCGCCACAGGGGGTAGAGCGCCGAGGAGGCGAAGAACATCGGGAAGATCACGAAGTTCATCACGCTGGCGAAGTTCTCGAGCTGGCGGACGAGCGACGACAGGAACAGGCCGATCGCCCCCAGCATCAGTCCCGAGGCCAGGAAAGCCGGGAGCGCCGTCAGGTACCCGAGCGGCGGGATGTCGGTCTCCCAGAAATACGCCACCGCCAGGAACGCGTAGGCCTGCACGATCGACACCGAGACGCCCGCGATCAGCTTGGCGAGCAGCAGCAGCCAGCGCGGATACGGCGATGTCAGCAGCACCTTCATGGATCCGACCTCGCGGTCGTAGACCATGGAGAGCGACGATTGCATGCCGTTGAACAGCTGGATCATTACGGCCAGCCCCGGCACCACGTAGACCTCGTAGAGCACGTAGGTCTGGTAGGGCGGCTCGATCGAGACCCCGAGGGTGTTGCGGAACCCCGCGGCGAAGATGAACAGCCACACCAGCGGCCTGACCAACGCCGAGAAGAACCGCTCCTTCTGATTGAAGAAGCGCAGCAACTCGCGCCGGACGATGCCGCCGAGGCAGATCAGGTAGCCGACCGCATCCAGCCGGCCCATGCGGGCGGTCTTTTGGGAGGGGGTCGCGGGGACGGCGTTGGCTAGGGGCGCCGTCATGTAAACTGACCCATGTCGAACGGCACGCCTTTGATTTCACAGCGAGAGCGAGGACCTGAAACACGCACCTCCCCCTCCCCCCTCTGCGGGGGAGGGTGGCCCCCGAAGGGGGGCGGGAGAGGCGCAGCGCGACGGTGCAGGATGTAGTTGGCGTCGCGACCCTTCCGGATACGGCGCTCCCCTCTCCCGACCCGGCCTGACGGCCGGCCCCCCCTCCCCCGCAAAGGGGGCAGGGAGAGCGCGCGTATCGTCCGGTCGGCCATCACGCCGCCGCCCTTCCCGGCTCCGCGACGAGGCGCCGGAACGCGTCGGCCAGGTTCTCGCCCGGCGCGCCGATATCCCCGGCCCGGCCCCGGGCGACGATCCGGCCGCGGTGCAGGACCACGGCCTCGTCCTCCGGAGAGATCTCCTCGAAGATGTGGGTCGCCCACAGGACCGACAGACCCTCCTCGCGCACCAGGGCGCGAACGATGGCCACGATGTCGGCCCGGGATTCGAGATCGAGCCCAACGGTCGGCTCGTCGAGCAGGAGCAGGTCCGGCCGGTGAATCAGCGAGCGGGCGATCTCGATCCGGCGCGACTGGCCGCCCGACAGCGTGCGGACCTTGTCGTGACGGCGGTCCGCCAGGCCGACCCGATCGAGCAACGCGCCGACGCGCAGCTTCCCGACCGTGCGAGTGATGCCGTGCAGGCTGGCGTGGTAGAGCAGGTTCTGCTCGACGGTGAGGTCGGTATCCAGCGTGCGCGCCTGGAACACCACGCCGAGCCGGGCCAGGGCCCGGGACGGCTCCCGGTCGAGCCCATGGCCGAAGATCGAGACCCGGCCGCTCTGGTTGTTGTAGAGCCGGGTGATCACCGAGAACAACGTGGTCTTGCCGGCGCCGTTCGGCCCCAGCAACGCCGCGAAGCGCCCGCGCTCCACCGTGATCGACACGTCGTCCAGCGCCGCGCGGGCCCCGAACCGGTGGCCGACATGCTCGACCTGCAGCGCCGCCTCGCTCATCGGCCCAGCGCCTTGCGGGCATCCGTCACCGCGTCGAGGCACTCGTCGAACTCGCCCTCCTTCTGCTCGCGCTCGGCTACCCGGAGGGCTTTCTTGAGTTTTGGGAGAGCGGCTTCGGACGGATTCGCCGCCAACGCGTCGCGGATCATCGTGATGCCCTCCGCGCAGGACGCCGCGTCGTCGGCCGCCAGGGCGGGGGTGGTCAAAAAGATGCTGACGAGTAAGAGCGCGAACCCCCTCCCCCCTCTGCGGGGGAGGATGGCCCCCGAAGGGGGTCGGGAGAGGGGAGCGACGGTGAAGGATGAGGTGGCGACCTTCATACCGACGCAGCCTTGTCCTGAAGCCGGGCTCCCCTCTCCCGACCCGGCCTGACGGCCGGCCCACCCTCCCCCACAGAGGAGGGAGGGAGATGCGTTTTTGGCCTTGCGCCAAATTCTGAACCCGGCACCCATCACTTCACCGTCAACGTGCCGGTCATGCCCTTCGCCTCAAGGCCACGCGCCTCCCATTTGTAGGTGCCGGGCTTGATCGCCACGAACTCGACGGCGATCTCGCCGGGATCGTCGAACTCCAGGTGATCGGGCGCGCCGCCGCCGTGGATCTCCTTGTGCTCGATGACGATCTGGTTCAGCCAGATGTAGCGGAAGAACTCGGGCGCGTAGAACTTGTACTCCTGCCGCCCCTTGGCGACGATGCGCAGCCGGTAGGCCTTGCCGGATTCCAGCGTGATGTCCTTGTTCTCGACCGCGAAATCGTTGCCCTGATCGTCGCCCAGGACGAGGTCGGGCAGGTTCTCGCGCTTCTTGGTCAGGTCGAGGGCCGTGGCCGGCCCGGCGGCGAACAGGCCGGCCAGGGTCAGGGCTGCGATCCGAAGCATCCGCGTCATGGCGTTCCTAAACCGTGCGCCGCCCGTCCGGCGGTCGTGTTCTGCGTCATGGGCGTCCGGCCGCGTCCGGCCAGACACCCGTGCGAAATCCCACATCCCATCAGTTCGGGGAGATGGCGACGCCCCAGGGCAGCAGGCCGACCGGGATGCTCTTGACCACCTTCTCGGCGGCCACATCGATCACCGAGACGTCGTTGGAGGTGCCGTTCGTCGTGAACAGCATCTTCTGGTCCGGCGTGAAGGCGAGCTGCCAGACGCGCTGGCCGACGGGCAGGTACTTCTGGACCTCGTAGCTCTTGGCATCGATCACCGCGACCCGGTTGGCCGGGCCCAAAGCCACGAACGCCTTGGTGCCGTCCTTGTTGATGCGGATGCCGACCGGCTGGATCGCCTCGTCGTTCACGCTGGGGATCTTGAAGGTGATCTTCTTCACCACCCGGCGCTGCGCCACGTCGATCACGCTGACCGTGCCGCCGACTTCCGCCGAGACCCACAGGAACTTGCCGTCGGCGGTGAACTCGGCAAAGCGCGGCCGGGCGTCAACCAGCACGTTGTCGATCACCTGGAACGTCTTGGTGTCGATGAAGTGCGCCATGTTGGTGGTCTCGGAGGTGTTGACCAGGATCTTCCCGTCCGGCGACAGGCCCATCCCCTCCGGCTCGACCCCGACCGGCACCTCGGCCAGGACCTTGTTCTTCTCGATGTCGATGATCGTGACCTGGCTGTCGTCCTCGTTGGCGACGTAGAGCGGGTTGCCGGAGGCATCGAGGATGAACTGCTCTGGATCGGGGCCGGAGCGGAGCGAGCGCACGACCTTGCCGGAGCTGGCATCGAGCACGTCGATCCGGTCGTCGTCGCTGGCGCAGACGAACACCTCCTTGCCGTCCTTCGACACGGTGATCCCGCGCGGCCGGCGCCCGACCTTCCAGGTGGCGGTGACGGTCATCGTCGTCGTATCGATGACGCTGACGGAGTTGCCCTTCTCGTTGCTCACGTAGGCGGTGTAGGCAAAAGCCGGCCCGCAGAGGGCGAGCCCCGCTCCGAGGGCGACAACACTCAGACCTGCCTCGACGCGGCGGCGCATACGACTTCCTTCCCTGGGTGCCCTTTTCGGCACTTTCTGGCACCAACTGTAGTGCGATCTTGGCCGGTTGCGAGGGGTTGCGGCGTTTGCGGCCGTGGCCGGCGTTCCCCTCGCAGGGCGTCAGCCGCGATGCTTATTCACACATCCTCAGCTCTGTGAAGTGCAGGACATCAGTCGAGCGCGTGCGTGCTGCAGCGTGCAGGTTCCCGTCCTCCGTGATGAGCACCCGGTCTGGAGCCAGACAGGCCAGGATCGAGGCGTCGTTGAACCCGAGCCACGCGTAGGTGTCGTCATGGACGGCATCCCAGCCCGTCGGCTGCAACTCGCGGACGTGCAAGACGAACAGCTTGAAGAACGCGGCGATCTCAGACCTGATCGGATCCCGGACCTGGCGGAGCAGGTTGGCGGTCTCGGACAGGATCTGCGCCGTGGTGATGACCCCGGCCGCCACCGAAATATGCAGCAGCAGGGCATCGTAGTCGGCGCGCGAGAACCGCGAGCAGTTTTTATGGATTCGGATGTAGTCCGCGCACGTTCCGCCGACGATGAACAGCACGAGGACGTTCGTATCGAGCAGAACGTATTTCCGCATCGCTATTCGACGTCGCGACTCTTCATCGAAACGATCTCCCCGGTCGTCTCATCGACCGTCACGATTTTGTAGGTCCTGCGCATGACGACAGTGCCGCTCAGCACCGATATGGCGTTGCGCGCCTCATCCCACGGTCGAGAGAAGCCCAGAGTGATATTCCAGTATCCTGGATGATGCTCGACCTCTTCGAGGCCGAGATTCGAGACGTTCTCCGTCGACATCGTCGACAAAAGCCACTCTTTCGCGCAGTCGATCGCATCGTTGACGCTGATGCCGGGGCTCCTGGTCTTCATTATGGGCCGTGCTTCTTGGACCTCGTGGCTCATCGTGAGTCTCGGACTTCGAGAGGACACCGTCTCGGTGGAGCGCGCCTCCGGAAGGTGGCCCCCCTGGGCCGCCCGCGTCAATGGTGGCGGCGACATTCCTGTGCCCCGCGATGGAACCGCTCGACGACCCGCGAGAACACGGTCATTTGAACTTGCAGGTGGTCTCCGGCAGGTCGACGCCCAGCGTGTCGAGCAGCGTGCGCTGGTGCAGGAAGCCCTGCTCCGGCGCGACCGAGACCAGGGCCTTGGGTTGGACGACGATGACCGGCTGGCGCAGCTGGTGATCCCAGGGGCGGAAGCTCAGCGACACGCCCTTGTAGGCCGGCAGGTTGAAGGCCGGATCGACCAGGTACGGGGTCAGCACGGCGGGATCGTTGGTCTTCTTGGCAGTGACGGCTTCGCCGACGGTCCGGATCGCCGCCCAGGCCTGGTAATCCAGCGGGCGCATCAGCCGGGAGGCGAGCCGCCGGAACCGGTTCTGCGCCTGCGCGGCCCCCCAGGTCTCCAGTACCGGCGACCACGTGGTCGAGGTCAGCGCCTGCGTGCCGCCGACGGGCCGCGGATCGACGGTGCGGTAGGACACGTAGTCGCCCCAGTCGCCCTCCTCGTCGGCCACGAGCGCCATGTCGTAGTCGAGCCCGCGGGTGAAGACCATCGCCTCGGCCCGGGTCGGGGTATCGCCCCGCGCCTTGGCCAGCGGCCCGAAGGTCCAGGGTTTCTCCGCGGTGATCTTCAGGCCGAACTTGCGCGCGGAGTTTCGTACGGCCTCGGCATAGGCCTTGTCGGCCTCGGTCGGCCCGACGATCAGAAAGACCTTCCGCCACCGCATCACCGTCATGTACTGCGCGATGGCGTCCGTCAGCATCGCCCGGGACGGCAGGATGTGGAATACGTTGGACCGGCAGTCGGCGCCACGCAGGCGGTCGTCCGGGGCGCCGGCGTTCAGCACCACCGCCCCGGTGTCCTTCACCGCGTCGGCCACCGCCAGCACCGCATCCGCCGGCAGCGCCAGGACCAGGTAGTGCACGCCCTTGGCCACCAGCTCCCTGGCCGCCGCAACGGCATCGGGCTTGTCGTCGCTCAGCGCGACCGCATCGAGCGAGAAGGTTTGCTTGGTGAACCGGCCGGTGGTGTTGTTGTCGGCGATGCCCATCTTGGCGCCGGCCAGCCCCTCGTCTTCCGGGGCGGCCTCGGCGTCGTACGAGGACGGTGCCGGCTGCGGCCGGTAGATCAGGCCGATCGGCGTTTCGATCGGTTGCGGCGCCGGCTGCTGGGCCTGCGCGGCGACCGGTGTCGCCAACATCCAGCCCGCGAAGAGAACGCGAAGGCTGACTGGGCGCTGCGTCCGATAACGCGAAGGCTGGACGGGAATTCGGGCCGGGGCGTGTGCAGGATCGTGCATGACGCGGCCTCTAGCAGCTTCGGATCCGGCCGCTCAACCGCGGCTTCTTGGTCGGACGTTCACGTTCATGTCGTGGGCCACCGGCGCGCCGATGTACATTGCCAAATTCTCCCTTCGCCCGAGCTATAGTGGCGAAAACGCCGCCGGCAGCATCAGCGCCGGTCAACGAGAGGGAGCCCCGAGGATGCGCCACCTGGTATCGTGCGCGGTGACCGCGTGTCTGCTGGCCGGGGCGTCCGGTGCCCATGCCGCCGAGAAAGCCGCGGTGTTCCCTGTGGAGTTGTTCGATCCCGGCGCCACCTACGGCACGCGGGTCCGGCCCATCGACACCAAGAAGTTGACGCTGGTCACGGACGAGCTGCGCAACGCCCTTCGCAACCAGGCCGGCCTGGATATCATCGACACAGCCCCGAAATCCGACGTGGTCGCCAAGGAGGGCCCGCTCTACAAGTGCAACGGCTGCGCGGCCGACATCGCCAAGAGCCTGGGTGCGGATCTCGTCGTGACCGGTTATGTGGAGAAGGGATCGGGCCAGATCTTCAACCTGAACGTCACCATCGCCGAGGCCGAAACCGGCAAGATGGTACGCGGCGGGCAGGTGACGATCCGGGCCGATACCGACGACACCTGGGCGCACGCCATGCGCTGGGTCGTGAAGAACCGCCTGCTCGCCGAGCCGTTGCCCGGCAAGTCGTGATTGCGTGCCGCCCATCTTCGAGAGATCCGTGTCCGCGTACCCCGTTCCGCCAGGCCCCCTGCCCCGCCTCCTCGTCAGCGTGCGCGATCCGGCCGAGGCCGAGGCCGCCCAGCTCGCCGGGGCCGACCTGATCGACGCGAAGGATCCGGAGCGCGGCGCGCTCGGCGCGCTCGCCCCCGCAGTGGTGAACGAGATCGTGGCGCGCGTCGCCGGCGCGGCCGTGACCAGCGCGGTGGCAGACCCGACGCCTGAATCCGTGGCCGCGATGGCCGGCACCGGGATCGACTGGGTGAAGGCCGGCCTCGCCCCTGCGCAACGCCGCGATATCAAGGCGCTCGCTGCCCTCGCTCAGACCGCCCCCGGCCGCCTGATCGCGGTCCTGTTCGCCGAAGACGGCTCGGCGGCGGACCTCGTCCCGGCTCTGGTCCGGGCAGGATTTGCAGGTGCGATGATCGACACGTCCGGAAAGGCCGGCGTCCGCCTGACCGACCTCGTCGAGCCCCAGGCGCTCGCGGCCTTCACGACGGCCTGCCGGAGCCACGGGTTGATGAGCGGATTGGCAGGTTCACTCAGGGTCACCGACATCGCGACCCTCAGCGTGCACCGCCCCGACTATTTCGGTTTCCGCGGCGGCCTGTGCCGCGACCTGGACCGGCGCAACGGTATCGACCCGCTGCGGGTCGCCGAGGCCGTGCGCGCCCTGCGCCCGAACCAACGGGACGCCGCGTGACGACAATCCTCAAGATCGGCGGCAGCCTGGCGGCGGATTCGGACCGCCGCAGCGCCCTTCTGGCGGA
Source organism: Methylobacterium sp. AC315 (assembly GCF_979253755.1). Classification (NCBI taxonomy): domain Bacteria; kingdom Pseudomonadati; phylum Pseudomonadota; class Alphaproteobacteria; order Hyphomicrobiales; family Methylobacteriaceae; genus Methylobacterium; species Methylobacterium sp. AC315. Next base: position 278,495 of record NZ_CEEDEA010000005.1, read on the forward strand.
TGTAGCGGCAGGGCTCCACGGACGCTGCGTCGTGGTGCCCGGCGGTGGTGCCTACGCGGATGCCGTCCGTGCCGCCCAGATCCGCGAGGGCTTCGACGATGCGGAGGCCCACCACCGGGCGCTGGCCGCGATGGGTCGCATGGCGGCGGACTTTTGCTCAATCGAGCCCCGCCTCGCACGTAGCCCGGCGCCTTGGGCAGAGAACATCGACACTTCCTGGGTCTGGGACCCGACGAACTTGCAGGTCGGCGACCCTGACATCCCCGAGACTTGGGACGTCACATCCGACAGTCTCGCGCTCTGGCTTGCGCTACGGATGCGTGCCGCACGCTGCGTGCTGGTGAAGTCGGCCGACGCCTCATCACAGGAGGATGCCGATGGACTTGCCCAAAGCGGGCTGATGGATGCCGCCTTCCCCGCTTTCGCTGCACGCTACGGCGGCTCGATCGCGATCTGGGGACCGACCCGGAACGTCACACTCCGCCAGCGGGTGGCTGTTTGAGCGCCCTCGAGCACATCGTATTCGTCACCGGTCGCCTCGCCCGGGCGCGGCTCGAAAAAGTCGCGGCCGGTTTGCCGGCGACGATCCGGTGGAGCATCGCGGATGCCGGCGTTAAGGTCGCAGCGCTGATGACGGAAGAAATCATCCGCCGCCGGATCGAGATTCCCGAAGGCGCGACCCGGATCGTCCTTCCGGGTCGCTGCCGGGCCGATACCGCCCGGCTGGCCGAGCATTTTCATGTGCCGGTCGAGCGCGGCCCGGACGAGGTGGTCGATCTGCCGGCCTGGCTGGGGCTCGCCGGGCGCAAGGTGGACCTTTCGAAGCACGACCTGCGGATCTTCTCCGAAATCGTCGATGCCTCGAAGATGACCCCCGACGAGATCCTGGCAAAAGGGCTCGACCTGGCCCGCCGCGGCGCCGACGTGATCGACCTGGGCGGGCTGCCGGACACGACCTTCCCGCATCTCGAGGATTCCGTCGCTGCCCTGAAGGGCGCCGGCCTTCAGGTGAGCGTCGATTCCTTCTCTCTGGACGAGCTCGCCCGGGGCGCCGGGGCCGGGGCGGATTACCTGCTCAGCCTGAACATCGACACGCTCGACCTCGCGTTCGAGACCGACGCAGTGCCGATCCTGGTGCCCCTGCGCCCGGACGACCTGCCCTCGCTCGACCGCGCGATCGAGCGGATGCTGAAGGCCGGGCGCCCGTTCCTGGCCGACCCGATCCTGGAGCCGATCCATCACGGCTTCGTGGATTCAATCGGCCGCTACCGCGACACCCGTGCCCGCTGGCCCGACATCCAGATGATGATGGGCACCGGCAACCTGACGGAGCTGACCGAGGCGGATTCGCTCGGCGTCACCGCTCTGTTGGTGGGAATGTGCTCGGAACTGTCGATCGGCAATGTGCTGATCGTCCAGGTTTCGAACCACACCCGCCGCACTGTCGAGGAGCACGACGCCGCCCGGCGGGTGATGTACGCGGCCAAGGCCGACTCCGCCCTGCCGAAAGGCTATGGGCGCGCGCTGTTGGCCCTTCACGACAAGCGCCCGTTCGTGCAGACCGCTGCGGAAGTTGCCCAGGCTGCAGGCGAGGTCCGGGATCCGAATTACCGGATCGCGGTCGCCGAGGACGGGATCCACGTCTACAACCGCGACGTCCACAGGGTCGGCACCGACGCGATGGCCTTCTTCCCCGATCTCGACGTGACGAGCGACGGCGCCCACGCCTTCTATCTCGGAGCCGAGCTCGCCAAGGCCGAGACCGCCTGGCGGCTCGGCAAGCGCTACGTCCAGGACGAGGCCCTCGACTGGGGCTGCGCGGCCGACGCTGACGTCGAGGACTCGACCGCGTTCAAGAAGGCCGGACACACCCGCCATTCCGGTCCCGACGCGCCTCCGCCCGGTACCCGCGATGCACGGCTGGTGAAGCCCGAGGCGGATGCCGACGCCCCAAAGACGATCTCGGAAGTCGAGGTCCGCTACGAGGCGCAGCCAGAGAACCCGCAGCCCGCAACCAAGCTGGTCTGCGGCCGACTGGTGCCGGCGGACAGGGCCTGAGCGATGCCGCTGATCCTCGAGACCATCGTCACCACGCTTGCGCCGTCCGGTGAGCTGCATCTCGTGCCGTTCGGGCTGATCGGCGAGGAAAACGGCTACGTGCTGGCGCCGTTCCGACCCTCGCCGACCATCGTCAATCTCGAGGCCAATCCGTGTTTCGCGGCGTCGAGCCCGAGGGACATCCGGGTCATCGCGGGTGCGGTAACGGGCCGGCGCGAATGGCCGACCGTGGCGTGCGCGGTCATTGCCGGCCGGCGGCTAGCCGACAGTTTCGGCCATGCCGAGTTCCAGGTCGCATCGGTCGAGGACCAGGAGACCCGGCCGCGCTTCCACGGCCGCCTCGTGCATTCGGCCGCCCACGCACCGTTCATTGGCTACAACCGCGCCCAGGCCGCGGTGCTCGAGGCGGCGATCCTCTCGACCCGGCTCCACATGCTAGAGCCGGACAAGGTGTTGACGGAGATGGCCTACCTCGCCATCGCCATCACGAAGACCGCGGGCCCGCGCGAGCGCGAGGCCTGGGGCTGGATCGAGGACAAGGTCGCTGAGGCTTTCGGGGCCGAAGCGCGCATTCTCGGTCGGGACGCAAGCTAGATCCGTATCCGAGAAATCGAATGCGGCTCTAACACTCACTTGTGACACGCACTCGGACGTAGAACCGGTATCTCGATGCCGGACCGCGCCCCGGAGGCGGGAGGAGCAGGACACGATGAAGAAAATGACCCTGGCCCTGGCGGCCACGGCCGCCCTGGTGGCGGCGACCGCGCAGGCCCACGGCCCGACCCGGCGCAAGATTTCCGAGTCGATCGAGATCAACGCCCCGGCCGACAAGGTCTGGGCCGTGATTGGTGACGTTAAGAACGCCGACTGGATGGAGAACGTCACCAAGACCGAGGTCAGCGGCGACGTGCCGAACAAGTTCACGCGCACCCTAACGCTGAAGAACGGCAACCAGATTCAAGAGACTAGCAACAAGTACAAGCCGGACGAGAAGCTTTTCTCGTACTACATCGAGAAGGTCGATGTAAAGGACCTGCCGGCCAACGACTATTCTGCTACGATCACGGTCGAGCCCGCGGGCGACGCCAAGTCCAAGGTCGAGTGGAAAGCCGCCTTTTATCGCGGCTACATGAACAACGATCCGCCGCCCGAACTCAACGACGAAGCCTCCGAGAAGGGCGTCGGTGCCTGGATCAAGGTAAGCCTCGCCAACTTGAAGGCCAAGGTCGAGAAGGGCTCGTGAGCCTGCGCGGGTTTCGCAAAAGCGTCCTGCGGTTTTGCGATAAAAACCTGCGCCGTCACCGCAAATGGGGCCAGGCGGCGTTCGTCGCCGGCCTGTCCCTGACCGCGACGCACGCCCGCGCCGAACAGGCGCGGGAAGCGATCGTGACGACGCAGCTGGGCGGCGCGGTCGAAATTGTCGATCTCGCAGCCGGCAAGGTGGTGCGTAGCATCAAGCTCGACGGGGCGCCGGCAGGAATCGCCCTGTCGCCCGATCGCAAGCGGGCGTACGTCACGCGGCCCGAAGGGCACGGTCTCGCGGTGCTTGATCTCGATGCCGGCCTCGTTGCCGCAGAAGTGCCGCTGCCGGGTGGACCCTTGGGCGTCGCTGCCGATCCCATGGGCGTCAAAGTCTACGTGGCGGATTGGTACGGGCATCGCCTGTTCGTTTTGACCGAGCGCGACGGCCACCTGATCCCCGATGGCGAGATCGCGGTCGGCGCCTCGCCCTCCGGTATCGCCGTCTCACCGGACGGTGCGACGCTCTATGTGGCCAACCGGGAGGCCAACACGGTCTCCGTGGTCGATGCCAGGACCCGCAAAGAAACCAAGGTCATCCCCGTCGGGCAGCACCCGTTCGGAATTACCCTGGATGCTGCCACTGGCCGCGCCTACACGGCGAACGTCACGAGCGACGACGTCTCCGTGATCGACCTGGCGGCCGGACGGGAGATCAGCCGGATCCCGACCGGTCGGCGACCCTATGTGATCGCCCTTACGCAAGGGCGCGGCTTCGTGACCGATCAGTATGCCGGCAGCGTCACAGCCTTCGATCTCACGACTCTCAAGCCGCTCGCGGATATCGACGTCGGCGATCATCCCGAAGGCATCGCGGCCGACGTTGGCGGTCGCCTCTACGTCGCCAATTGGGGTGACAACACGCTGAGCGTCCTCGATGGACGGACGCTGAAGGTTCTGACGACCATCCCGACCGGGAACGGCCCCCGCGCGCTCGGCGACTTCCTCAGGTAGTGCAGCTGCAAGATCGTGGGTCGCCCCCGCACCTTCATCGCCCCGTTCAAGGGTGATGGCCGCTTCGAACTGTTCGCAATGACGGGCGTGTAGCAACGGCGATTGTGAGTAGCGAAAGCACGTCACCGGGCATCCAGACCAACGACGTGGCGTGTGAGCCCTGATCGGTCGACCGGAGGCGTCCTTGAATGGAACGCCGTGCCGGATAACCCCGACACAGAGCGGCAGCGCGGCAAGCGGGGCACAGCCTCGCGATCGGAGCGCGCCGGATCACTGAGGTAGCCCGCAAGGCCGATCCGGTCCGCACGCATTGCAATCCGCGCCCTCGGCTCGATCGGCGACGTAGCCTGCCCAAGGCTCCGAGAGTCCGCGCCCAAGAACCGAGCAGGCCGCGTGTGAAATGCGCCGAGGAACCTCGAAACGGTCAAGTCGCTTGCCCTTGCATGCCGGACACGACACCCGCAAAGAAGAAAACGCTGGCGAAGCCGAAGCGGGCTATGCCCGTCGTGAAACCACCTGCCAAGGTCGGCATGGCTACGCAGCTCGCCGCGATCCAGGACCGCTACCGTCGCGCCATGACTGCCGCCCTTGATCACCCGCATCGCGAGCAAGGCAATCTGATCCGCATCGCCTTGGCCGCCCTGCTGGCCGAGAAAGCCGCGCTCGGCGTCGCGGACGGTGAAGAGACGGCTGAGGCTGCGGAATCGTAGTTCCTGGCGCCCGTGCGAAGGCAACCGCCCGCCGCGAAAGCGTCTTGCCCGACCATTCAGGTAAGACGCTCCCGATCTATGCCGGGCCTCCGCAACCATCCATTGGGTCTAATCCACGGAACGAACCGATCGCTCAGTCCAGCTGACGGTTTGGCGCCCGACGGTAGGCGATGCGGGCGATGACAAGGGCGCCACCGATCTGGAGAAAACCGGATTCACCGAGATCCGCCGGCGCATAATGCGCCTGGATCAGCAATCGTGTCAGCGCGTTCAGCGCAAGGAGAGTCAGGCAGAAGGCTGCTGCAGCGAGCAGACTGGCGACGAACTCGGGCATGCTTCGTTTCCCGTGTCGAACACGGACAGAGTAGCAAGCCCTACGCCAAGGGAAAGGCGGGTGTTTGTCGATCAGCGCTTTCTACCTGGCGAAGCCGGAGTGGCTGCCTGGGCCGCCGGCGCCGCCAGTCGGGGCGTTTCCACCGAGAGGCGCTTCACCGGCCACCCGTCGCTCCAGCGCTCCATGTCTGCGAGCCGCGGATTGTTCTTCATCGCATTCGCGTCCGAGCCGGCGAAGGCAGCGGCAGCGGCGATGTCGAAGGTCTTCCAGAACCCGAGGTAGTCCAGCGCGTCGACGCGGGCGATATTGATCTGTGCGACCAGCGTCTGCTGTTCGCCGGTCAACGCCATATCGGCGGACCAGCGGAACGGCGGCGGCTTCGGGGCGTCCTTGGCCGCGTCCTTTGGATCCGGCCCCGGCTTGATCGCGCCGCCGTCATAGGCTGTGTCGGTTCCGGCGGGAGCCGCGAGCGTGGCCGTCAGAGCGGGGAAGCCGTGATCGTCCGAGAGGGCGCGCACGAACAGCTTACGCTCCAGCGGTACGGCACTCGCTTCACGCAGCAGCCGTTTCGCCGCGAGGTCCGCCGCCCGGGTATCCTTGTCGCCGACCATGGCGATGAGCAGGGTGGAGGACTCGATGCCGGACAGCTCCGTCAGCGCGATTCCCCGCGATTTGGGGCCGCTGGCGATGCCGCCCGGCGCGGCCATGAAGATCAGCTTCGGGACGGGGAGGCCATGCTGCTTGGCGTCGGCGGCCATGTCCATGGCGAGCGGGGCGCCAGCCAGGTGCCCGATCAGGGCGACGCGGCCGAGATCGGGTTTGGCGTCCGCGTCCGAGGCCAAATCCGCCAGCGCCGCTTTGACCAGGCTTTCGGCGAGGCCGGGTGCGTCGGCCGGGCGCGTCCGGTTCACGTCCTGAAAGCGCGGGTACAGCACAAGCCAACCCTGGCGGGTGAGATGGTCGATCCAGCCGCCGTAGCTTTGCGGATTGACCACGCCCCATCCGTGCAGGAACACAACCACGGGCCGGCCGGCCTCCGGGACGGCGCCCGCAGCGTGGAACGCGAACGTCGTCGCGGTCCCACGCCCGAGCAGACGCTTCACGATCGTCGCCTTGCGGTCGCCGAAACCGCCCGCCCCCTCAGACGGCTGCGGCGGCGGGGACGCGGCTTGGGCAACGCTCAACCCCGCAAGCGCCAGGATCACACCGGCGGCAAACGATCCGCGAAGAACATTGAGACGCATGAGGGGCTCGACTGAGAGACGCGTTGCGCCGGCAGGTCAGAGCGCGCTGAATAGCAGATTCATTGGCCTTGGCGACTCATCCCGACCTGATCGGTCAGGCGCCGCAAGCGCGCTCGGATTCCGGACGGTCCAGGCGCTCGGCCAGCGCCAGGATCTCGGCTGGGACGGCATCGGCGATGGGCCTGTAGTGCGCGCGCAACTCGTCGGTCACCGTGTCGAGGAGATCGGCCTCCTGATGGGCGTCCCAAGAGCGCCGACGCAGGGAATCGGCGTAGTTGGCAGCGACGATGAGCATGATTGATCTGAGCTGCCGACGGAGTTGCTCGGGATCGGGCGTCTTGCGCCCCGGGAGTGCCGTACAACCCGGAGTAGGTCTCAGGTTTCCAGACCCGGCATAATTAATTTTCCGCCCGGTCCGATCACCGCCGGGCCGGTCGACGCCGACGGACGACCGGCCGCCTGCTCGACCCAGGCCAGAATATCCTCGGCGCGCCAGGGCTTCGGGATGAAGGTCGCCGACATGCGCAGGTCGCTCGGCTGGTCGCCCGCATCCCCGGAGGTCAGCAGCACCCGGACCCGCGGCCAGGTCACACCGATGATCCGCGCAAGTTCGAAGCCGCCGATCGGTCCGGGCGTACGCACGTCGGAGAACACGACGCTGACTTCGTCCGCGCGGTCGTTGAGGATGGCGAGCGCCCGTTCGGCAGTCTCAGCCTCGATCACCGTGAAGCCGGTATCCTCCAGGAGCGTGGCCGCGAGGAAGCGCTCGTCGGGTTGGTCCTCCACGACGAGGATGACGGGCTTCTGTCCGGGCTGTACCGAGTCGCTCATGGGCCGGGACACTCTACAGGGGCTGAACGGCGGTCGCGACGATCGGTTCAATGCTCCGATCGCAGCGAATGGCCGGACCCGCGCAGGCACAGATCCTCCTGCGACCCTGGCATATTCGGCAAGTTGTGGCCGTGTCCCGGGAAGCACAGCCATCCAGGAACATCCTGGTAAGACCGCCAGGATCGGTTTGATCAGCCGACGCCGTTGGCTTTCAGGAAGGCGAGAGCGCGGGTCCAGCCGTCCTCGGCGGCGTCCTTGCGGTAGCTCGGCCGATAATCCGCGTGGAATCCGTGCGGCGCATCCGGGTAGATCACCAGTTCGACGCTCCTGCCCGCCTGCCTGGCCTTGTCGCGCGCTTCCTCTGCGGAGGCCGGCGGGATGCCGGTATCGGCGCCGCCGTAGAGTGCAAGCAACGGCGCGTGGATCTCGGCCGCGACATCTCCGGCTGTGCGCGGCTGGATAGCAGTCCGATCACCGCCGAGGGGGCCATACCATGCGACCGCCGCCTTCAGGTCGCGACGATGCGCCGCGTACAGCCAAGCGTCGCGACCACCGCGGCACCAACCCATCACGCCGAGCCGACCGGCATCGCCCTTGGCAGCGGAGGCGGCCCAAGCCGCGGTGGCGTCGAGATCGCCGATCCACTGCGCGTCCGGCGTCTTCGAGATGATGTCCCGGATGATGATCTTGGGATCGGTCATGGTCGAGAGGTCGCCCTGCCGTGCATATAGTTCGGGCGCGACGGCGCAGTATCCAGCCTTGGCGAGGCGACGGCAGATGTCTTTGATGTACTCGTGAACCCCGAAGATCTCTTCGATCACCAGCACGATCGGAAACGGCCCCGCCCCATTGGGTACCGCCCGGTAGGCGGGCATCGGACCATCTGCCGCGGGGATCTTGACCTCGCCGGCCTCGATACCGGTGGCATCGGTGTGAATCGCCTGCGCCTCGACACGGGTCGTCGCGACAGTCAAGCCACTGATGAGACTGGTCATCACGAAGCCGCGCCGCGACAATGGCGGTGTCATCAGCCCGTCGAGTTCGGCGTGATTGCTGTCTGCCATGATCTTCCCTCCCGCGGTCCTACGTAGAGGGCTATCCGCCGGCACCGGCCATGGTCAAATGCGTCCGCAGCACACCCGAACCTTCACGCGCCTGCCGCCGCCAGTGCGCGCCTGACCGGCTTGGCCGCGACACGGACCGTCGCCGGAGCCGCGCGGGGCTTCAGCACGTCGGCAAGCGTTACGAAGCTGTCCGGCGTGGATGCGTTCACTGCTCGGATCCCGTAGCCCAATGCAAAGGATCGAGTTAGGTCGGCATCGCGCGCGATTCCGAATTGGTCGAGCGCTGCCAGGAATGCCTCGCGAAACAGGCTTGGCCGGCACCAGGACTTTTCGGCCATCTGCAGCGGCCAGTCCCAAAGGTTTTCGGCCCGCCGCGTCGTAAGGCCGTCCCGGCTGATGAAGTAACCCGTGCAACGGTGCTCTAGCCCGTCCGCGCTCACCGACCAATCGTCGTTGCCGAACAGCTCGGCATCGGCCACGTTGCTCATGGGGTCCTCCGCGCAAGGCCGGCACTCCGAAGCGCCGGAACAATTCCGGAACATTGGCCCGGAACATCCCGACGGTCAAGGCCATTGTTCCCGCTGCGTTCACGCCAGACCCAGTCGCCTCAGCGACCCTTGAACAAAGGGTGCTCGATCCGGTCACCGGCCTGGATCCCGAGCTTGGCGGCCGTCCCGGCATTGAGTTCGAGTACGGCAGAGACAGGGCTGCCGGACGGGATGATCGCGGTCGATAGCGGCTCGGTGTCGGCGGCGATCCGGCTCACGGTCCCGTCCGGACGAATGAACAGCATGTCGAGCGGCAGATAGGTGTTCTTCATCCACATGGTCACGGGTTCGGCGCGTTCGAAATCGAACAGCATGCCATGCTCGGGCGCCATGTGCCGGCGGAACATCAGCCCGCGGGATCGGCCGGCGTCGTCACGCATCACCTCGACGTCGAACCGCTTCGGCCCGGCCTTGGTGGCGATGGTCAGTGGCTCTGTCTTGGCGGCGTTCTGCGGTGATGCGCTCTGGGCAGTGGCCTGATGGACGGAAAGCGGCGCGACCAGGATGAGGCAGGCGATGGCCGCCGCTTGCGGGACGCGGAATAGAACTCTCAAGGACAGCCTCTCGGGAAATGCGGTCGCGGGCGGTGTGCCGACCGCAGATTCAGATAGCGCGCGCGAAATGGGGCGTCAGTGAGAGGCCGGGAGCGCCCCGTCGACGAGACGGATCTCGGCCGCCATGACGCCCTTGGAGCCGTCGCCGTAGCGCACCAAAACGGCATCGCCCGGCTTGAGCTCGGCGATGCCGTAGCGGCGCAGGGTTTCCATGTGGACGAAAATATCCGGCGTGCCGTCGCCGCGGGTCAGGAAGCCGAAGCCGCGCAGCCGGTTGAACCACTTCACCACCGCCGTCTCCAGGCCACTCGTTGGCGTGACCGAGACGTGGGTGCGCGGCATCGGCATCTCGGAGGGATGCACGGCCGCGGACTGATCCAAAGTCAGAACTTTGAACGCCTGCCAGCCGCGCGGGCGCTCCACCGCCTCGACGACGATGCGCGCGCCTTCGCTGGCCGCCTGGAACCCGTCCCGCCGCAGGCAGGTGACGTGCAGCAGGATGTCGGGGGCGCCGTCGTCGGGTACGATGAAGCCGAAGCCCTTGGACACGTCGAACCACTTGATGCGGCCGGAGACCTCTACGAGGTCGAGTGCCTCGTCCTCACCGCCGGCCGCTTCGGCGACACGGCTGTCCTCGGTCCGATTGGGATTCTGCGGCCCGGATCCGCGTTCATCAGACATGGCCGAGCAACCTACACCGAATCACGCCGCGCGCTCTCACAGCAAGATTAACGAAGTCCTGATTCCCGGAAAGCCCATATGACCGGCATAGGAGCCCTCGCGAGTTGCAATCTTGCCTGGGGGAGGCAGGTCCGCAACAGTCGATCGGTCGCAGGGAGAGCGGAATTGGGCGTCCTGTCGCCACCAAGGCATCTGGATCGCCCGCCATATCGCGTCCAATCAGGTTTTTGCGACCTTCGTGCGCCCGTGTTCACGTCTTCGAGAGCAGTTTCGATCGCGGCAAGGGCGCGGCGCGATCACGAGCAGCGGTGGCGTCCGAGGTCCAGGCGTGGTTTGAGCCCATCGCCATGTCGATAGCCCCCGCACTTCCCACGCCCCCTGAGACGACCACGCGCGCCGCGCGGTCAGGCCGCTACCCGATCATCGACGCGGTGCGGGCGGCGGCCCTCGTGGCGATGGCGAGCTACCACACGCTTTGGGACCTCGGCTTCCTGCGGCTGACGGCCGAGAATTACGCGCTGACGGCGGCGGGCCACCGGGCGGCTGAGACGATCGCCGGGAGCTTCCTCACGCTCGTCGGCGTCGGACTAGTCTTGATGAACGGGCGCGGCATTCGTGCGCGCCAGACCGTGCTGAGGCTCGCGCGGATCGGCGGGGCTGCGCTCCTCGTGACACTCGGGACCTGGATCGCGTTTCCCGACGCGTACGTGTTCTTCGGCATCCTGCACTGCATTGCCGTCTCGAGCGTGCTCGGCCTGCCGTTCCTCTCCGCCCCTGTGGCGGTGACGGCGCTCGCCGCGATGGCGGTCTTCGCCGCACCGCTCGTGGTGCACGGGTCTCTGCTCGATGACCCGATCCTGTTCTTCCTCGGCCTTGGTTCCGGGACGCCGCGAACCAACGATTACGTGCCGTTATTCCCGTGGTTCGGGTTCGTCTTGTCGGGGATCGTCCTCGGGCGGCTCGGCCTGCCGATTCTTGCGCGGTCCCGGCTCGGCAACTGGGCGCCGCGTTCGGCACCTGGGCGTGCGGCGACGTTCTTGGGGCGCCACAGCCTGATCGTGTATCTCGTGCACCAGCCCGTGCTGCTGGGGCTGCTCACCGGTCTCGTCACCCTGACGGGACCGAACCCGATGGCTGGTCTCCGCGCGTTTCGGGCCGATTACGTGACGATCTGCACACGCACCGGCGGGGAGCCGCCGCTCTGCCGCATCGCGGCCCTGTGCACCTCCGATGCGCTGATCAAGGAGGATCTTTTCCGGGAGGATGGTCGCCCCTTCAGCCCGGCAGAGCGGTTGCGGGCACAGGCCCTATCGCAGGGCTGCTACGGGTCGATCGAGGCGGCCTCTCGAATGCCGAAGTAGGATACGAACCGCGGCAGCCTTGCAAGACAGCGCAGGGTGCGTCCAACCCACTGCCTTGGTCCAGCGAAGAACGTATCGCGGGCTTCGAAGGAGCCGCTCAGGGATCGTCGAACGATCGGGAGAACTCCTGATCACCACCCGCTTTGCGTCGGCATCCCAGGATCAGGGCGCGGGCAAGATAAGATCTCCAGCCCACGCCATGATCGTCTCGCAGTCAGAATCCCCTAGCAAATCAATCCTTGGCGCGCTCGACGTAGGCGCCGTCCGCCGTCATCACCACCACGCGGGTACCGGCGGCGATGTGAGGCGGCACGGTGGTGCGGACGCCGTTCGAGAGGGTGGCGGGCTTGTAGGACGAGGAGGCGGTCTGGCCCTTGAGCACCGGCTCGGTTTCGGTGACCTCCAAGGTCACCCGCTGGGGCAACTCGATGGTCAGCGGCACGTCGTTATGGCTCGACAGCATCACGGCCATGCCCTCCTGAAGGTAGGGGGCGGCGTCGCCGACCACGTCCGCCGGTACAGCGACCTGCTCGTAGCTCTCGGGGTTCATGAAGTGGAACCCCTCGGCGTCGCTGTAGAGGAAGGTGTGCTCGCGATCCTCCACGAAAGCCCGCTCGACCTGCTCGGTGGTCCGGTAGCGCTCGGACACCTTCACGCCGTCCGTGATGCGGCGCATGTCGAGCTGGGTCACCGGGGTGCCCTTGCCGGGATGGATGTTCTCGACGAACAGGATCACGTAGAGCTTGCCGTCCTTGTCGACGACGTTGCCCTTGCGGAGCGTTGAGGCGATCACCTTCACGGAATTCGGTCCTGCATTGACAAGGCGGGTCGGCACGCGCCAAGCGCGTGCACTGGATCTCAGGCCTCGCCACTATCGCATCTGCGGCGTGGTTGCCAGCCGGCGAACCTCACCCGGCGGTCTCGGCGAAAGGCACCGATGCTTCCCCGCGGTGGATCGGAGGCCAGCCTCGCGCCTGGGTCGCACTCAGGGCGGCTCGCTCGTGCCTGGGGCCGGCCATGCTGGAGACCGATTGTGACCGGAGCTGTCTCGCCCTGGTGGGCGCCCGACCGCCACGCCGACCGCAGGCCTCGCCTGCTGCTGCGCAACCGGATTCTGGCCGCGTTCCGGGCCTGGTTCGCGGAGCGGGACTTCGTCGAGGCCGAGACCGCCTGCCTGCAGGTCTCACCCGGCAACGAAGCGCATCTCTCGGCCTTCGCCACCGAAGCCATCGGCGGCAGTGGCGCGCGGACGCCGCTCTACCTGCACACTTCCCCGGAATTCGCCTGCAAGAAGCTGCTGGCTGCGGGCGAGACGCGGCTCCTCAGTGTCGCCCGGGTGTTCCGAAACCGTGAGCGCGGCCCTCTGCACCATCCTGAATTCACCATGCTGGAATGGTACCGCGCTGGCGTGCCCTACACGGCGTTGATGGCCGATTGCGCCGAGCTTCTGGCGCTTGCCGCCGAGACCGCCGGCACACGCCGGTTCGACTACCGGGGCCGGGACGCCGACCCGTTCGCCGCGTGCGAGCGGCTGACCCTGGCTGAGGCGTTCGCGCGCTTTGCCGGCATCGATCTGCTGGCCACACTATCGCCGGATGGCGAGACCGACCGCGACGCCCTTGCCGGCGCCGTGGAGGCGGCGGACCTGCGCGTCGCCCCGGATGACACGTGGGCGGATCTGTTTTCGCGGGTTCTGGTTGCGCGGATCGAGCCGCATCTTGGTATCGGGCGCCCGACGATCCTGTGCGAATACCCGATCAGCGAGGCGGCCCTGGCCCGCCCGGTGCCGGACGATCCGCGGGTCTCCGAACGGTTCGAGCTCTATGCCTGCGGTGTCGAACTCGCGAATGCCTTCGGAGAATTGACCGATCCGGTCGCCTTACGCCGCCGTTTCAACGCGGAGATGGCGGTGAAGCTGCGCGTTTACGACGAAGCGTATCCGATCGACTCCGACTTCTTCGAAGCATTGGCCGTAATGCCCGACGCGTCGGGCATCGCCCTCGGCTTCGACCGCTTGGCCATGCTGGCCTGCGGCGCGAATCGCGTGGACGACGTGATCTGGACGCCGGTGGTGGAGACCCTGCCGTGAACCGCACGCTGCGCAGCGCCGCCGACCTCGCCGAGGCCGGCCTGCTGTCCGGCCCGGAGGCGGAGGCGCTGCACGATGTGCTGGCGCGCTACGCCGTCTCGGTCACCCCGGACATGGCCGAACTGATCGACCGGGACGATCCGGCGGATCCGATCGCCCGTCAGTTCGTGCCGCGGGCCGAGGAGGCCGTCGCCGCCCCGGAGGAGCGCGCCGACCCGATCGGCGACGAGGCGCACGCTCCGGTTGTGGGCATCGTCCACCGCTATCCGGACCGCGTGCTGCTGAAGCCGCTGCACATCTGCCCGGTCTATTGCCGGTTCTGTTTCCGCCGGGAGATGGTCGGGCCGGACGGCCTCGGCTCCCTGACCGACGCGGAGCTCGATGCCGCCCTTGCCTACATCGCGCAGGACCCGCGGATCTGGGAGGTCGTCGTCACCGGCGGCGATCCGTTCGCGCTCTCGCCCCGCCGGCTCGGCGCGATCGCCGACCGGCTGTCGGTGATCGCGCATGTCCGGGTGATGCGGATTCACACCCGCGTGCCGGTTGTGAAACCCGACCTCGTCGGCGACGATCTGGTGCGGTCGCTCAAGCGGTTCGGGCGCGCGGTGTTCGTGGCGCTCCACGCCAACCACCCGCGTGAGTTCACCGGGGCCGCTCAAGAAGCCTGCGCCCGGCTGGTCGATGCCGGGATCCCGATGGTCAGCCAGTCGGTGCTGCTGCGCGGGGTCAACGACGATCCCGCGACCCTCGAGGCGCTGATGCGGACCTTCGTGGAGAACCGGATCAAGCCCTACTACCTGCATCACGGCGACCTGGCTCCGGGCACCGGCCACCTGCGCACCAGCCTCGACGCGGGACAGGCGCTGATGCGCGCCCTGCGCGGCCGCCTCTCGGGTCTGGCCCAGCCGACCTACGTGCTCGACATTCCCGGCGGCCACGGCAAGGTGCCGGTCGGCCCCGGGTACCTGCGCGAGGCAGGCGACGGGACGCGGGTCACCGATCCGAACGGGTGCGAGCACGCCTACCCGCCGAAAGTCTGAGGGAGGTCTTGGTGACGATGCGCAAGCTCTGGGGGCGGCTCACCTCGGTGAACGTGCAGAAGGCCGTCTGGGGACTCGACGAGGCCGGACTCGCCTATGAGCGGATCGATGCCGGCGGTGCGCATGGCATCGTCGCCGATCGCGCCTACCGCGGCAAGAACCCGAACGGGCTCGTTCCGACCCTCGAGGAGGATGGGTTCGTTCTCTGGGAGTCGAACGCCATCCTGCGCTACGTGGCCTCGACAGCTCCGACCCTGGCGCTGCCGGCCGATCCGCGGACCCGCGCCCATGTCGATCAATGGCTGGACTGGCAGGCCACCACCTTCACGCCCGCGATGCGCGACGCGTTCTGGCAGCTCTACCGCTCGCAGAATCCCGACCGGACGGTGGTCGCCGCCTCGATGACGCGGACGGAGGCGCTGGCGGCCATGCTGGACGCGCATCTGACGGACCGAGATTACATGGTGGGCGACGGCTTCGGCATCGCCGACATCGCGCTCGGCTGCGCCGCTCATCGCTGGCTGAACCTGCCGGCCGAGCGCATCGAACGCCCGGCCCTGCGCCGCTGGTACGAACGGCTCGCCGGCAGGCCCGGTGCGGCTCGGGCGCTCGGCGAGCCGATCGCCTGAGACGCGGGCCGGCGTGACACCGCCAATCCGATGACGGTTGACGGAGCGTCTGTCCCACCGGATGTTTCTTGGGACCGGGCCGACGTTCGGCGCATCGAGGGATCAAGCGCGGCCTTGTCGGCGCGCCCGCGCGATCCACCTTGACGGCACCGCGCCGATCCGTCCGGCGGCCCCTCACGGAACATCCCGATGGCGATCGACCCGACCCTGCGCGATGCGCTCTCCGCCGTAACGCCGGCCAGCCTGGCGCGGGCATTGACGCGCGCCGGGATCAAGGCGTTCAGCCCGCGCGGCCTGACGGCACGGGGCGGCAGTGCCATCGGCCCTGCCTATACCCTCCGGATGATTCCGGCCCGGAACGATGCCGCCGGTGACCTCGCTGCCGCGATCGACGCCGTTCCGGAGGGTGCCGTGCTGGTCATCGATGCCGCGGGTTCCGGCCTCGCCCTCCCCTTCGGAGCGATCGTGGCGGCGCGGCTCGCCCAGCGCGGCGTCGCCGGCTTGATCACCGACGGCGCCCTGCCGGATCCCACCGGTCTGCCGGTCTGGTCCGCGCAAGAGGCCGGCAGCGAGACCCTCGCCCTGGTCGGCGCGCAGGAACGCGTCTCATGCGGCGGGGCCGCCATCCATCCCGGCGACATCGTGGTCTGCGGGTCCGGCGGGATCGTCGCGCTACCGGCCGACCTCGCCGAGCGGGTCGCCCTGGAGGCCGTCGAGCAACAGCGCCTGGACCTGTGGATCCAGCGCGAGGCCGAGAGGGGCGAAAACCTCGCCAGCCTGCTTCCGCCGGACGCCGCGGCCCTGGCCCGGTTCGAGGCCGAGACGAAGCCGGCTTGAGGCCTACCGATGTTCTTCCCGCTTTCGAAGGTCGTCTACTTTCTGATCACCCCATCGAATTTCTGCCTCTTCGCCGTCCTGATCGGCCTCGGTCTGGTGGCGGTGACGCGCCGGCGACGCTCCGGTCTGGGGCTCGCCGGTCTCGGCCTGCTGGGCCTGATACTGGGCGGTTTGTCACCGCTGTCGGACATGGCGATGTTGCCGCTGGAGCAGCGCTTCGCGCCGTACCCGGACGACGGGCCCGCGCCGACCGGGATCGTCGTGCTCGGCGGTGCCATCGAAGCGGGTCCGTCCGAGGTGCGGGATCAGGTCATCGTCAATGATGCCGGCGAGCGGCAGATCTACTTCGCCGACCTCGCCCGCCGTTTCCCCGGGGCCCGGCTGGTCTTCTCCGGCGGCAGTGGCTTCATCGGGGGCGGCATTTCGGAGGCCGACATCGTCAGTCGCCAGGCGGATGTCATCGGGCTGCCGCGGACGCGCATGATCCTCGAGAACCGATCGCGCAACACCTACGAGAACGCGATGTTCTCCGCTGCGCTGGTTCAACCGAAGCCCGGCGAGCGCTGGTTGCTCGTGACGTCGGCCTGGCACATGCCCCGGGCGATCGGGTGTTTCCGGAATGCGGGTTTCACGGTCGATGCCTTCCCGGTGGATTACCGGACCCGGGGCTGGGGCGACGTCGCCCATTTCCACGGCTTCGCTTCGGAGGGGCTCCTCCAGCTCGATCTGGCCGTGAAAGAGTGGATCGGCCTCGCGGTCTATCGCCTCGCCGGCTACACGCCGGATTGGCTGCCCGGGCCGGAGCCGGTCGCCGCACCCGGCAGCGCCAGCCGGTAGATCCCCCGGAAGTCGTCCGGGTCCACCGGCTTACCCTTGCGCAGGATCGCGACCCGGCCCGCATGGGCGAGCCGCACCGCCACCCGGCGCACCGGCTGCATCAGCGGGCCCCATCCGTCCGGATGCGGACCGCCCAGGGCCCTGGCCACCTCCGACGGGCAGATCGTCTTGCCGGCCCCACGCTCGGCCACGAGGCCAAGCAGGGTTTCCTCGATCGTTGCCTCGTCAGCTTTGGTCGTGGTCATATCCGTGCCTCTTCGGCGGGGGCCAGGAGCGGACCCTCGTGCGGCCCTTCACCGGCCTCCAGCAACGCCTTGCGGATCTCCGAGGCGAACTGTCGACGCCACATGATGATGACCACGGAGGTTGTCGAGGCGAGCAACACATATGGGCTGATGAACCAGCCGAGATAGGCCAGCGCGAAGAAGAACGCGCGCTGCCCCCGGGCGAAATGGCGCCCCGCGCTGACGTTCATCGCCGCCACCCGGCGGACGGCCCGCAGCATCTCGGTGTCGCTGGCGCCGGACCCCTTCGACGGCACGGCCCCGAGCAGGATCGCCGCGTAGTTGAACAGCCGGTAGGCCCAGGCGAACTTGAAGAACGCGTAGACGAACACGAATGCGAGGCCGGCGACCTTCAACTCCCAGGTGGTCCGGTTCGCCACCGTGCCGAACGGCAGGGTCGCGAACAGGTTGAGCACGTCGTCGCCGGAGCGCGACAGGGTCAGCACCGAGCCCAGCGCGATCAGCGAGGTCGAGGCGAAGAAGGCGGTCCCGTTCTGCAGCGAGGCGTTGATCTGCGTGTCGACCACCCGGTTGTCGCGGCCGATGACCTGCCGGGCCCAGTTGGACCGGTGGACGTTCATGATCTGGCTGAGGGAGACCATCCGACCGCGCAGGCGCCCGACCGACAGGCCGTACGCCACCCAGGCGAGGATGAAGTACACCAGGGCCCCGATATCGAGGGGCGAGAAGGCGGCGCTGCCGGTGGTCGGGTCGGTCATGATCTCGGAGCGCCAGGGAAGCGGATTCGGATACGGCCTGACGGCCATACCAGTCCGGCCCGCCGCGCAGAACCCGCCCGGATCAACCCCGCAGGATGTCGAAGCCGTGCGTCTCGGGCGGATCGCCGCCTTCCTGCACGATGACCTCGCCGACGCGGGCGTGGGGCGGGCCGGAGCGGCATAATGCGATCATCCGGTCCACCGCATCCGGGGCGCCACAGAACACGGCCTCGACCGAGCCGTCGGCGCGGTTGCGGACGAAGCCGGTCAGATCCAGCGCACGTGCTTCGGCCTGGGTCCAGGCTCGGTAGGAGACGCCCTGGACGCGTCCCTTGACGATTACTGAGACGGTGCAGGTCACGCTCATCGGATCGGCACCGCCTCGCAACAAGCCCGCGCGAACGGCGCGGGCTGCCATACAGCTTATTCGGCCGCCATCGGGCGACGCACGCCGGCGCCGACCCGGGCTGAACGCGTCTCGCCCGTACGGACGTGGGTCGAGTAGAGCATCAGGCCGGTGAAGGCGAGGCCGCCGACGATGTTCCCGAGCAGGGTCGGGATCTCGTTCCACAGCAGGTAATCCATGACGGTCAGGTGGCCGCCCATGAGGATCGCCGATGGGAACAGGAACATGTTCACGACCGAATGTTCGAAGGTCATGAAGAAGAACACCGTGATCGGCATCCACATGGCGATCACCTTGCCGGGCACCGAGGTGGACAGCATCGCCCCGATCACGCCGGTGGAGACCATCCAGTTGCACATCATCGCGCGCACGAAGAGCGTCAGCATGCCGGCGGCGCCGTACTTCTCGTAGCCGAGGGTGCGCGCCTCGCCGATGCCGGCGATCGCCTTGCCGACGGCGTTCGGCTCGGTGGCGAAGCCGAAGGTGAACACGATGGCCATCATCAATGCGGTGGTGAGCGCGCCGGCGAAGTTGCCGAAGAACACCAATGTCCAGTTCCGGGCGATGCCGGCCACGGTGACGCCCGGGCGCTTATCGATCAAGGCGAGCGGCGTGAGCACGCAGACGCCCGTGAACAGATCGTAGCCGAGCAGGTACAGCATCGAGAAGCCGACCGGGAACAGCAGCGCTCCGACCAGCGGCTGACCGGTGGTCTGGTTGATCGTCACCGCGAAGGCGGCCGCGAGCGCCAGGATCGCGCCGGCCATGTAGGCCCGGATGAAGGTGTCTTTGGTGGCCATGAAGACCTTCGATTCACCGGCATCGACGGCCTTCTTCACGAAATCGGCGGGCGCCAGATAGGACATGCGAACCTCTCCCGCGCACGCGGCCGCCGATCGCCGTTGACCGAAGGGCACGCTGCGCAATCACGACAGCTGACCGGGGCGAAAGGCTGGTGTGGCTGCCCCGGTCGATCGCGAGCAAGCAGGTTGCGTACCAACTGCCGCCCGTTCAGGCGGGCGGTCCGCGCATCCAGGTACTGAGTTCGCGGATATAGGCCGGCGGAAGCTGGGCGGCACGCGCGGCCGCCAGCACGGCGTCGAGGTATCCGGGTCTTGGCCGGCCCGGTGCGGTGGAGCGGCCGAGATAGATCAGGGCGCGCTTGGTGCCGGCGGCCGTGGTCACGGGCAGCGTCACCTTGGCGTAGAGCCCGCCCGCGACGCCCTCGTAGCGGTCCAGCGCCGGGATGTCGTCGAGCGCCAGCTCCCACAGGACTCCGTGCACCACCCGGGCGGGATCGCGCACCACCGAGGCGTAGCCCTCGCGCATGACGATGAAGCGATGCCGTTTCAGGCAGCCGCCGCCGATCAGCCGCGAGACCGGGCAGCGCAGGGCCATCGCGGCGGCATCCATGTTCGCGCCGTAGGCGAAGTAGAGGGGCATACCGCAGCGATCAGCGGCCGACCGGTCGAGTCACTTCCCCGATTCGCGCTCGTTGCGCTGCACGGCCCACTCGTTCGCCCGCATCGCCGCGTAGGCCACGGCGAGGGTGACGGCGGGAATCACGAACGTCACGAAGATTTCGCCCGAGCTCATGGCTTGAAGCTCCGCAGCACGCGCCTGCCGATCGCATGTAAGCCGATGCCTGCGGAAAGCCAGATCGCCGCGAAGAATGCGGTGGCCGGACGCAAGGTCGGCGCGCTCGCGACTCAAAACTCATGGCCGTGATCGGCGTTACGAACCCGATCACCACGAAAGCCACCGCGATGTTGTTCAGCGCGGTGGCCAGGAGCTTCGTCTGCTCGTTGTGAACCGCAGTCACGACGAGCGCGCTGCGATCAGGCGAATTCGAGGATCACCGCGTCGACCGCGAGGCTGTCGCCTTCCTTGGCGTGGATCTTCGCGACCGTGGCGTCGCGCTCGGCGCGGAGCATGTTCTCCATCTTCATCGCCTCGACCACCGCGATCGGCTCGCCGTTCTTCACCTCCTGGCCCTCGGTGACCAGGATCTGCTTCACGAGGCCCGGCATCGGGCAGAGCACCTGCTTGCCCGAGCCGGCCTGCTCCTTCACCGGCATCAGCGCGGCGAGTTCGGCTTCCCGGCGGGTGTAGACCCGGGCCTCGGCGGCTGCGCCGGCATGCTGCAGGAACACGCCGTTCAGCAGGCCGCGCACCTGGATGGCGACGCGCTCGGAGCCGATCGTTCCGATCCAGACCGGCTCGCCCGGGCGCCACGCACTCGCCACCGACAGCGCCGTGCCGTCATCGCGGGTGACGATCAGGTCCTCGCCCTCCGGCTCGATGGTCACCGCGTAGGATTGGCCGGCCAGGATCACGACGCGGTCCCGCTCGAACGCGAACAGGCCCGGCGCGCGCATCTGCCCGGAGATGCCGCGCTTGCGCTGGTTCAGCTTGTGGTCGATCGCCGCCGCCGCGGCCATCATGCGGATCGCCACCGCACCCGCGGGCTCCGGGGCGACGAAGCCGTTCGGGAATTCCTCGGCGATGAAGCCGGTGGAGAGCTCGCCCTCCTGCCAGCGCGGATGCGCCATCAGTGCGGAGAGGAACGGGATGTTGTGGCGGATGCCGTCGATCGCGAAGGCGTCGAGCGCGTCGCCCTGCGCTGCGATCGCCTCAGCCCGGGTCGGCGCCCAGGTGACCAGCTTGGCGATCATCGGATCGTAGTGGATCGCGATCTCGCCGCCCTCCTCCACGCCGGTGTCGTTGCGCACGATCGCGGTGCCCTGACGGCCCTCCTCCGGCGGCCGGTAGGTGGTCAGACGTCCGATCGAGGGCAGGAAGTTGCGGGTCGGATCCTCGGCGTAGACGCGGCTCTCGACGGCCCAGCCGTCCAGCTTCACCTGTTCCTGGGTGAGCGGCAGCGATTCACCCGCCGCGACCCGGATCATCAGCTCGACGAGGTCGAGGCCGGTGATCATCTCGGTCACCGGGTGCTCGACCTGGAGACGGGTGTTCATTTCGAGGAAGTAGAACGACTTGTCCTGGCCGGCGACGAACTCGACCGTGCCGGCGGAATCGTAGTTCACGGCCTTGGCGAGGGCGACGGCCTGCTCGCCCATCTTCCGGCGCGTCTCGGCGTCGAGCAGCGGCGACGGCGCCTCCTCGATCACCTTCTGATTGCGGCGCTGGATCGAGCACTCGCGCTCGCCGAGATAGATCACGTTGCCGTGCTTATCGCCGATCACCTGGATCTCGATGTGCCGCGGGTCGGTGATGAACTTTTCCACGAACACCCGGTCGTCGCCGAAGGACGAGGACGCCTCGGACTTGGCGCGGGCGAATCCCTCGGCGACCTCGCCCGACGAATGGGCGATGCGCATGCCCTTGCCGCCGCCGCCCGCGGAGGCCTTGATCATCACCGGGTAGCCGATGCCGTCGGCGATCTCGACGGCGTGCTCGGGGCTCTCGATCACGCCGAGGTAGCCCGGGACGGTTGAGACGTTGGCGGCGGCGGCCGCCTTCTTGGATTCGATCTTGTCGCCCATGGCGGCGATGGCGCCGGGATTGGGGCCGATGAACACGATGCCGGCGGCCTCGAGGGCCTTCGGGAAGGCCTCGCGCTCGGACAGGAAGCCGTAGCCGGGATGGACCGCCTGGGCGCCGGTCTGCCGGCAGGCCTCGATGATCTTCTCGATGACCAGGTAGGACTGCGCCGCGGCGGCGGGGCCGATATGGACCGCCTCGTCGGCCATCGCGACGTGCACCGCATCGCGGTCGGCGTCCGAATAGACTGCCACCGTCCTGATGCCCATCTTCCGGGCGGTCTTGATGACCCGGCAGGCGATTTCGCCCCGGTTGGCGATCAGGATCTTATCGAACATCGCTGGCGCATCACTTTCGAGATCGCCGGATTGCACACCGGCTTGACTGTCCCGATAGATCAGTTGCGCCGCGGACGGAAGCTGCGCCTTGGTCGAAGGGTCGCTCAGGCGGCGAGCGCGAAGGTGAGGCGCGGAGCCTGGGCCGCCTCACGGGTCCAGCGGTTGGCGTCCAGCGCGAAAGCCATCAAGGTCTCGGCGCTGCCTTCCGCCTCACGGACGATCTCCATGGCGATCCGGGCGCCGACCGGGCTCGGGCCGTCCCGGCCGCTAAGCGAGCTGGCGAGCCAGGCGGCGACATCCCGGTCGATGTAGCCGGTCGGGCGCAGGCCCCAGACGGCGAAGTCGACCACCGAAGCCACAAGAAAGTCCGCGAAGGCCTCGGAGCCGATCACGGCCCGCTCCAGGGCGATCAGCATGTCGGCTTCGTCGCGGCTCATGATCCCCTCCGGCAGAACCTCGCGCTTGAGGACCAGCAGGTCCTCGTCGCTGATCGCGCCAGTGGAAACGGCATGGTTGCAGAACTGTTGAACGGAGATCATGGTCATGGCTGCCTGCTCCTCCGACCTTTGCTGCGGTCGGTGTTTGTCCCGGTGTGATTTGAACTTACGGGACGGCACCCCTGCCGGAAGTTAACGGCAAGATCTGAACGGAAGTTCAGGTAAACACGGACCGAGCAAGCAGGCTTATTGGGACGTTGACCAGTTGCGTTACCGGACGATGACCGTGGCTCCGACCGGGGCACGATCGAACAGGTCCACCACGTCGATGTTGCGCATGCGGATGCAGCCCGACGAGACCGCTTGGCCGATCTTCTCCGGCTCGTTGGTTCCGTGGATCCGGTAGAGCGTGTCCTTGCCGTGATCGGACAGGTAGAGGGCGCGCGCGCCGAGCGGGTTCATCGGTCCGCCCTCCATCGCGTGAACGTGCGGCCAGCGCCGGATCATCTCGGCCGGAGGGTTCCAGGCCGGCCACTCGGCCTTGCGGGTGACCGTGGCTGTCCCGGTCCAGCCATAGGCCTCATCACCCACCGTGACGCCGTAGCGGATCGCCTTGCCGTCCGGCAGCACGAGGTAGAGCTGGCGCTCCCTGGTCTCGACGACGATCGTGCCCGGAGGCTGTCCGGTCGGATCGCTCACCTGGTAGCGCGCGAAGTGCGGATCGAACTCGGCGTCGGGCACGAGCGCCATGAACTCGGCGTCGCGGGCCGAAACCTTCGGGTCGGGCACGGCCTTGAACGTGCAGCCCGCGAGCAGGACGACGCAGGCGATGGCCGGGATGAGACGCGGGATGAGACGCATGCGGCTGTTCTCGGACCTCCTCCGCGCCGCCGGGCATGCGGCCCGGCCGCAATGCGCCCGCGGAAGATTCGAGCAACTATAACCAGGGCGGGCACGCACCCGTAGTCCGCGCGTTCCGCCCATGGCACATTGCCGGCTCTTGTTGCAGGCGCGCGACAGGACCGCACCCGGGAGCGACCGTCGTGACCACCCTGTACGTCAGCCATCCCGCGAGTTTCGACCACGAGGTGCCGGAGGGCCATCCGGAGCGGCCGGCGCGGATGCGTGCGATCGAGCGCGCCCTGGAGGACGAGCGCTTCGCCGGCCTCGTGCGGGTCGCGGCGCCCAGGGCGGAGATCGAGGTGGCCACCCTGGCGCATCCGCGCGAGTACGTGGACGCATTGGTGGCGGCGGTCCCGGAGCACGGGATGGTCGGGATCGATGCCGACACCATCCTGTCCGCCGGTAGCCTGGAGGCGACCCTGCGGGCGATCGGGGGCGCCAACCATGCCCTGGATTCGGTCATGGCCGGCGAATGCCGCAACGCCTTTGTGGCGATGCGCCCGCCCGGGCACCATGCGGAGCGGACCCGCTCGATGGGCTTTTGCCTGTTCAACCACGCCGCCATCGCGGCCCGCTACGCCCGGCAAAAGCATGGTGCCGAGCGCGTCGCGCTGGTCGATTGGGATGTGCATCACGGCAACGGCAGCCAGGACATCTTCTGGGACGATGGCAGCGTGCTCTACTGCTCGACCCACCAGATGCCATTGTATCCGGGCAGCGGCGCCGCCTCGGAGCGCGGCGAGAAGGACACGATCGTCAATGTTCCGCTGCGGCCCAACGACGACGGCGAGGTGTTCCGCGAGGCGTTCGAGGCCGGCATCCTCTCGCGGCTGGAGACCTTCCAGCCCGACGTGATCGTGATCTCGGCGGGCTTCGATGCTCACCGCCTCGACCCGCTGGCCAATCTCCGGCTGGAAGCGGAGGATTTCGGGTGGGCGACCCGCAAGTTGATGGACTTGGCCGAGCGGTCCGCCGGCGGCCGGATCGTCTCGGTGCTCGAGGGCGGCTACAGCCTGGAAGGCCTCGCCAAATCCGTGTCCGCCCATGTCGACGCACTCATGGGCCGGTAGGCCCAGACCTATCGAGATGTTCGAGCAAAGGTCGGCACAGGACTGTCCCGCTTGGCCAGTGACCCCTGGTCTTTGCCGAGGGCGTTCTGAAAACTGCCTCGTCATCCCGGGGCCGCGAAGCGGAGCCTAGGATCTAGAACCAGTGTTGGATCAGTGACTTGCGCCGTACGGGGTTCTGGATCCCGGGCTCGCCTACTGCGCCCCGGGATGACAGGGCAGCGGCTGAAATGTCCGCGGAACCCTGGGATCCGCGGAGGAAGCATAACCGCGACCGGTCTGTTCCTTCCCCGCCCACTTCTCGGCGGTCACCTTGGCGAGAGCTGGTCGCATGCCCTCGGACCTAGCCTGCGCCCTCCAAAACGCTTGGTCCCATGGCCGAAGCGCCTCGCGTGCAGAGCGATCCAAACACCTCGAAACGGCTGACCGGTAGGCCCCTCGCGTGTCCGGTTGCCGCCGGCATCCGGCACGCCATAGTCGGGTCCACCAACGGGCAGGCGAATCGCGCGATGTCACAGAGAATGATCGGCGCGAGACCGGAGGCGGCCCGCCCGGCCGCCGCAAGCCCGTTGGACCCGGGCTCGGCGCGATGACGTCGGCCGGCTTCCTCACCTACGCCTTGGCGCTCGGCGTCGCCGCCGCGGTGCCCGGCCCCGGCGTCGTCGCCCTGATCGCGCGTGCTCTCTCTTCGGGCTTCAAAGCCGCCATGGCCTTCGCGGTGGGGCTGGTCCTGGGCGACCTCACGTTCCTGTCCGCGGCGGTGTTCGGGCTGGCCCTGATCGCGGAGACTTTGGGCGAACTGTTCTTGGTCGTCCGGCTCTGCGCCGGCCTGTATCTCGCCATCCTGGCGGTCCGGCTCTGGCGTTCGGCCGGCCGGACCGACCGGGTGGAGGGCGGCCCGGCCGACCGGCCGCTGGCGAGCTTCGTCGCCGGGCTCACCGTCACCCTGGCCAACCCCAAGACGATCGTCTTCTACCTCGCCGTACTGCCGACGCTGATCGACCTTCGCACCATCACGACCGGGGACTACGCCACACTCGTCGGCCTGACCGGATCGGTGCTCGCTGTGGTGATGACGCCCTATGCCGCCCTCGCGGCACAGGCGCGGGATGCCTTGAGCGAACCTGCCTTCCGCGCCCGGCTGAACAGGGGCGCCGCCGCCATCATGGCAGGCGCCGCATTCTGGACCATCGCGCGCCGTGCCTGAGGCGCGTCCGGCCTCGGATCACCCCTCCAGCGGCTCGTCGCCCAGGAGTTCGATACCGAAGCCCGAGAGGCCGACATACGAGCGCGCCGAGGTCGCGAGGTTGCGGATCGACACGATTCCGAGGTCTCGCAGGATCTGGGCGCCGAGGCCGACCTCGCGCCACTGGCGGGCGCGCAGGGCCTCCGTGCCCTCCTCGGTGGCACTCTTCATGGGAACGCCCGCCGTGCCGTCGCGCAGGTAGACCAGCACCCCACGACCCTCGGACGCGAAGCGCTTGAGCACGGCGTCGATCTGCTTGCCGCCGCCGATCACGTCGGCGGCGACGTTGGAGCGGTGCAGGCGCACCAGCACGTCCTGGCCGTTGCCGATCTCGCCCATCACGAAGGCAAATTGCTGGATCGTCTCGAACGGCGTGGAGAACGCGTAGGCCGTCACGTCGCCGTGGTTGGAATGGACCGTGAAGTGCCCGACCCGCTCCACCAGCCGGTCCCGGGCCTGCCGGTAGGCGATGAGGTCGGCGACCGAGACGCGCTTGAGGCCGTGCGTCTCGGAAAAGGCCTCGATCTGCGGGCCCTTCATCACCGTGCCGTCGTCGTTTGCGAGCTCGCAGATCACCCCGACCGGGGGCAGTTCGGCGAGCTTGCACAGGTCGACCGCGGCCTCGGTATGGCCCGAGCGCATCAGCACGCCGCCGTTGCGGGCGATCAGCGGGAAGACGTGGCCGGGGCGGACGAAGTCGCCGGCGCCCATGTTGCCGTTGGCGAGCGCCCGCACGGTGTTGCAGCGCTGCTCCGCGGAGATGCCGGTGGTCAGCCCGTGCTTGGTGTCGACCGTGACCGTGAACGCGGTGCCCAGCGGCGCGTCGTTCGAGGCCACCATCGGGTCGAGATGCAGCCGGCGGGCCTCATCCTGGGTGATCGGCGCGCAGACGATTCCGCAGGTGTTGCGGATGATGAACGCCATCTTCTCCGGCGTGCAGAGCGAGGCGGCGACGACGAGATCGCCTTCGTTCTCGCGGTCGTCATCGTCGGTGACGACCACGATCTCGCCGCGGGCGAAGGCTGCGATGGCCTCGGTAACGGTGCAATGGGGCACGGATCGCTCTCTCGTCTCGCATCTCTCCGCCCCGCGCGGGGTGGACAGGCCCGGCTCGCCCGCGCCGGAAAAGGGTCCGGCGCGGGCGAGACTGTGAAATCGTGGATCCGAAGCGCTCGGTCGATCGCGGGGCGATCGGCCTCGGCTGCGGCGCGTCAGGCGGCTCCCACCTGTCCGCGATGACGTAGATAGTGATCGGCCAGCACGCAGGCCATCATGGCCTCCGCCACCGGGACGGCGCGGATGCCGACGCACGGATCGTGGCGGCCCTTGGTGATCAGGTCGACCTCGGCCCCGTCGCGGGTCACCGATCGGCGCGGCGTCAGGATCGAAGAGGTCGGCTTCACGGCGAAACGCACCACCACCGGCTCGCCGTTGGAGATGCCGCCCAGGATGCCGCCCGCATGGTTGGCCATGAACCGCGGGCGCTCGCCGTTGCCGCTGCGCATCTCGTCGGCGTTGTCCTCGCCGCGCAGGGCGGCGGCCGCGAACCCGTCGCCGATCTCGACGCCCTTCACGGCGTTGATCGACATCATGGCTGCGGCGAGATCCGCGTCGAGCTTGCCGTAGACCGGGGCGCCCAGGCCCGGCGGCACGCCCTCGGCCACGACCTCGATCACGGCGCCGACCGAGGAGCCGTCCTTGCGAATGCCGTCCAGATAGGTCTCGTACAGGGCGGCCGTCTCGGGGTCGGGGCAGAAGAACGGGTTGTTGCCGACCTCTTCCCAGTCCCAGCGCGACCGGTCGATGGCGTGCGGTCCCATCTGCACCAGGGCGGCCCGGATGGTGATGCCCGGAATCACCTTGCGCGCCACCGCACCCGCGGCGACCCGGGCCGCGGTCTCCCGGGCCGAGGAGCGGCCGCCGCCGCGATAGTCGCGGATGCCGTACTTGGCATCGTAGGTGTAGTCGGCGTGGCCGGGCCGGTAGCTGTCGCGGATCTCGGAATAGTCCTTCGAGCGCTGGTCGGTGTTCTCGATCATCAGCGCGATCGGCGTGCCGGTCGTGAACTGACGCCCGCCGGTGCGGTCGTCCGAGAACACTCCCGACAGGATCTTCACTTGGTCGGGCTCGCGGCGCTGGGTGGTGAAGCGCGACTGGCCGGGCTTGCGGCGGTCGAGTTCCGCCTGGATCTCGTCGGCCTCCAGCGCCAGCCCGGGCGGACAGCCATCCACCACGCAGCCGAGCGCGACCCCGTGGCTCTCGCCGAAGGTCGTGACGCGGAACAGGTGGCCGAAGGTGTTGTGAGACATGACGCGGCCCGTCTAGCGCGGGAGCGCCGGTGGCACAAACGGCAGGTGATGCATGCGATCGTTCAGTTCGCGATCAACCCGCCGGGCTGGCATTCGATACGAGCCTGAGGAAGCTCGCCGCATTCAGCGCTCGTTGGCCCGCTTCGCAAAATGTAGCGCCCCAAACCCGAGGATAAGCGCTGCCGCGGGAACGCTCAGCAGGACGAGGAGATTCACGATGCTCATGACACCAACTCCTTCAGGAAGCGCCGCACAGCGTAATATCGGCTCGCGCTCGCGATCCAGCAAACAATCGCGATGCAAACAACCCCGGGGATCGGAACGCTCGGCGGACTCGATGTGTACAAAACTGCAAAGATTGACGGAGTCCACCAACGGCGAAGATCGATCCAGCGATCGCATTGACATAATTTGCGGTCAGCTTTGTTCGCCCATTAACAATAAGAATGGTCCGCGGAGAGGGTCTGTTTTTGAAGAGCGATCTGTCCATCTATCGTGACTCGAGCTTATTGCTCGGCATTTTCACCTCACCAGAGCCCTATGGGAAGGTGAATTTCAGACGAATTCGTTGCCCGTCATTAGATCGCACTCTGTCGATCAGAGTTTATTATATGGCGATCGATTTTCTATAAACCGAATGTTTATTTCATGCATTTATCTATAATTCAATACGAATGGTTGTTTATGCGATTGAAAGGCCTTCTTTGGCCTCTCCCCGTTCGAGACCACCCCGCCCCTTGAGCGCCCGATAAGCCGCCACGCCCGCCGCCAGATCCGCGCGCAGCCGCCGCTCGTCGCCGAGGTCGTCGAGGGCGTAGGTCAGGCCGAGGATGTGCGCGGCCTCGTAGCCCTCCGGCAACTCGCCGGCGCTGCCGAGGGTGATGCACCGGTTCGGCAGGCGCTCGGCGAAGTCGGCGAGGCGTGCGCGCAGGGCATCCCCGCTGGCCCGCAGGTAGGCCTCGGCGCGCGGCCCGTGCTCGCGGATCGCGGCGACGGTCCCCTGCGCCAGCGACAGGTGGACGACCGGGCGGTGCGCCGGGAACAGGTAGACGAGATAGTAGCCCCGCGTCGCACTGGTCGTGACAGCCGGGTCGAACACCGCCAGCCACGGGACGGCGGCCCAACGGGTGCCCCGGCCGGGACTGCCCTTGACGAGGAACGGGCCATCGATCGGTTCGAGGGCTGCCCGCAGCTCATCCGGCGCCCCGCGTCGGATTACCGCCGCGAGGGGATGCCTGGCCGGCGGATCGAGGCGGGCGAGCGGGTATTCCTCGACGATCCGGCCCAGGGCGTGGCCGAGGCTCACCCACCCGCCGGCATCACGCCGGTACCTGCTCGATGGACGTCGGTTCCGTCTCCGGCGTCTGGTTGCGGCCGTGGCGGAAGTTGGAGAGCGCCTGATAGGTCTTGAGCCGTGCCCGCATCAGTGAGCCCAGGGGGCGATGCGCCGCCAGGCTGTGGGCCGGCCGGAAGGACAGCACGTCGTCGGCGTAGCGCGTCCGCGCCTCGGACCGGGCATCCTGGGCCGGCAGGACGAGTCGCGCCACGGTGCGGTAGGGGCTGGCCGCCTCGTTCCAGCGCTTCGATGCATCCTCGACCGGCATGTCGTCGAGGTTGGTGCAGAGTTGGACGCGGAGTTCGAAGACGGCCGCATCGCCCGCGAAGAAGGCACCGACCGCGTGCCGGAACGCGTCCGGGTCCTGGCCCGGATGCAGCTCCTCGTCGGCCAGGGCCTGCTGCCGCGCGCCGGCCGGGAAGGCCGCGATCTTCGCGACATGATCGCCGTAGCGGAGCGCGGCCTGGGAATAATACGGCTCGGCCAGCGGGTGCAGAGGCTGGTGTCCGAAGAAGTCCAGCAGCGCCGAGCTCTCGCCGGTCGCCGACTTCACCACCGCGTCGGCCGCCCTTGCGATGTGAGACACAACGGACTTTACGGCCTCCGGCGCCTTCGTGCCGGCTTCCAGCTGCTTCATGCTGCTCAGGAAGCCCTTCGCGTCCGGGTTCGGGAAAACCGGGCCCGTGGCGAGCACGAAATCCTGCGTGGCGGCCCCGTGGCCGGGTAGCGTCTCGCCCGGGACGCCCAGGACCTTGATCGCCATGCCCCGATGGGTCGAGACGCTGTCCTTCAGCAATTCCCCCGGCCCCTGCGCGAAGCGCACGATCACCGGATAGGTGCCGCCTTTGGCGAACAGACCCTGCTTCAGCTCGGGCGGGAGGTCGTCCGGCACCTGAAGCTCGCCCGTGACCACGCCGCTGACCTTGGCGTGCGACGCCCGCACCGCATGGCCGTAGCGCGCGGCCGTCGTCTCGCTCTCGCGGGTCATCGACGCGATGATCGCATCGATCGTTTCGGCCTCATCAGGCGCGGGCGTCTCGATGCCGTCGTGGTAGCGCAGGTAGGTCTCGGCCAAAGTCTCGGATCCCGATCGCCTCGATCCAAGTCCAACAGACGGGCCGTTCGTCGGGTTCGGGCCTCGCGATCAGGCAATCGGTCGCGCCAGCACCCCGCCGGTCTTCGGCTCGCTCACCCCGGTGGTCGAGGGGAACGTGATCGGGAGGCCCCGGAGGGAGCGGACCGCCAGATACGCGAAGGCCTGCGCCTCCAGGTAGGCCGACGACCATCCGATGGCGTCAGCAGTCGTGATCTCGGACCTCAGGTGATAGTTCAGGAGCCGCACCAGCTCGCCGTTGCGCGCGCCGCCGCCCGCCACGATCCAGCGGGTCGGGATCTCGGGGGCGTGGTCCAGGGCCCGGGCCACCGCCCGCGCCGTGAAGGCCGTGAGCGTCGCGGCGCCGTCCTCCGTGGAGAGCTGACCCGCCAGCTTGTGCGAGAACCAGTTCCGGTCGAGGGATTTCGGCGGGCGGCGAAAGAAGAACGGGTGCATCAGCAGCCAGGCGAGCAGCGGCTCGTCGGCGCGGCCCCGGGCGGCGGTACGGCCGCCGTCGTCGAGGTTCTTGCCCTCGCGCTCCTGCATCCACTCGTCGATCAGGGCGTTGCCGGGTCCGGTGTCGAAGGCGATCACGCCGCCCTTGGAATCGATCAGCGTGGCGTTGGCGACGCCGCCGATGTTGAGGATGCCGAACGGTCCGTCGAATCCGGAGGCCTGCGCCAACGCCTTGTGGAACACCGGCACCAGCGGCGCCCCCTGCCCGCCGGCCTCAATGTCGGCCCGGCGCAGATCGGAGACCACCGGGATGCCGAGCCGGGTCGCCAGCGCCTGCCCGTCACCGATCTGGATCGAGATGCGCTGGTCCGGCCGATGAATCACGGTCTGGCCGTGGAAGCCGATCACGTCGACCGTGCTCGCGTCCAGGCCGTTCTCGGCGAGGAACCGTTCGACGGCCTCGGCATGGGCCTGGGTGACGAAGGCCTCCGCCTCAGGCAGCCGGCCGGGCCGGTCGCCCGGATGGAGCACCGATTCCGCATCCTTGGTCGCCACCCGCAGGAGCGCCTTCTCGTCGTCGGAGTAGCCGCGATAACCGGTCGGCCCAAGCGGCTCGAGGAAGTTGTTGTGGCCCCTCACCACGTGGACCCGCTCGCCGTCGGTCTCGATCAGCGCGATGTCGACGCCGTCCAGCGAGGTGCCGCTCATCAGTCCGATCGCGCGCATCATCGCCATTGTGCTCGACCCCGTGCCTTTCGGCGAACGCCCTGCTAAGAGCGCGCCGTATCCTGAACCCCAGCGCGAGCTAGCACGCAGAGCCTTTGCCTGTCGCGCCGGCTGGCGACCCGAGACCGCAGCCATGAATGCCGAGAGCTTCGCGCCGAAATCCGACTTCCTGCGGATCCTCACCGAGCGCGGCTATATTCACCAGACCTCCGATCTCGCCGGGATCGATACCGCGGCGCTCGAAGGGCGGCTGACGACTTACGTCGGCTACGATTGCACGGCGCCCTCGCTCCATGTCGGGCACCTGCTGTCGATCATGATGCTGCACTGGCTTCAGGCCACCGGGGCTAAGCCGATCGCCCTCATGGGCGGCGGCACCACCCGGGTCGGCGACCCGTCCGGTCGCGACGAGAGCCGCAAGATCCTGACCGTCGAGCAGATCGACGCCAACAAGGCCGAGATCCGCAAGACCTTCGACCGGTTCCTGCGCTTCGGCGAGGGCGCCGGCGATGCCGTGATGGTCGACAACGCCGAGTGGCTGACCAAGCTCAACTACATCGAGATGCTGCGCGACATCGGCCGCCATTTCTCGGTGAACCGCATGCTGTCGATGGACAGCGTCCGGATGCGCCTGGAGCGCGACCAGGAACTGTCGTTCCTGGAATTCAACTACATGATCCTGCAATCCTACGACTTCGTGGAGCTGAACCGCCGCTACGGCTGCACCCTGCAGATGGGCGGCTCGGATCAGTGGGGCAACATCGTCAACGGCATCGATCTCGGCCGGCGCATGGGCACGCCCCAGCTCTACGCCCTGACCTGCCCGCTGCTGACCACCTCTTCGGGCGCCAAGATGGGCAAGACCGCCGCCGGCGCGGTCTGGCTCAACCCGGACATGCTCAAGCCGTACGATTACTGGCAGTTCTGGCGGAACACCGAGGATGCGGACGTGGTCCGCTTCCTGAAGCTGTTCACTTTGCTGCCGATGGAAGAGATCGCGCGGCTCGCGGCGCTGGCCGGCTCCGAGATCAACGCGGCCAAGACGGTGCTCGCCACCGAGGCCACGGCGCTGATGCACGGCCGCGAGGTGGCGGAAGCCGCCGCCGAGACCGCCCGGAAGACGTTCGTCGAGGGCACCCTCGCGGCGGATCTCCCCAGCGTCACCGTTCCGGCCGCCACCCTCGAAGCCGGACTCGGCGTGCTCACCGCGTTCGGGCCGGACATCGCCAAGCTGGTGCCCTCGACCAGCGAGGCGCGCCGCCAGATCAAGGGCGGCGGGCTGCGGGTGAACGATGCCGCCGTGACGGACGAGAAGGCGGTGCTGACGCCCGCAGACCTGACTCAGGACGGGGTGATCAAGCTGTCCTTCGGCAAGAAGCGTCACGTGCTGCTGCGAACGGCGTAGGGCTCCGACGAGGTGGCTGTTTCGCATCCCTCAAGAATCAAGAGTGATTGGGGCCGGTTCGCTCGACTGGACTCTCGGCCCGTGTGCTGAATGGTTGGGACGGGCGGGGCAGGACGCGCGCAACGGCACAAGCCTCCTCCTTGTCATCCCGGGGCCGCTTAGCGGAGCCCGGGATCCATACACGCTGACAGCTTAAGGCCTTGCACCGTTGGCGTTTATAGGTTCCGGGCTCGCCTGCGGCGCCCCGGAATGACACGGCGATCGATCTTGCCGTCTTGGCATCGTCGGCACGCCGGAGGTCACAGGTCAGCGGTGAAACGCATTCCGAACCGTTGATCGCTGCCGACGCCGATCCTTACGGATCCAACCCTTCCGCGGCCCGACGCGCCGCGCGCAGCTTCTCCACGCGCGAAACGGAGAACACCGAGGCCTCGTAGAGGATTAGCATCGGCAGCGCGAGCGAGAGCTGGGAGATGACGTCCGGCGGGGTCAGCACTGCGGCCACGACGAAGACGAGAACGATCGCGTAGCGGCGCTTCTCGCGCAGGAACGCCGCGTCGATGATGCCGATCTGGCCGAGCAACGTGAGGATCACAGGCAACTGGAACGCGATGCCGAAGGCGAAGATCAGCGTCATGATCAGCGAAAGGTACTCGTCGACCTTGGGCAACAGCTTGATCGTCGGCTCGCCGGCCACGCCGACCTGCTGCAGCGACACCGAGAACTTGATCAGCAGCGGCATAGCCAGGAAGAAGACCACCAGCGCGCCCAGGATGAAGAAGATCGGCGTGGCCACGAGGTAGGGCAGGAACGCCTTGCGCTCGTTCCGGTACAGGCCCGGCGCCACGAACGCGTAGATCTGCGTGGCGATCACCGGAAAGGCGAGAAACGCGGCGCCGAACACGCTGAGCTTGATGTTGGTGAACACCTGCTCGAGGAAGTGCGTCGCGATCAGTTCGGCGTTCTGGACCCCCACGATCGAGACGTAGGGGTAGACCAGGATGTTGTAGATATCCCGGGAGAAGAAGAAGCAGCCGAAGAACATCACCACGAAGGCCGCCAGCGACTTGATCAGCCGCGCGCGCAATTCGATCAGGTGTTCGAGCAGCGGTGCCCGGGACGCTTCGATCTCGGCCTCGTCGGCGTCGCTCATCATCGGGCAGTGGCGCCGTTCTTCGGGTCCAGGGGAGCGTCGTGCGGGGTCTGAGGTTCGGGCGGCGGTCCGTAGGGATCGTCGACCGAGCCCGGGACCGGAAGCGGGGCCTCAGGCGGCACCGCGTCGGTATGCGGCGCAGCGTCAACGGCACCGGGGTCCGCATTGGCCGGTGCGACGGCGTCCTGCTCGGCCTTGAGCTGCGCGGTAGCGTCGGCCAGGGAACGCGTGTCCGCGACCGGCTTCTCGGGGCCGAGGGGCTCGGAACCCTGGCGGGCGGCGACCCGGCCCTCCACCGCACCCTTCAGCTCGTCCCGGATCGTCTGGACCGGATTGAAGCCGGAACTCGCGGTGCGGACCGTGTTGCGGATGCCGTCGACCTCCTTGCGGACCTCGTCGAGTTCGGCTTCGCGGATCGCCTCGTTGAACTGCATCTGAAACTCGCCGGCCATGCGGCGCAGTTTCGTGGTGATCTGCCCGACGGTGCGCAGCGCCTTCGGCAAGTCCTTCGGCCCGATGACGATGAGGGCGACGCCGCCGATCAGCATCACCTCGCCCCAGCTCATGTCCAGCATGTCGTCGACGGTCCCGCTGCCCTGGGATCCGGACCTCGATCCGAACCCCGTCAGGCTCTACACCACAGCGCGCGCCCTGACAGTCCTCAGACCGGCTTACGCTCGCCGCCGGGCAGATGGCTCGCCGGAACCGCGGTCCCGGGGCTCGTCTCGGCGGCGTGGGGGATGGTGCGGACCGGCTCGTTCGGCGGAGCGACCGGCTGGCTGCTGACCGGCGGCGTCTCGTCCTCGGCCATGCCCTTCTTGAACGCTTTGATGCCCTTGGCGACGTCACCCATCAGGTCCGAGACCTTGCCGCGTCCGAACAGCAGCATGACGATGACGGCAACGATGACCCAGTGCCAGATACTCATGCTGCCCATGGCAACCTCCTGCGTGCGCCCACCTGGCCGCGCCCACTTGCCTGCGCTCCCATATGGGGGCGGGACGCCACGGCCGGTTGAAGAATTCCGGGCGAACCTAGGGATCGTACCGCCCGAACACAAGCAGAGGCGGCATCAGGGACAGTGGATGCCCGCGGTGGAAGGCCGCGGATCAGGCGGCGGTCGCGAGCGCGGCCGCGAACCGGGCCCGGGCTTCGGGCACGTCGAGCCCGTCGCCGGCACGGTCCAGGCATGCCAGGGCTGCAGCGGCCCGCCTCGCGGCGGCGCCGTCGAGAGTCGGTGCCGCCTCAGCGACGGCCCGCATCTCGTCCATCGCGCCGTTGCAATGCAGGCCGACATCGATCCCCGCCGTGAAGGCGGCTTCGGTTCGGTCGCGGAACGTGCCGGTGAGCGCGTGCATCGACAGGTCGTCGGTCATCAGCAGGCCGTC
Source organism: Methylobacterium sp. AC315 (assembly GCF_979253755.1). Classification (NCBI taxonomy): domain Bacteria; kingdom Pseudomonadati; phylum Pseudomonadota; class Alphaproteobacteria; order Hyphomicrobiales; family Methylobacteriaceae; genus Methylobacterium; species Methylobacterium sp. AC315. The sequence continues at coordinate 314,335 of NZ_CEEDEA010000005.1, forward strand.
GAAGCCGATGGCGCCGCGGATCACGTCGCGGATGACGGTCGCCGACTGGGTCGCCGGGCGGTCGGGATCGATGGCCGTGAAGACGACATGGGCGCTCATCGCCATCGGTAGGTCGGCGAGCGCCTGGAACGGCCGGAAATCCTGAGCGGCTAGCGCCGCCAGGGTCGCCTCCACTACCGGCAGGCCGTGATGGCTGTCGCAGGCGGCGCGGCCATGGCCGGGCACGTGCTTCATCACCGGTAGGACGCCGCCGGCCATCAAGCCTTCCGCGACGGCCCGGCCGATCTCGGCCACCCGATCCGGGGACGATCCGTAGGCCCGGTCGCCGATGATGTCGTGCGATCCCGGCGCCGGCACGTCCAGGACAGGCGCGCAATCGACGTTGATGCCGACCTCGGCCAGGTCATGGGCCATCAGCCGGGCCCCGAGCCGCGCGATCGCGGTGGCACTCCCGTTCAGGCGTCCGTAGCGGCCGCCCGCCGGGTAGGCCGGCCAGTGCGGCGGGCCCATGCGCTGGACCCGGCCGCCCTCCTGATCGATCAGGATCGGGGCGGCGTCGGAACCCAGGCAGTCCCGCAGCGCCGCCGTCAGCGTCCGGACCTCGTCCGGCGTGCCGATGTTGCGCTTGAACAGGATGAAGCCCCAGGGCCGAACGTCCCGGAAGAAGGCGGCCTCCTCGACGGAGAGCGTCTTGCCGGCGCAGCCGAGGATCAGGGCACGGGCGGTCATGCGGGGTTCTCGGTGGCCGCTTGGGTGCGGCGGAGGATATGTCGGGTTCGGCGAATCGGTGGCGGCAGAGTCGGGCGGGAACAGGGAGGCGGCAAGGCGAAACCGCGGGCCTGAAAGATTGGAGCCCGTGTCCGAGACCGAGTGTTGCGGGCGGGACTCGCGTGCACCGCCCCCCTCAGATCAGCCCCTGCCCTCTCAGGCTGGGGCGCAACACGCCCGCCCCTAGCCGACGTTCACGTCCGGCGGCGAGGCGTCGACCTCGTAGTGCACCAAATCCGGAGCCTGACCGGTGGCCGGCGCTACCGCGGCCTCAGTTCTTGGCGACGAAGCACTGCCCGCCCTCGCCCTGGAGGGTGCTGCACAGGCTGGTTGCCTCGTTCTTGGCCAGGGGCCCGACGCGGACGCGGAAGATCGTCTTGCCGTTGACCTCTGCCTGGCGGATCAGCTCGGGCTTGCCGGCAAGGCCGCTGTACTTGGCCTGCATCTGCTTGAGCGCCGCCTTCGCCTCGGCGGCGGAGCTGCGGACGCCGAGCTGGACCGAGAACCCGCCGACCGAACCCGTCTTGACGGTGTCGTCGACGGCATCCGGGGCGTCCGGGGCCGGCGTGGCCACGGTGGCGACCCGCTGCGCGGCCTTCGGGGCCGGCTTGACGGCGACGGACTTCGGCGGGGCGGCATCGGCCGCCATGGAATTCGGCGCGGCCTGGACCGGCTCGGGATCCGGCGCCGCCAGGGAGGCGGCGGCCTGGCGGCCGGGCTTGGACTTGGTCTGGGGTGGCTCGTCGGTGGGCAACACCATGGTCGGGATCGGGGCCGGCGCGGCGTCGGCCTGGGCCTCGCGCTGGACCGGCGCGGGGGGCGCCTCCGGCTTCACCGCGACGGTGCGGACCCGGCGCGGCTCGCCGAACGCCTCGAACGGGCCGTTGCCCGGCGTGGTGCCGCTCTGCGCACCGCCGGCGGGACCGGTCCCCTGCGCCGCGCGGGCCGCCTCGGCGACGTCGATGGGCTGCTCCTCGCGGTTGACGATCTTGATCTGGGCTTCCTTGGTCTTGCCCTTGGTATCGTAGATCTGCCGGTTCTGGTCCGGGATCTCGACGCCGTCGGCGACCTTCGGGGCGACCTTGAGCGGGGTCGAATCCGCCTGGACCACGGGTACGCCGCCGGCGCTGCCCGAGCCCTGCAGGCCCTTGTAGGTGAGCGCTCCCGTCACCGCCACGGCGACGATGGCGATGCCGGCGCCGACGGACGCCAGACGGCGGCGCGGGTTCACCCGGCGCAGCGAGCGACCCTCCGCGTAGTCCGCGGCGGCGGCCTCCTGCGGATCCCCGGCTTCCGCGCCGTACGCGACCGGTTCCTCGTGGGTGTCGCGCTCTACTGAGGCCAAGTACTGGTCGAAGGCGTCGGCAGGGTTCGACTTGGGCGGCTCGGGGGCGAAGCTCGGCTCGACCCGGCCGTCCCAGTTGGCCTGCGGCTGCGCGGGCGCCGCGCCGCGCATCTCGTCGCGGGCCGCCAGGAGCGCACGGAACGGGTCATCCTGTCCGACGATCCGCGCCAGCTCGGCCAGCGGATCGGGCTTGGCGCCCCCCGGGGGAACACGCCCCTGCTCCTGACGCAGATCGCGCGCAAGGGCGTCCAAATCGACCTGAGCGCGCGAAGCGTTCGTCATGGCAGCATCCTCACATCACGGCCGGTCACCGGCCCGATGCATATCGAGCCTATCGCATCTCATCCGGCGCGGTCACACCGAGCACTGCGAGGCCGGCCGCGAGGGTACTCCGTAGAGCCTCGACGAGCGCCAGCCGCGCCCAGGTCGACTTTCGGTCGGTTGCATTAACAAACCGTAATTGCGGCAAGTCTTTGCCCTTGTTCCATAAAGTATGGAGCGCGGCCGCCGTCTCGTAGAGGTGGAACGCGATCCGGTGCGGCTCGTGCGCCACGGCCGCCGATTCGAGCACGCGGGGATATTGGGCGATCAGCCGCATCACCTCGACCTCGCCGGGATCGGTCAGGAGGCTGAAATCGGCCTCGCGCAGCAACGCCGCCACGGACAGGTCCGCGCCCGGGAAAGCCTCGCGCGCCTGCCGCTGCACCGAGCGGACGCGGGCATGGGCGTATTGGACGTAGAAGACCGGGTTGTCCTTCGACTGCTCGACCACCTTGGCGAGGTCGAAATCGAGGGTCGCGTCGTTTTTCCGATAGAGCATCATGAACCGAATCGCGTCGCGGCCGACCTCGTCGATCACGTCGCGCAGGGTCACGAACTCGCCGGCCCGCTTCGACATCTTCACGGGCTCGCCCGCGCGCAACAGCCGCACCAGCTGGCACAGCTTCACGTCCAGCGTCGCCTTGCCGTCGCTGACCGCCTTCACGGCCGCCTGCATGCGCTTGACATAGCCGCCGTGGTCGGCGCCGAGCACGTCGATCAGCTCGGTGGCGCCCGCCAGGTACTTCGCGCGGTGGTAGGCGATGTCGGAGGCGAAGTAGGTGTAGGATCCGTCCGACTTCAGCAGCGGACGGTCGTTGTCGTCACCGAAGTCCTTGGTACGGAACAGCGTCTGCTCGCGATCCTCCCAATCCTCGGGCAACTGGCCCTTGGGCGGCGGGAGGCGGCCCTCGTAGACCAGCCCACGCTCGCGCAGCTCCTCGAGCAGCGCCTTCACGGCGCCGCTCTGCTGGAGGGTCCGCTCGGAGAAGAACACGTCGTGCCGGATGCCGATCGCCGCGAGGTCGGCCCGGATCATGTCCATCATCATGGCGAGGGCCGTCTCGCGCACGGCGGGGAGCCAGTGCGCTTCCGGCTGATCGAGGAGTGCGCGGCCGTGGGTCTCGGCGAGATGTGCGCCCACGGGCTTGAGGTAATCGCCCGGATAGAGCCCTTCGGCGATCGCGAACGGCTCGCCCAGAGCCTCGCGGTACCGCTGGTAGGCGGATCGGGCCAGGACGTCGACCTGAGCCCCGGCGTCGTTGATGTAGTATTCGCGCGTCACTTTGCGGCCGGCTGCGACCAGGAGGTTGCACAGGGCGTCGCCGAAGACCGCGCCGCGGCCGTGGCCGACATGCATCGGCCCGGTTGGGTTGGCCGAGACGTACTCGACGTTGATCGGGCCCCCGGGAAGCTGCGCGCGGCCGAATTGGTCCGGATCGGAGAGCGCGCTGCGGATCACATCCTGGAAGAGTCCGGGCACCAGCCGCAGGTTGATGAAGCCCGGGCCGGCGACGCTGGCCTCCAGGATGCGCGGGTCGGCGCGCAGTTCCGTGGCCAGGGCCTCCCCGAGGGCCTTCGGGTTGGTGCGGGCCTCCTTGGCCAGGACCAGCGCGGCGTTCGTGGCCAGATCGCCGTGCGTCGTGTCGCGCGGCGGCTCGACGACGACGCGGCCGAGGTCGAGGCCCTGGGGCAGCTGGCCGGCGCGGGTCAGCGCCTCCACGGCCTCGCGCACACGCGCCTCGAACAGGGCGAAGATGTTCATCGGTCTCGGTCTCGCTCGCGCGGGGATGCTGCCGCAGGGCCGTCTCGGCCCGCGCCCGCCGGGAGCCGTCTAGCAAGGGGGCGGGAGAGTGTCACGGCGGCGGTACGGGCCGGCCGGTCCGCGGAGCAAGCCGGCGTTAACCGCGCCGCTGGAACGATCGGGCATTCGGCCGGACCAGCGCAGTTTATCCCCACGCGATGACTACCGACGCCCCCCGGACCATCTTGTCTTGGGTCCCATGAGTCTATGTGATCGACAGGATCGCAAAATTCTGGATCTTGGAGATCTTCATGAAGACCTTGATGTTGGCGGGCGCGGCCCTCTGCGCGGTAGCCCTGGCGGCACCGAGCGCCGAGGCCAGGGGCTTCCGGGGCGGAGGATTCCACGGCGGCTATGGCGGCTATCACGGCGGTTTCGCCGGGCGCGGCGGTTACGGCCGCGGCTTCAGCTATGGCCGTGGCTACGGGTATCGCGGCGGCTACGGACGCGGCCTCGGTTACGGGTTGGCCGGCGCGGGCATCGGCCTGGGGCTCGGGCTCGCCGCCGGCAGCGCGTACGGCGCCTACGGTTACGGTGGCGGCTATGGCGGCGGCTATGGCTATCCCGCGGCCTATGGTGGCTACGACTACGCCTACCCGGCCGCCTATGGCGGGTACGGCGGATACGGTTCTGGGGGCTGCTATGGCAGCTTCACCTGCGGCTGCGGCTGCTGATCGCGTTCAATGCCCCGCCGGATCTCACGGTTCGGCGAGGGGAAGGCCCCGGCTCGGCAACTCCCAGTACAAGTCGGGCGTCGTCGGATAAAGCTTGCGATGGGCCAGCACCGCGTAGGTGTCGGTCATCCCGGCGATGTAGTCGGCGACTCGCCGGGCGATGCGCCCTTCCGGTGCATCCGCCAGGCCGGCGCTCCACTCTTCGGGCATCCGGGCCGGAGCCATCGTGAACGCCGCGAACAGGTCATTCACGATGGCGTCGGCCTTCTTGCGCACCGCCACGACACCGGGATGCCGGTACATCCGGGTCCAGAGGAACCGCATGATGTCGGCATCCGCTTCCGCGATGGCCGGCGAGAACACGATGACCGGCTCGGACGCGTGTCGGATGTCCTCCACGCGTCCGGGATCCAGTGCGGCGATCCGGCGGCCGCCCTCGCGGATCACATCCTCCACGAAGCGGGTGATCACGCGCCGGGCCAGCTCATGAATGACGCGGGACGGGTCAAGGCCCGGATGCAGGCGATCGATCTCGTCGAGGATGTCGGCCAGGAACGGCACCGCGCGCAGCTCCGGGATCTCGAACAGGCCGGCGCGCAGACCGTCGTCGAGGTCGTGCGCCGCGTAGGCGATGTCGTCCGCCAGGGACGCCGCCTGCGCCTCCGGTCCGGCCTGGCTCCACAGGTCCAGCGGGTTCAGGACGTCGTATTCGAGGATCGCGGCCGGGATGCCGCGCTCGACGTAGCGTGCCGTCGGCTTACCGTCCTCTGTGAGCAGCGGGCCGTTGTGCTTGACCAGCCCTTCCAGGGTCTCCCAGGCCAGGTTCAGCCCGTCGAAACCTGCGTAGCGCCGTTCGAGCCGCGTGACGATGCGAAGCGCCTGCGCGTTGTGATCGAACCCGCCATGGGCCGCCATGCAGGCCTCCAGCGCATCCTCGCCGGTGTGGCCGAAGCAGGTGTGGCCGAGGTCGTGACTCAGCGCCAGAGCCTCCGCCAGATCCTCGTCGAGACCGAGCGCCCGGGCGAGCGCCCGCGCGATCTGGCTGACCTCCAGGGTGTGTGTCAGGCGGGTGCGATAATGATCGCCCTCGTGGTGCACGAAGACTTGGGTCTTGTGCTTCAGGCGGCGGAACGCCGTGGAGTGGATGATCCGGTCCCGGTCGCGCTGGAAATCGCTACGTGTCGGCGAGGAATCCTCGGCGATCAGCCGTCCGCGCGTCCGCGCAGGATCCGTGGCGTAGGCCGCCCGCCAGCGCTCACCGTTCGGCCGCACGGCGTCCATCCTCGATCTCGCGCAGCCTGATCATGACCCCTCCCCGCCCGGCGCGTTGCGGCGCGGGCCTCGAACCCATATCTTGTAGGCTTAGGCGTGCTCGGCAACAGCCGGGCGACGCCGTCCACCGAACAGCTGCGTGGCCAGAGCTAAAGATGGCTGAGATCACCCTGACCCCCCGCGCCGCCAAGCGCATCAACGAGATCATGGGGGCGGAGCCCCCGGGCGCGTCTCTGCGCATCAGCGTCAACGGCGGCGGCTGCTCCGGATTCTCCTACGCGTTCGACATCGCCCGGTCCCGGGAGGCGCAGGACGTGGCGATCGAGCGCGACGGCGCCACCGTGATCGTCGATCCCGTGTCGCTGGAATACATGTCGGGCTCGACCATCGACTTCGTCAACGACCTGATCGGCCAGTCCTTCAAGATCGAGAATCCGCTGGCGACCGCATCCTGCGGCTGCGGCACCTCGTTCTCGCTCTGACCGGTCGCAACGGTCCTCCTCGAGGAAGGCCGTTGCGCGCCTACGACACTGGAGCCGGCTTAGGGCCCGCGCCTCCGGTGTCCGATTGCCTCGGCCGGTAAAACGCGGCACCCATGCGGTACCCCCGCCGAGCCGTGATCCGGACCCTCCCATGATCCATCCGAAGGTCCGATCCCGCCTCCGGTCGGCGTTGGCCGCGACCTGCGCCTTCGCCTGCCTCGCCGGGGCGGCGGCACCGCCACCCCTGGCGGCTCAGGAAGGCGCCGCTGCGGTCCAGGACGTGACGATCACCGACGTCATGCTGCCGCTCGGAGGGACGATGCTCCGGGCGCCGAAGTTGACGGCCAGCGGCACGCGCCTGTCCAAGGATGAGCTCGCGGCGATCCTCAAGCCCGATTCGGCCGAGCCCTGGGAATCCCGGCTGGCACGGCTCGACGCGGGCAGCCTGACGATCCCGGTGCTGAGCTCCGAGCATGCCGGCCCCGGCAACGACCGCCAGACCGTGACCTACCGCGACGTGGTCCTCCGCGACGTGAAGGCCGGACGCGTGGGCGAACTCACGGCGGCGGGTGCGACGGTCAGCGCCGTCACGGGTCCGAACCGTGGCGACGGCACCTACGGACAAGTCCGGGCGACCGACCTCGACCTCGCGGCGCTGAATCGGCTCTACACCGTTCCAGGCGACGGCAAGGGCCCTGTGCAGAAGGTCTACGGCACGATCCAGGTCTCGGACGTGACCTATTCCGACGCGCGCGGCACCACCGTGAAGATCGTGCGCCTGAACGGGCGCGACCTCGGCGGCCGACAGGTGCCGGACGGCTGGAACGGCGCGTTCGAGATCGTGGCCGCCGGCTTCCAGGGGCCCAACGACCGTCGGACCTTCGCGGCCTCCGCCGCCGACCTGATCGAGGCCACCACGTTGGGCAGCCTCGACATGCAGGGCTTGAGCGTCAGCAACACCGATCCGCAGGGACCGGTCCTGTTCGAGATCGCTCGGGCGACCTACGCCGCCGGGTCGGATGCGGGCACGGTCCTGGAGAACATCACGCTCGCCCGCGGCAGCCTGCGCGCGCATCTCGCCCGCCTCGCGCTGGCGGACGTCTCGCTCGCGCCGACCATCGCGGCTTTGCGCAACGCCGCGGCCGATCCCGCCAGTCGGTCCGGGTTCAGCGATGCCGAGATGCATCGGCTGACACCGGCACTGGGCGGCCTGACCCTGACCGATCTGAGCATCGACCTCCCGCTCGACGCCGAGCTTCCCAAGGCCGTCCCGCCGGATCCCCGCGCGCCCCCCCGCGCCTCCGCGCCCGGGAAGCCGACGATGGGTCGGCCCACCGACGGAAGGCTTTCGGAGCCCAAAAACGCGACCGTGCCGCCCGGCGACCCGCTTTCCGTCACGATCACACCGGCGCCGACACGCCGGGTGGCCCTGCGGGAAGCCAAGCTGTCCTTCGGCCCGCCGCAGGACGGCGTGCCGAATGCCGGACGGCTGACCCTCACCGGCCTGAGCCTCCCGGCGGAGTTCGTGGCCGGCGCGCCGATCATCGGCGCGCTACCGGCCTACGGCTATCGGGATCTCGACCTCGATCTCGTGGCCGACGCGGCCCTGGACGGCAAAGCCCGCGACCTGTCGCTGCGCGAAGTCACGATTTCGGGGCGCGAGATCGGGACTGTCCGGCTGTCCGGAACCCTCGGCGGCATCGGACCGGAGCTGTTCAACGGAAGCCTGCCCGCCGCCACGATGCTGATGTTCACGGGGAGCGCCAAGAGCCTCGATCTCACGGTCGAGAATGCCGGCCTGTTCGAGCGGTTCCTCGCCGCGCAATCGAAGGATCTCAGCCTGCGACCGGACGAGCTGCGCAAGGAATACGTCACCGCCAGCCTGCTCGGTGTGCCGGTGATCCTCGGCAACACGGCGGCGGCCAAGGGCATCGGGGCGGCGATGGGCCAGTTCGTGATGAAGCCGGGTAAGCTCGTTCTGCACGCCAAGTCGAAGGAGCCCGCCGGCATCGGCTTCATCGATATCGGCGCGGCGCGCTCGCCGGCAGCCCTGCTCGACCGGATGGACGTGGACGCCAAGGCGAACTGACCCCTCGGTCCATGTGTCCGCGCACCGTCCGCGCACCGTCCGCACGGCGTGCAGGCTACTCCGCGATGATCCCCGGATGTTGCGCCGCCAGGGCGGCCCGGGTGGTTTCGGCCCAGGCACGGTCGCGCTGTTTGCGCGGGCGGTCGAGCGTGACGTTCGCTATGAGCGTCGCCGGCCGCTTCGAGACGAGCAGCAGCCGGTCCGCGATCCCGATCGCCTCGGCGACGTTGTGCGTCACCATCAGGACGCTCATGCCGGCCGAATCCACGGTATCGACCACCAACCCGCGCAGCTCGGCCGCCGCGGCATCGTCCAGGGAGACGAACGGCTCGTCGAGTACCAGAACGCGCGGCGCGTCGGCGAGCGCCCGGGCCAGCGCGACGCGCCGCTGCATCCCGACCGACAGGGCCTTCGGGTAGCTGCCGCGCCAGGGCGTCAGGCCCAGCTTGGCGAACAGGGCGTCGAGGTCGCGTCCGCGCCGAGTCCGCGGCAGGCCCAGCCGGACATTGTGCTCGACGCTGCGCCAGGGGAGCAGGCGCGGCTCCTGAAAAACCATGCCGGCGTGATCGGCCCCGGAGACGCGGCCCTCGAAATCGGTGTCGAGGCCGAGCAGGATCCGCAGCGTCGTGGTCTTTCCGGCGCCGGACGGCCCGATCAGGCAGACGATCTCGCCGGCTCCGACCGCGAACGAAAGGTCGCGGACGGCTTCCACCGGCTCGGCGCCCTTCGAGCGGTAGCGCTTCGCGTCGATCGCGACCTGCAGGACGGGTTCAGCGCCAGCGGCGGACATGCGCTTCGAGCCGCTGGAGGAGGAGGACGTCGATGCCGATCATCACGGTCATGAAGACGAGGCTGTAGCCGATGATCGCGGCCACGTCGGTGCTCTGCACGAAGTAGTAGTTGATCGCGAAGCCGACCCCGTCGGGCCGCCCCAGCAGCTCGACCACCAGGACGATCTTCCAGGCGAGCGACAGGCCGGAACGGGCCGCCGTGACCACGTAGGGCTGGAGCTGCGGCACCAGCACGTCCAGCGCCCAGGTGCGCCGGTCGAACCGGTAGGCCCGGGCCATCTCGTCCAGGCCGGGATCGAGGTTGCGGGCGCCCTCGCGCACGATCACCGCGACGTTCGGCAGCTTGTTGAGCACCACGGCCAGGATCGCGGCGGTCTCGGTCAACCCGACCCAGACGTAGGCCAGCACGGTGATCACCAGCGCCGGTGTGTTGAGGAGGACGAGGAGCGGCGTGTCGAGGGTCAGGTCGGCGGCCTTTGAGCGGCCGAGCGCCACCCCCAGCAGGATCCCCAGCACCATCGCCACCGCGAAGGAGATCGCGACCCGCAGTAGCGTCATCCCGACATTGTGGAACAGGTCGCCGCGCTCGGCCTCCTGCAGGATGAAGCGCAGCACCGCCATCGGAGCCGGCAACAGGCGCGAGCCAGCCTCCAGCGCGGCGAATTGCCAGGCGGCGAGAAGGACGATGAGGGACGCGATGCGGGTTAGCGCGCCCATGCGGTTCCGGCGATCCGGATTCCCGCCCTGAACGCCAGCCTGGCGGGCAGCTCAGCCATCGCGTCCGTTGTCGTAATAGAGGTCCGGCGGCAGCCCGGCGCCCTTGCCGACGAGGCGGGCACCGCCGAGCCGGGACATGACGGCGTAGAGCTTCTCGGCGTCGGTTCGCTCCGCCGCCACCGTCCGGCGCGGGATGCCGGCCAGGAAGTCGCGCTTGAGAGCCTCGAACGTCGCTTCGTTCTCGGCTGCCATCAGCGGGCGCACGATCTCCCAGGTGCTCGGGTCGGAGGCCAGCATATCCTTGGCGGACCGGGATGCCCGGGCGAAGCCCGCCACGGCCTCGGGCTTCTCCTTCACGATGGCATCCTGGAACAGGTAGCCGATCAGGGAGACGTCGCCGGCGACACCGAGCGCGTGCATGATGTCCTCGGCGCCGACGAGCCGGCGGAAGCCCTTGGCCTCGAGCCGGGCGCAATAGGTCCAGTAGGTCAGCGCCGCGTCGAGGGCGCCCTGTTCCAGCTTCAGCGTGATCAGCGGCGGTGCGCCGTACGCGATCTCGGTGGCGCGCTCGAGATCGATGCCGGCGGCATCCCGGGCCTGCGCCCTCAGCAGCAGCCAGTTCTTGTCGAGGGGGCCGCCGGCGACGCCGAAACGCTTGCCGTCGAGGTCCTTGAGGCTCTTGATCGGGCTGTCGGCCGGCACCATCACGGCGCCCTCCGAGGTCGAGTACGGGATGAAGCGCACGGCCTGGCCGTCGTTGCCGAGGCGGGCCGCCCAGAGCAGGTCGCCGATGATCGTGTCGACCTGTCCGCCGATGAAGCTGATCCGCGCCGCGTCGTTGCCGGCGAGCTTGACCGCGTCGAGCTGGAAACCGTTGGCGGTATCCAGGCCGCGGGCCTTGATCACCGCCGCCTCCCAGGTCGAGGTGCCGAACGGTAGGCTCCCCAGGCGGATCGCCGGCACGTCCGCCCGCGCCGCCCGCAGGCCGAGGCCGCCGAGCAGGCCGCCGGCGAGCATTGCGCGCCGTGACAGCATCACGCCTTCTCCCATCGTATTGTGCGGTCTTGGACGATCGCAGACTTGGGCGTGGACTTGTCCTGACGCCGTTGGAAAATGGTCATAGGGCCCGCATGGCGCTCCGTCCACCGGGGCCGGCGCCCCTGCGCGCTTGCGCGCCGCCGACGGCGCGGGCACCCTCGGCCTCCGACGGAACGAAAAGGACGAGGCGAATGACCGAACGGCGCGAAGGCGTTCTGGACGAGGCGGCCGTGGAAGCGCGGCTCAAGGCGGAGCTACCGGACTGGCGGCTGGAGGACGGCTGGATCCGCCGCACCTACAAGACGGCGGGGTGGAAGGGCACGCTCATGGTGATCAACACGGTGGGCCACCTCGCCGAGGCCGCCTGGCACCACCCCGACATCACGGCGTCCTACGCCTGGGTCGAGGTTCGGCTGATGAACCATGCGGCCAAAGGCATCACCGAAAAGGATTTCGCCCTGGCCAAGAAGATCGAAGATGTCGTGTCCTGGCAGCCGGCCCTGGAGGGACAGGGTCTGGAGGGCACGCCGTCGGATCCGCGCTTCGCCTACATCAAGTACGACAAGTAGCGGGGCCGCATCCGGTCACTGCGGCTCCTTCACCCGGCGGCACTCGGTCTTGAGGTAGGCGGACTTGCCGATCTCGTCGCGCCGCTCGGTGCGGGCGATGATCTCCTGCCAGCCGGTGGCGCAACCGAGCTCGTTGGCGACGCGGACCTTGCGCACCTCCAGCGCTTCGGCATCGGTGCAGGCCTCCTGGGCGATCCCGTTCGCGCAGACCAGGACGACGGCGATGAAGGCGTTCATGCGGGCGGTGCTCCTCGGCTCCAGGCGCCTTACGCGTCGGAACAGCCGGGAGTTTCCAGCCACTGCGCGGCAGGCATGCGGGGGGAAAAGATTCACGGTCGGCCCGCCCTGAGGGGGCGGAGGGGCGGGCCGACCGCTCATCGCAGCGTAGGCCACGCTGCGATCCGTGATGTCGGATGCTCAGGCACTCTGCACCGCGTGCCGGTCGCGGCTCTCAGGCCGGATCCGATAGCAGCCGACATAAAGGGCGGGCAGGAACAGGAGTGTCAGGACGGTCGCCGCCAGGATACCGCCGATCATGGCGAATGCCATCGGTCCCCAGAACACTTCCCGGGCAATCGGGATCAGGCCCAGGCTGGCCGCGGCGGCAGTGAGCAGGATCGGCCGCATCCGGTGGTGGGTCGCCTCGTAGACCGCATCCCAGGGTGCGATGCCCTCGTCCCGGAACTCCTCGATCTGGCTCACCAGGATCACGGCGTTGCGGATGATGATGCCGATCAGCGCCAAAATCCCGAGGATCGCCACGAAGCCCATCGGCTTGTCGAACAGCAGCAGCGCCGGGACCACGCCGATCAGCCCGAGGGGCGCCACGGCGAAGACCAGCAGCATCCGGCCGACGCTCTGGAGCTGCACCATCAGCAGCAGCGCCATGGTGAGCAGCATCACCGGGACGACGGCGGCGATCGGACCCTGGCCCTTGGCTGATTCTTCCACGGCGCCGCCCGTCTCCAGCGCGTAGCCCTCGGGCAGCGCCTTCGCGTAGGCGTCGATGCCGGGTTGGAGGGCGGTCACGATGGTGGCCGGCTGCGTGGTGTCGCGGATCGTGGCCCGCACCGTCACGGTCGCCAGCCGGTTCCGGCGCCAGACGATCGGCTGTTCCAGGTCGTAGCCGATCCGCGCGAAGGACAGCAGCGGCACGACGGAGCCGTTCGCGAGGCCGACCTGCAGCGATTGGAGAGTATCGAGCGAGGATCGCTCGATCGCCCGCGCCCGCCCGACGACGTTCACGAGATAGATCGAATCGCGCACCTGGGTGATCGCTTGGCCACCCTCGATGCCGTTGAGGATACCGGCGATGTCCTGGCTGGTGACCCCGAGCTGGCGCGCCTTGTCCTGGAGGATCTCGACCCGCAGGACCTTGCCGGGCTCGTTCCAGTCGAAGGTCGGCACGTCGAGACGTTTGTCGGCGGCGACCACGTTGCCGAGGTCGAGGGAGAGGCGGCGCACCGTCTCCATGTCCGGGCCGCTGAGGCGGTACTGGACCGGGCGCCCGACCGGCGGGCCGAGGCTCAGGGGCTGGATCAGAACATCGGTGCCCACGAAGTCGCGCCGGCCGATCGCCTGCAGCCGCGTCATGACCTGATCGCGGATCTCCAGGGATTTCGTCACGACCACGATCTGGCCGTAGAACGCGTTGGAGAGCTGCTGGTCGAGGGGCAGATAAAAGCGCACGGCGCCCTGGCCGACATAGGACGACCAGCTCGTCACGTCCGGATCGTCCTTCAGCTTCGCCTCGAACCGGTCCATCTGCGCCTTGGTCTCGGCGATGGTGGCGTTCTGCGGCAGCGTCAGGTCGACCAGCACTTCTGAGCGATCCGAGGACGGGAAGAACTGCTGCTGGACATGGCCCATCCCGACGATGGCCAGCGCCATCAGCGCCAGGCAAAGGGCAACCGTGGTCCAGCGCCAGGCCATCGCGAGCTTGAGCATCGCCAGGAACAGGCGGGTGAACAACCCGCGCTTCTCGGCATGGTGCTTCACGGTCTTGGGCAGCAGCGTCACGCCGATCAGCGGGGCGAACAGCACGGCCACCACCCAGGAGACCAGCAGCGCGGCGGCCAGCACCACGAACAGCGAGTAGGTGTATTCACCCGCGCCCGAGCCGTTGAAGCCGATCGGCAGGAAGCCCGCCACCGTCACGAGCGTGCCGGTCAGCATCGGGAAGGCCGTCGAGGTGTAGGCGAAGGTCGCCGCCTTGCGGAGCGTGTCGCCCTGCTCCAGCCGGGCGACCATCATCTCGACCGTGATCATGGCGTCGTCGACAAGGAGGCCCAGCGCGATGATCAGCGCGCCGAGCGAGATGCGCTGGAGCGTCACGTCCATCATCTGCATGACCACGAAGACGATCGCCAGCACCAGCGGGATCGACACCGAGACCACCAGTCCGGCGCGCACGCCAAGACTGACGAAGCTGACCGCGAGCACGATCACCACGGCCTCGACCAGCGCCTCGGTGAAGCCACCGACCGCGTGCTCGACCTGCTTGGGTTGATCCGACACCAAGTGGACGCCCACGCCCACGGGAAGCGTCGCCTCGATCCGCCGCATCTGCGCCTTCAGCGCCTCGCCGAAATGCAGCAGGTTGGCGCCCGGCCGCATGGCGATGGCGAGGCCGATGGCGGCCTTGCCGTCGACCCGGAACATCGGGGCGGGCGGATCCTCGTAGCCGCGGCTGATCTCGGCGATGTCGGCCAACCGGAAGAACCGGTCGTTGACCCGCAGGTTCACGTCCTGCAGCGAGGCCTCCGAGGTGAAGGAGCCGCTGACCCGCAGCGAGACGCGTTCCGGCCCGGCCTGCACCACGCCGGAGGCCGACACCGCGTTCTGGGCCTGAAGCGCCTTGATCAGCGCCTGGAAGTCGATGCCGTAGCCGGCGAGCTTGCGGGTCGAGAAGTCGAGATAGATGGTCTCGGCCTGGGTTCCGATCAGCTGGGTCTTGCCGATGTCGGGGACCCTGAGCACTTCGGTTCGGATGCCCTCGACGTAGTCGCGCAGCTGGCGGTAGGTCAGCCCGTCAGCCGTGAAGGCGTAGATGTTGCCGTAGACATCGCCGAACTCGTCGTTGAAGAACGGGCCCTGCACGCCGTCCGGGAACTGCCCCTTGATGTCACCAAGGCGCTTGCGGACCTGGTAGAAAGCCGGCTGAACTTCGGACTTCTTCAGCGTGTCGCGGAACTGCACGAACACCGTCGACGAGCCCGGCGTCGTGTAGCTGCGGACGTAATCCAGGGCGTTGAGCTGCTGCAGCTCCTTCTCGATGCGGTCGGTGACCTGATCGAGGGTGTCCTTGATGGTGGCGCCGGGCCACGTCGTCTGCACGACCATGGTCTTGATCGTGAAGGGTGGGTCCTCCTCGCGGCCCAGGCGGCTATAGGCCATCACGCCCGCCACGAGCGAGACCGCCATCAGGAACCAGACGAACGAGCGGTGCCCGAGCGCCCAGTCGGAGAGATTGAAAGCCTTCACGGAAAACCCTCGTCCGACCGGATCAACGGGCGTCGTCGGTCAGGCGGACGGCCTGGCCTTGCTGCAGGGCGTGGACGCCGGCGACGACGACCCGCTCGCCCGGTTCGACACCGTCACGGATGGCGACGCGTCCGGCCTCGACCGTCTCCGGGTTAGAGGCCAGGGTCACATCCCGGCGCGCCACCGATGTTCCGGCCGCATCGACGACCCAGACCGAGCGGCGCGGGCCGTCTTCCAGCAGCGCTGCGGCGGGCAGGAGGACGTGGCGCGGCACCGTGCGGGAGAGCGCCACGTCGATCGTCGCACCCAGGCGGAAGGCCGGGCCGGGATCGTCGAGCGTGATGCGGATGCGCCGGGACCGTGTCCCGGCCTCGGCGAGCGGCGCGATCTCCCGGACGCGCCCCCGGGCCGTCAGCTCGGGCGCGCTCTGGAGCGACACCGTGAACACCCCATCCGCCGGCAGCGCGCCGACATATTGCTCCGGAATGTCGACGACCGCCTCGCGGATTTCCGGCCGGGCGACGGTGACGACGCCCTGTCCGGCGCTCAACACCTGCCCGATCTCGGCAAGGCGCTGGGTGACGACGCCGTCGAACTCCGCCTTGAGCTCGGTGTAGCCCATCTGGTCCCGGGCCTTCTGAAGGCTCGCTGCCGCCTGATCGAGCCGCGCCTTCGCAGTGTCGCGCTTGGCCACGGCCTGATCGAGGGTCGCCTGCGAGACGTTGTTGCCCGACATGAGCCGCCGGGCGCGCGCCTCGGCGGCGTCGGCATTCTCGGCCTGCCCCCGGGCATCCGCGAGATCGGCCTCGGCGCGGGTGAGGTCGAACCGCGTGACCACGGTGTCGAGGGCAGCCAGCCGCTGCCCCTTGGTGACGATGTCGCCGACGGTCACGTCGCGCGCGATCATCCGGCCGGGGATCTGGAAGCCGAGCTGGGACTGGTAGCGCGGCTCGACCGTCCCCGCGAAGGGGCCGAACATGACGGCGTCCTTCGGCACGGCGACCTGCGTGAGGACCGGCCGCACGGGTGCAGGCGCGGCCTCAGCGTTCTGGTCATCGTGTCCGCCGCATCCGCCGAGAATCACCGCACAGGCGGTGAGAGTCAGAACCGCACGCGTGCTCATGGGTTGCTCTCGACGAGGTTGGCAGCAACCTCCTGTCCGGGACGCAGAAATTGAATACCTGCGATCACGACGCGCTCGCCCGGCTCGATCCCGCCCTTCAGGGCGATGACATCCGGCCCGTATTTATCGATCTCGACGGCGCGGACCGACACGGTTCGGTTGCCGGGATCGTAGACCCAGACCGCGGGGCGTCCGCCGTAGCGGTAGAGCGCGGACCAGGGCAGGATGACCGCATCGTGTGGCGCAAACCGCCCGTGGCCGATGACAACCGCGCCGAGCCCCATGGCCGGCGGCGTCTGTTCCAGCCCGATCTTGACCCGTACCGTGCCGCTCGACGCATCGACCGTCGGCGAGATCTCGCGGACCGTGCCGTTCACCGAGATCGACGGGTTCGTCTGCAGCGTGACCGTGATGGTCTTGTCGCCCGGCGGCCGGGCGGTCAGCGATTCGTAGACGTTGAACACCGCATCCCGGGGGCCGTCCTGCGCCAGCACCAGGACGGTCTGGCCGGACTGGACCACCTGGCCGACCTCGACGCTGCGGCTCGTGACGATCCCGGAGATGCCGGCGCGCAACTCGGTGTAGGAGAACTGCTCCTGCGCGGTCCCCAGCGCGGCTTTGGCCGAATCGAGCGCCGCCTGCGTGGTCCGCAGCTCCTGCTCGGCATTGTCGTAGCTCGGCCGCGTCGTGTACCCGCCGGCCAGGAGCTGCTTCTGACGCTCGAACGCCATCTTGGCTTGGGTCAGCAGCGCTTCGGCCGAGGCCACGGCGGCCTTGGCGTTGTCGAGGTTCGCCCGCTGGGTCAGCGGCTCCAGCACCGCGAGGACCTGATCGGGCTCGACGTGGTCGCCGACCTCGACCCGACGCTCGGCGACCTTGCCGTTCGTCCGGAACGAGACATTGACCTGCGCCTGAGCCTGGATGTCGCCGGTGAGCACGACCTCC
Organism: Methylobacterium sp. AC315; assembly: GCF_979253755.1. Taxonomy (NCBI): domain Bacteria; kingdom Pseudomonadati; phylum Pseudomonadota; class Alphaproteobacteria; order Hyphomicrobiales; family Methylobacteriaceae; genus Methylobacterium; species Methylobacterium sp. AC315. The sequence continues at coordinate 331,753 of NZ_CEEDEA010000005.1, forward strand.
GAGGCGACCGGCGTACGCCGCGCCTCGACGATCCGGACCCGCACGAGCGCCGAATCGGGCTCCGCCGCCGGTTCGGCCGCCCGGGCCGCTGGTGCCAGCGCAATCGTCGCGAGCACGAGAGCTGTGTATCGTTGAGCGAACATGCGGATCTTGTCGGCGGCCGTTGCAGACGAAGGGCGCCCAACGGCGTGACGCGGTCCTACTACATCGCTTACATACCGTCCAGTCGGTTTCTAAAATGGTGACCTATGCGTGCGAAACGGCAGCGGCTGGCGGAACGGCCGGAAATCATCCTGGAGGCGGCCGATGCCGTGTTGCGCAAGGGCGGCGCACGGGCCTTGACCATCGATGCGGTCGCGGTCGAGGCCGGTCTCAGCAAGGGCGGCGTCCTGCACCACTACGCATCGAAGGATGCGCTGATCCTGGCCCTGGTGGCCCGCAAGCTCACCGAGCTGCGTGAGGAAATCGTCGCCTGCGAGGGTGAAGTTCCGCCCGGGCCGTCGCAATTGCCGATGGCGATGGTGGCGCATGTCCGCTCGCATTACTGCGACGACGACGAGTCATCGCGGGCGCTGCTCCTGGCGTCGATCGAGTATCCCGAAGCTCTGAACGATTACCGGGCCTTCGTGGCCGATCAACTCGACCGGCTCGGCGGGATGAACAGCACGTGCCCCGGCGAGGGCTCGGTGCTGTTCTTCGCGATCCTCGGGGTGATCATGGGCCGGACCCTGGGATTCCATCAGCTCGACCTGGACGAGTTGAAGCCGATGTTCGACGTCCTGGAACGCATCGCCCGCAAATCGGACGCGTAGGCTCGCCGCGCACCCGGGCCTTTGGTTGTGGACGGCGCTTCGCGATGGCCGCCCCCCTGGCGGAGGCAGATCGAGAGCATCCTACTGAACGCCGGCCGCCGGCCTTCGGATTGAGGCCGACGCAAACCGGACGTGTGTGCAGGTGACGGACCTTGCAATGCGGATCGCACGGCGCCGCGATGGTCACGGCGCCCGGAAAGATGTACGCGCTGAGCCGCGGTCATCGAGCCTGTAAAGCGCGCGGCTGCTTCATTCCTGTATCGCTGGACCGAAGCCGTCAGAAGACTCTCAGCACTGTCACGCCCGTGGCTGACAAGGGCTTTGCGTGCGGGTCGCGATTTTCCGTGCGATGACGTGTGTTCGTCATGCGCCCCTGAGTCCGTCGGCTGAACGAGCGCGTTGACTGCCATCCCGTTACTCGCCGCCAGCGTAGCGTCATGAACGAACACGTCGCGATCTCGCCGCCCGACGACCTGCGCCGTGCCCTGGCGCGCACCCTCTACGAGCATGACGGCAGCGGGATCGCCGATTACCCGGCGTGGGACGATGACGCCCTCGATACGCATCACCCCGGGCTGCGCGAGCGCTATCTCGAACGCGCCGACGCCCTGGCCGAAGGTCCCCTCGCCGCCCTGATCACGGATCGAACCGATGTCACCGCGCGCGACGAGGAATTGCGCGTCCTGCGGCGTCAGCGCATGGCGCCGGAGCGCGAACGCGAGTTGCTCGAGGCCAACAACCGGGTGCTCGCGCGGGCCAACGCGGCGGAAGCCGAGCGCGTGACCGCCGACGCCGAACTGACGACGGCATTGCGGGAAAGGGACGTCGCCCGGGAGGCCGAAGCGTTCTGGCAACGCTTCGCCTTCGATGCCGACGAATTGGCGACCCGCCGCCTGATCGAGCAGACCGACGCCCGGGCGGAAGCCGAGCGCGTCGCGATCCGCGAACGATGCCGACGTGAGCGGGCCGAGAGCGCGCTCCGCCTGTTCGCCGACAGGGCCGAGGTCATGCCGAAGGAGGGCTGGGCGTCGGACCTGGCCACCGCCAACCGGGACATCCCGCTCTGGTGGTTTCATGCCGCCCGGGTGGCCCTCGACTCACACGAGCCACAGCCTGGCCCGGAGCCGAGCACGCCGTAAGCCGGACCACGCCCACAGGGCGGGCAATGCAAGCCGCCAGCGTGGTGCGGACTTCAGGCGGCCGCGGGCCTCGCGAGATCCGCGGGCGGCTCGCGGAACAGGGCGGTGCAGCCGGAGCCGCGGTGCATGCTGAGGATCGAGGCGCGGTCGATGTCGGGATGCGCCTTCAACACCTTCTGCACGCAGCACAATACGCGGTCATATTGCGCGGCATCGAAATTCGGTTCCAGCGGGCTCACGGCGATGTAGGTCTCGACGACGAGCACGCGTTCCGCCCGGTCGCGGTCGACATCGACGGCGATCCAGGAAGACTTGATCAAGCTGGTGCTGGCGAGCATGGGCGTTCCTCGTTCAGCGTTGTCGCGGGACCGTCCGTTTGGCGAACGGTGGATTTTGGCGGAATGATGGACCGCCTTAAGACGCATGCCAAGAGGGACCGGATCAGTTCCCCCAGTGCACGGAGCCCGCAGCGTTGAGACGCAGAACTCTTGGGTCTATGCTAGGGCGATGCCTACAACCTTCGCGAGTGCTTCTTTCTACTCGCCTCCCGCGAATGGCATGTGGTATACAAGTGTGACGGCCCTCTCGACGGGGCCGGCGTGACGGGTCCGCGAATCGACGGGACCGCGCATCGGGAGGGAGTGTCGGCATGATCCGTCCGAGACGCGGGGACGCGGGTCTCCAAGATCGTTACGCAGCCGTCGCGACGGCGCGGCGCGCGAGACCTCACCGCTGCAGCCCGTCACCGTCCGTCGGCGCCAGGCCGATCACGGACCCGACCTGAGACACAGCCCGCCGCTTCCCGAAACCCGATCCGAGATCCGAGACCGACCATGACCAAGGCCCTTGAAGGCGTCCGCATCCTGGACTTCACCCATGTGCAATCCGGCCCGACCTGCACCCAGCTTCTGGCCTGGTTCGGCGCTGACGTGATCAAGGTCGAGCGGCCGGGAGTCGGCGACGCCACCCGCCAGCAGTTGCAGGACATCCCGGATGTGGACAGCCTGTATTTCACGATGCTGAACCACAACAAGCGCTCCCTCACGCTCGATTCCAAGAACCCGAAGGGCAAGGAGGTGCTCTGGCGCCTCATCGAGGAATGCGACGTCCTCGTGGAGAATTTCGCCCCCGGCGCGTTGGCCCGGATGGGTCTGACCTGGGAGAAGATCCACGCGAAGAACCCGCGCATGATCTTGGCATCCGTGAAGGGCTTCGGCCCCGGCCGCTACGAGGATTGCAAGGTTTACGAGAACGTCGCGCAATGCGCCGGCGGCTCGGCCTCCACCACCGGGTTCCGGGACGGCATCCCGATGGTGACCGGGGCCCAGATCGGCGATTCCGGCACCGGCCTGCACCTGGCGTTGGGCATCGTCACGGCGCTCTACCACCGCACCCAGACCGGCCTCGGCCAGAAGGTCGACTGCGCCATGCAGGACGGCGTGCTGAACCTCTGTCGGGTCAAGCTGCGCGACCAGCAGCGCCTCGAGCACGGCCCGCTAAAGGAATACAGCCAGTTCGGCGAAGGCATCCCGTTCGGCGAGGCGACCCCGCGGGCCGGCAACGATTCCGGCGGCGGCCAGCCGGGCCGGATCCTGCGCTGCAAGGGCTGGGAGCAGGACCCGAACGCCTACATCTACGTCATCACCCAGGCAGCGGTCTGGGACCCGATCTGCGACATCATCGGCGAGCCCGATTGGAAGACGGACCCGAACTACGCCTCCCCGAAGGCGCGCCTGCCGCACCTCAATGAGATCTTCACGCGCATCGAGGCCTGGACGATGAAGATGTCCAAGTTCGAGGCCATGGACATCCTGAACGGGCACGACATCCCGTGCGGCCCGATCCTGTCGATGAAGGAGATCGCCGCCGACGAGGCGCTGCGGGCGACCGGTACCATCGTGGAGGTCGATCACCCGACCCGCGGACGCTACCTCTCGGTCGGCAACCCGATCAAGCTCTCGGCGAGCCCGACCGAGGTCGTGCGCTCGCCGCTCCTGGGTGAGCACACCCAGGAGATCCTGCGCGACGTGCTCAAGTACTCGGAGGAGGAGGTCGGCGAGATCTCCGGCTCCGGCGCCATCGGGGGTGTGCAGAAGATCGCGGCCGAGTAAGGCCCTCAGGCGATTCCGGGCCGAGCGTCCGGGATCGCCGCCGACTGCCCGCTTAACGTCGTAGTCCAACTCAAGAAATCCCGCCTCGCTTCGGGGCCGGACGACGCCAGGGATCGCCCATGCGCATCGCCGTCATCGGTCAGCAGGACTTCGGCAAGGCCGTCCTGGAGGCATTTCTGAAGCGCGGGGATACCGTGGCGGGCGTGTTCTGCGCGCCGGAGAAGCCCGGTGCCAAGCCCGACGTGCTGAAGACCGCGGCGGAGGAGCACGGGCTGCCGGTCTTCCAATTCCCAAGCCTGAAGAGCCCGGAGGCCGAGGCGGCGATGCGCGGCCTCGAGGCCGATATCGGCATCATGGCGTACGTGCTGCAATTCGCGCCGCAGAGCTTCGTCACCATCCCGAAGCACGGCACCATCCAATACCACCCGAGCCTGCTGCCGCGTTATCGCGGTCCGTCCTCGATCAACTGGCCGATCGCCAAGGGCGACCTCCAGACCGGGCTGACGATCTTCCGCCCCACTGACGGCCTCGATGAGGGCCCGGTGATCCTGCAGAAGGTCTGCGAGATCGGCGGGGATGCGACCCTCGGAGACATCTACTTCAACAACTTGTTCCCGATGGGCGTGGACGCCATGCTGGAGGCGGCTGACCTCGTGGCGGCCGGCCAGCATATCGAGATCGACCAGGACGAGGACGCGGCGAGTTACGAAGGCTGGTTCCGTACCGCGGAGGCCGAGATCCGCTGGTCCGCCCATGCCGAGCAGATCTACAACCTGATCCGCGCCGCGAACCCGGCTCCGGGCGCCTGGACCACCCTGGCCGGCAAGAAGCTGCAGATCTTCGATGCGCGCCTGCACCCGGTCCGCCGCCTGGGCGACGTGAAGGGCAAGCCGGGAGAGGTCATCGTCGTGGACGACGACGGGTTCAGCGTCTGCGCGCAGGGCGGCTGGATCGAGGTCCGGAAGGTCAAGCCGGAGGACGGCAAGAAGGTCTCGGCCGCCGAGTTCGCCGCGTCCGGCGGCATCGCGGTCGGGCAGTTTCTCGGGCGCTGACTGCCGACCGAGCGCCGATATCAGTCGGTGGCATTGAGCCCGTAGCCGCGGAAGCGCTCGACGGTGTTGGCGATCTCGTGGTCGGACAGGACGTTCGGAGCCCCGACCTGAAGCGCCACGGCATATTGCCAGCACAGGGTCTCCAACTCGACGGCCAGCCACACGGCCTTCTCTAGGCTGCCGCCGGCGGCGATCATGCCGTGATTGGCCAACAGGCAGACGTTTCGGCCTTCGAGGGCGGCGAGCGCCAGTTCCGACAGCTCCGCGGTGCCGTAGGGCGCGTAGGGTGCGCAGCGCACGTTGGGGCCGCCGAAGGCTGCGATCATGTAGTGGACCGCCGGGATCTGCCGCCCGCAGAGGGCGAAGGCGGTGCAGTGGATCGGGTGGGCGTGGACGACGGCGCCCACCTCGGGCCGCGCCGCCAGGATATCCCGGTGGAAGCGCCATTCCGAGGACGGCTTGAGCCCCGCCGGGTAGGTCCCGTCGAGGGCCATCGGCACGATGTCGTCCGGGCCCATGCGCGCCGTCGGCACCCCCGAGGGGGTGATCAGCAGGCCGTCGCGGAACCGCACCGAGACGTTGCCCGAGGTGCCCCGGTTCAGACCCTGCGCGTCGAGATCCCGCGCCGCCGCGACGACGCCTTCGCGCGCGATCCGTTCGTCCTTGTCCATGCCCGGTCTCCGGTTGCAGCCGGCATCCGGTACGCATGAAGGCCCGGCGCCGTAAAGCGGCGCCGGGCCTCTGAGCGGATGGGTCCTGCCGTTACTGGGCCAGAACTGGTGCCAGGCTCGTCTGCGGGGCCTTGGTGTAGGCTGCGCGCATCGGCTTGAGAACGAACAGGGCCAGGAGCGCCGCCAGGATGTTGAGACCGGCCGCCACCAGGAACACCGTGTGCCAGCTTCCGGTCATGGTCGTGAGCACGCTGGTATAGGGCACGATCAGGGCCGCGGTGCCTTTGGCCGTGTAGAGCAGGCCGGCATTGGTCGCCGCGTATTTCGACCCGAACGTGTCGCCGCAGGTCGCAGGGAACAACGAATAGATCTCGCCCCAGGCGAAGAACACCAGGCCGGTGAGCAGCACGAAGGCGATCGGGTTCTCACCGAACTGGCTCAGCGCGTAGATGCCCAGACCTTCGATGGCGAAGGAGATGAACATCGTGTTCTCGCGGCCGATATGGTCCGAGACCCAGCCGAAGAACGGCCGCGTCACGCCGTTGAGCACGCGGTCGAGGGTCGCCGCGAAGGTAAGCGCAGGCAGCGTGATCCCCAGCAGCGAGACCGGGACGTCGGCGATCTTGAAGTCCTTGGCGATCGGGCCGAGCTGCGCGGTGGCCATCAGGCCGCCGGCGGCCATCATGACGAACATCGCGTACATCACCCAGAAGATCGGGGTGCGCACCATCTCGCCGGGCTTGAAGTCGCGCTTGGACTGGCTGACCCGGGCGACGTCCGGGACCTGGCCCTTGGCCGGCGACCGCAGGAACAGGGCGATCAGCATCACGATCACGCCCTGGCCGATGCCGAAGTAGAAGAACGCGGCCTCGTAGCCCTGCGACTTGATCATCGCCTGGATCGGCACGACGGTCAGTGCCGAACCGGCGCCGAAACCCATCGCGGTGATGCCGGCGGCGAGACCGCGGCGGTCCGGGAACCACTTGAGCGAATTGCCGACGCAGGTGCCGTAGACCGCTCCGGCGCCGGTGCCGCCGATCGCGGCGGCGACGTAGAGCATCGTCAGCGTTTCGGCGTAGGAATTCATCACCCAGGCGATGCCGCACAGCAGGCCGCCGAACAAGGTGACGATCCGCGGACCGTACTTGTCCACGAACCAGCCTTCGATCGGGACCAGCCAAGTCTCGGTGACGACGAACAGCGTGAACGCGATCTGGATCGCGGCGCGATCCCAGCCGTGACGCTCCTGCATCGGATTCACGAAGAAGGTCCAGCCGTACTGCATGTTGGCGATCATGCACATGCAGACGACGCCGAATGCGAGCTGCAGCCATCGGCCCGCCCCAACCGGTTTGCGAATCTCGGACATACGCTTCCCTCCTGGCTGGATTTATTATTCTGTATCTAATCCTGGCGGTGTTTATGCCCGGACACGGCCGCCCTTGTCAGAACAAAGCGAACGGCATGCTTTGAAAAATTCTTGACCGACAGACAAACGAAAACTCTGCCGGTGTTATCACTGACCGTCGCACCCCGTCACCGAATACATGCTGGTGTACGGTATGCCAGAAGGATGGTGCTGGCGACGGGAGATTCTGTCAATCGATCCTGCATAAAAATACACGAATATGCCGCTGGATTAATGCGCGCCGTCATTCGTATGGGCCAAATCCGGAACTACCGTTCCAGATAGTGCTCCTCGACGGCGCGGGGGCCGGACTGCGCTCAGGCCCAAGGGTCTGTGGGTCGGCTCGTAATTGACTAGGATCGGGAAAAGGTTTGCGTTAGTTCGTTTTACGAGCGCACGACAGAGAACACGTGCGAGACAATATGGGCGTGGGCCGGCTGGACGAGGCATGTCGAACTCAGAACCGTTGAGCGTTAAACCGATCGTCGCCAGCTCCAGTCTACGGACCTTGGCTTATGAAGCGCTCAAAACTGCTATAACCAACATGGATATCTACGGGCGGCCCGATGAGGTGCGGCTCGATGAGCGGAAACTGTCGCAGGATCTCGGGGTCAGCCGCACACCCGTGCGCGAGGCGCTCACCGTGCTGGAGCAGGAGGGGTTCGTCCGGTCCGAGGCGCGCCGCGGCGTGTTCGTCATCAAGAAGAACAAGGGCGAAATCGTCGGCATGATCCACGCCTGGACGGCGCTGGAGAGCATGGCGGCCCGGCTCGCCTGCACCCGGGCCACCGACGCGCAGCTACGTGCCCTGCGTGAATCATTCCCGGAATTCTACGAAGGACAGCCGTCCGAGCACATCGACGAATATTCGGATGCCAACATCCGCTTCCACCAGCGGATCATCGCGCTCGGACATTGCGAGCCGATTGCGGAGCTCACCAGCAATCTGCTGATGCATGTGCGGGGGATTCGCAGCACCGCGTTGCGGCAGGGCGACCGCGCGCAGCATTCGATCCGCGAGCACGTGGCGATCATCGCCGCGCTGGAGGCCCGGAACGCCGACACGGCCGAGCGGCTCGTGCGCGAGCACGGTCTTGGGCTGGCGCAACACGTCGACACCTACGGCGATTATCTGGACTGACCGTCCGTCCCAAGCGGGAATTGGCGCGACAACGCTTAGCGGTCCGTTCAACGCCACGGCACGCTACAAGCGACCTCAATCCTCAGCCGTGCCTGTGATTGCAGCCGCGCTTGCGGTGCAACACGTCGCTCGCGGATCGCACGAGGCTGTCGCTTAGAAAGTGGCGATCCCCTTCGGAAATGCGTCGGCCGGTCGGTTTCACCGCCTCGGCGAGGGCATGCGCTCTCGACATATTTGGCATTCGGTATTTGGCATACCAGTTTGCGTTGCGGCATGGCATTTCTTGCATCGCACCATTCAGCGTCCAGCCGAGCCGTACCGGAGCCTTCCGATGATCGCCAACTTCGTCGTCGTATTTACCGCCTTCGCCGCCTGCCAGGCCCTCCTGGCCGTCAAGCTCGCCGACGTACTGAGCCCGGCGTCCGATGCCGGCAAGCCCGTCGCGCAGCAGACCCGACAGGACGGCGCCGTCAGCCTCGCGTAAACACTGTTTTTCGGCGCCTATACGCCGGCAGATTGCGTAGGGTTAACACTTTGCTCAAAGGTTTCCGTTAGCGTCAACATATCGTTGACCATGCGGACCGGGGAGCAACCGCGTTGGCCCTCGGCATACAAGCGCAGACCGCAAACAGCCCGTTCGTGCTGTTGATTTCGGATCGCCCGACCGAGCGGGCGGCCCTGGAGCGCGCCATCGCGCTGGTCATGGATTGCCGGGCGGTTGCCGCCGGCTCGGCGATCCCGGCGGGGCGCCCGCACCTCATCATCCTGGATTTGCATCCGGCGCAGGCCGCGGCTTTCGAGCCGGCCCTGACCCATCGCGGCCGTCCGATCCCGCGCCTGGTCCTGGTCCGCGGCGAGCCGCTCAGCCCGGCGCCGCATCTTCGGCAGTTGCCCGCCGCCGCACCGCGCCAGCTCGTGCTGGCCAACGTCTTCGCCATGATCGAGGCGGTGACGCGCTCGGTGGAAACCCGCATGCAGCGCCTCGTCGGCCGCGTCACGGATGCCACCGGGATCGTGGCCGAGCTGTTCGACAGTGCGGCGCTCGGGGCGGGCCTGCAGCGCGCCGATGTCGAGCGCGGCATCGAACTGGTTCTGGCTGCCGTCTCGGAGGCCGGGATCACGGCCTGGCTCGCCGAAGTCTGGCGCCATGATGTCGGCGTCTACCAGCACACCCTCGGGGTCGCGGGACACGCTGCCAGTTTCGGGGCGCAGATCGGCTTGAGCCGGATCGATCTCGCCCGCCTCGTGCGATCCGCCCTGCTCCACGACATCGGCAAATCGCGGATCCCGACGGAGATCCTGAACAAACCGGGCCATCTGGATCCGGAAGAGCTGCGGCTGATGCAGCGGCATCCCGTGATCGGCGCCGACCTGCTGCGGGCTCAGGGCGGCTTCGAGGCCGAGGTGATCGATGTCGTCCTGCATCATCACGAACGGCTGGACGGCAACGGCTACCCGGACCGGCTCTCCGGCCGGGCGATCTCCGATCTCGTGCGGATCGTGGCGATCTGCGACGTGTTCTCGGCGCTGACCGAACGGCGCGCCTATCGCCAACCCGCCAGCCCCGCCGAGGCGCTGGCGATCATGGTCGACGGGATTGGCCATCTGGATCCCGATCTTCTGCGCGTATTCGCGCCGGTCATGCTCGGGGGCGACGCGCTCGCGGCATAAGATCCGTGGCCGTGGTGCCACGGTCGGGCTGTTGCGCCTGCGGGCGTCTCCCAGCGCCGCGCTTTCGCCGCAACCGGTCCGGAGGGAGACGCATCCCTCCCGGAACTGCGATCGACCGTGTCCAAAGCTCTCCTTCCTCTCGCCGCGGCCCTGGCGCTGGCACTTGCCGGCTGCGGCGGCCTGTCCTTCACGCCCAAGCCCAATGTCGAGAACGCGACTCATACCGCGATCCTCGACGAGGTCGCGGCGGCGGCCGCGATCTCGGCCTATCGGGTCCAGCACGGATTGAGCCCGGTCGTCGTCGATGGCGGCCTGGTGAAGGCGGCCGCGTTCCAGGCCGGCAACAACGCGCGCAACGGCCAGCTCAGCCACGATGTCGGCGGCAGCTTCACATCGCGGATGGCCTCGGCCGGCCTGGCGAAGTCCTACGCGGCGGAGAATCTCAGCGCCGGCTCGGAGACCTTCGAACAGGTGCTGGCGCGCTGGAAGGCCAGCTCCGAGCACAACAGGAACATGCTGCTCCCGCAGATCCGCAGGATCGGCATCGCCCGGGTCGATGCGCCCAACACCCGCTACAAGCGGTTCTGGGCACTGGTGATGGCAGGAAGCTGAGCGATCAGCGCATCGTCATTGTCGGTAAGCCGGCGGCCACCTTAGGATCGATGCGTCAGGCTTCGGCCGGAGCCAGATCGACGATCCGTACTTGCGCCCGCTCGGCACCGCGCCAGCGGTCGCAGGATAGGGTACCGGCGACGTGCATCTCCTGGCCGATGCTCCTCAGCAGGGCTTGGCCCAGCGGCCGCTCGGCGGCCCGGAAGCAGATCGCACCCACAGCCTGTCCGTCGCGACTGCGCAGGCGCGCCCGGACGTGCCCGGTGCCGACCACGGCGGCGTCGACCAGGCGGTGACGGCCGAGCGCGAAGACCGGCTCCGGGGCGCCCTGACCGAACGGTCCGGCGCGCTGGAGCAGCCGGACGGTCTCGGCGGTGGCGCCGCCGGCACTCAATCCGCCGTCGATCAGCAATGCGTCGGCGGCCCGCGAGACGGCGACGCTGGCGCCGAGCAACGCGGCCAGATGTGTCTCGAAGCGGGGGATGTCGTCGGCCCGAAGAGTGACGCCCGCCGCCATGGCGTGACCGCCCCCCTTGCTCGCGAGCCCGGCCTCGACGCAGGCCCGGACGGCCAAGCCGAGATCGGCCCCTGGGATCGAGCGCCCGGAACCGGTGGCGCTGCCGTCGGGCCTGATCGCAAACGCGAAGGCCGGCCGGTTGAAGCGCTCCTTCAGCCGCGCCGCGATCAACCCGACGATGCCCGGATGCCACGCGGCGTCCCCGGTCACCAGGACGGCGCGCGCCGGATCGTGGGTCAGGGCGCGGTCCATTTCGGCTTCGGCCTCGGCCACGGCATGGGCCTCGATGGCCTGACGCTCGCGGTTGAGCCGGTCGAGGTCCGCGGCGATGCGGGCAGCCTCGGCGGGATCCGCGGTGGTGAGCAGGCGCGCGCCCAGCGCCGAATCCCCGATGCGACCGCCGGCATTGATCCGCGGCCCGAGCACGAAGCCGAGATGCCACGCTTCCGGGGGCTCACTGAGCGAGGCGGCGTCGAGCAGAGCCGCCAGACCGGTCCGGCCCCGGTGGCGCATCACCGTCAATCCCTGGGTGACGAAGGCGCGGTTCAGGCCGACCAACGGGACGACGTCGGCAACGGTCGCCAGCGCCACGAGGTCGAGGGCGTCTGTGAGCGCCGGCTCGGGGCGATGCGGCCCGAAGAAGCCGTCCCGGCGCAGGGCGCGGTTTAGGGCGGCAAGCGTCAGGAACACCACGCCGGCGGCGCAGAGATGGCCGAGCCCGGAGAGGTCGTCGAGGCGGTTCGGGTTCACGATGGCCCGGGCTGGCGGCAACACCTCGGCGGCGGCGTGGTGATCCAGGACGATGACGTCGAGACCGGACTTTTCGGCCTCCTCCAGAGGCCCGTGGCCGCTGGTGCCGCAATCGACGCAGACCAGCAGGGTCGCCCCCTCGGCTGCGAGCGCGGTGATCGCCGCGACGTTGGGTCCGTAGCCCTCTGTGATCCGGTCGGGAATGTGGATCGGGGCCCGAAGGCCGAGCTGGCGCAGGTAGCCGGCGAGCATCGCTGCGCTGGCTGCGCCGTCGACATCGTAATCGCCGAACACGGCGACGATCTCACCGCACCGGATCGCGCGGACCAGCCGGCGCACGGCCACATCCATGTCGAGAAGCGTGTCCGGATCCGGCATCAGGTCGCGCAGGCGCGGCGCCAGATGCCGAGCGGCCCCGTCCGGGGCCACCTGCCGACCGGCCAGAACACGGGCCAGCAACTCGGGCAGGCCGTGTGCCTGGACCATCTTGGCGATCTGGTTCTGCACTGCCGAGCCGGCACAGCGCTCCTGCCAGCGCCGCCCTGTCACAGATGCGGATACCCCCAGGAACGGCGGCGGTTCGGAGATCAGCGAGGCGGTGGCGGCGGACACGGATGGCACCCTACACCGTGTCGGCCCCGGACGCGCGGCGTATCAGCAACAGCGGCCGCGATCGAACGGCGAGCCGGTACGACAAAGGGGCGCGCATCACTGCCCGCCCCTCGCCGAAACCACCCTGTAGAGGGCCTCAGAACGCCTTGAGGATGTTGTCGACCACCTTCTTGGCGTCGCCAAACAGCATCATGGTGTTGTCGCGGAAGAACACCTCGTTCTCGACGCCAGCATAGCCCGAGCCCATGCCGCGCTTGATGAACAGCACCGTCTTGGCCCGCTCCACGTCGAGGATGGGCATGCCGTAGATCGGCGAGGCTTTGTCGGTCTTCGCGGCCGGGTTGGTGACGTCGTTGGCGCCGATCACGAAGGCCACATCCGCCTGCGGGAACTCGCCGTTGATATCTTCCAGCTCGAACACCTCGTCGTAGGGCACGTTCGCCTCGGCGAGCAGCACGTTCATGTGGCCCGGCATACGGCCCGCCACCGGGTGGATGGCGTATTTCACATCGACGCCCTCCTTCTTCAGGAGGTCGGCCATCTCGCGCAAGCTGTGCTGCGCTTGCGCGACCGCCATCCCGTATCCCGGGACGATGATGACGCGCTCGGCGTTCTTCATGATGTAGGCAGCGTCGTCGGCCGAGCCCTGCTTGACCGGGCGGGTCTCGACCTGGCCCGGACCGGCTGCGGCGGTATCGCCGCCGAACCCGCCCAGGATGACCGAGATGAACGACCGGTTCATCGCGTGGCACATGATGTACGACAGGATCGCGCCCGAGGAACCGACCAGCGCGCCGGTGATGATCAGCGCGAGGTTGCCGAGGGTGAAGCCGATGCCGGCCGCGGCCCAACCCGAGTAGGAATTGAGCATCGACACGACGACCGGCATGTCCGCGCCGCCGATCGGGATGATCAGCAGGCCGCCCAACGCGAAGGACAGCAGCACGATCAGCCAGAACACCGCCTTGCTCTCGTTGCCGATGAACAGAGCGATCAGCACCACCAGCGCCACCGCGATGCCGATGTTGATCAGGTGTCGCTGCGGCAGCATGATCGGCTTGCCTGACATCCGCCCGTCGAGCTTGGCAAAGGCGATGACCGAGCCGGTGAAGGTGATCGCTCCGATCGCGGCGCCGAGCGCCATCTCAAACAGCGACTGCTTGTGGATGTGGCCGTTCTCGAGGATGCCGACCGCCTGCGGCGCGTAGAGCGTCGCCGCAGCGCCCGCGACGGCGGCAAGGCCGACCAGCGAGTGGAACGCCGCCACGAGCTGCGGCATCGCCGTCATCGGGACGCGCTTGGCGATGACCGCGCCCGCGCCGCCGCCGATGCCAATGCCGAGGATCACGAGGATCCAGGCGCCGAAGCCGGCGGGCGGATGGCCGATCAGCGTGGTGAGCACGGCGAGCGCCATGCCGATCATGCCGTAGAGGTTACCCTGCCGGGACGTGGTCGGGTGCGAGAGCCCCCGCAACGCCATGATGAACAGGACGCCGGAGACGATGTAGAGAAGGGCGGAGACGTTCTGGGACATCGTCTCAGGCCTTCTTCTTGTACATGCCGAGCATGCGCTGGGTCACGAGGAAGCCACCGAAGATATTCACGCTGGCCAGCACGATGCCGATGAATCCGAAGGCACGGGCCCAGCCGGTGCCTTTCTCCAGGAGCGGCACGCCCGCCGCCAACAGCGCACCGACGATGATCACCGACGAGATCGCGTTGGTGACCGACATCAGCGGGGTGTGCAGCGCCGGGGTCACGGACCAGACGACGTAGTAGCCGACGAGAATCGCCAGCACGAAGATGGCGAACTGGAAGACGAAGGGGTCCACGGCGCCGCCGGTGGCGGCGCTGATCCCGTGGCCCATCCCGGCCGCGATGGCCTGGGCTTGGTCAGCGGCGTTGCGGGCGACATCGGCGGCTGCGCGCGCCGCGTCGGCCAGGACGCGGGTCTGATCAGCGGCCTGATCGGGAGGGACGACAAGGTTTGCCATACTGCTTCTCCTCGCGATCGGTCTTCAGCGGGCGTCGGATGGGGCCGGGGCGGGCTCGGCCTTACCCGTTTCCGACTTGGCCAGACCCACGGCCGCAGCCTCCGAGGCCGGTCCGTCGGTCTTGGCCTGGAACGAGGCGTGGACCACGGAACCGTCACGCGTCAGGTTGGTGGCCTTCACCAACTCGTCGTCCCAGTTGATCGCCAGAGCCTTCGACTCCTTGTCGATCAAGGTCTCGACGAAGGCGTAGAGGTTGCGTGCGTAGAGACTCGACGCCGTGGCGGCGAGGCGCCCCGGCACGTTGGTGTGGCCGACGATCTTCACGCCGCGATCGGTCACCACGACCTCGCCCGGCTTGGCGCCCGCTACGTTGCCGCCGCGTTCTACCGCCAGATCGATGAGGACCGAGCCCGGCTTCATCGAGGCGACCATGTCCTCGGAGACCAGCTTCGGGGCCGGACGGCCCGGGATCAGCGCGGTGGTGATGACGATATCCTGCTTGGCGATGTGGCCTTTCACCAGCTCGGCCTGCTTGGCCTGGTAGCCCGCCGACATCTCCTTGGCGTAGCCGCCCGCGGTCTCGGCCTGCTTGAACTCGTCGTCCTCGACCGCGACGAACTTGGCTCCGAGCGACTCGACCTGTTCCTTGGTGGCGGGGCGCACGTCGGTGGCGGTCACCACCGCACCCAGGCGCCGGGCCGTGGCGATCGCCTGGAGGCCGGCGACGCCGACGCCCATGATGAACACACGGGCCGCAGGCACGGTGCCGGCCGCGGTCATCATCATCGGCATGGCGCGGCCGTATTCGGCGGCGCCGTCGACGACTGCGCGATAACCGGCAAGGTTCGCCTGCGAGGACAGTACGTCCATCACCTGCGCGCGGGTGATGCGGGGCATCAGCTCCATGGCGAATCCCGAGACGCCGGCATCGGCCATCGCCTTCAGCGCGGCCTCGTTGCCGTAGGGATCCATGATCGCGACCACGGTGGCGCCGCGCTTGAGCAGCGACAGCTCGTCTTCGGCCGGCCGCCGAACCTTCAGGACGAGGTCGGCATCCCGTGCCGCGTCTGCGGCGCTGCCGGCGATCTCGGCCCCGGCCGCCTCGTACTCGGAATCCAGGACTCCGGCCTTCTGCCCGGCCCCCGCCTGCACGGTGATGTCGACACCGAGCGCCTTGAACTTTTTGACGGTCTCCGGGACCGCGGCCACCCGCGGCTCCGCAGAGTCCGTCTCAGACAGCACAGCGATGCGCATGCGAGGCTTCCCCTGGATAAGCTTGGCCTCCCGAATGCGCGAACCGGCACGGCTTTTCGAGACGCGAAAGAAGATTGCGCTGATGGAATAAGTGGGAATGTAACCCGCGGCCTGCCGACAAGACGGCCGCGCTTCAACGCGTCATCAGACAGCTCGTCCAATGGGGCGAGCCGTTATCTTCGCGAACTCAGGCGAAGGCCAGGTAGAGGAAAAGGAGAATCGCCACCACGAGGGGGCCGCGCCAGCCGATCGCGGGGGCAAGCGCCCCAACGGCGCCGGCCACGCCCGACACGATCACGCTGAGAATCGCCAGCAGCCAGGCTTCGCGGATACCGCCCACTGCAAGGGCCAGCACCCAGCAGATCACCACCCCGGTACCGATCTCGACGAAGCGAACGAAGCCGCGATAGGTCTGCTCGTGGGTGCTTGCGTCCATCGCCGGGCTGTAGGTGTGCCCGCCCACCGTCTCACTCTCGGCCATCGTGCGCTCGTTTCCCTTGGATGCGACTTCTTGTGGTCGCATTGGGATGTAGCTCAAGCGTTTTCCTGCCGCAATCGGACGCACGCAAGTTGATTGCCCCCTCGGTGGACTCCCCTAGAGCCAACTAGGCCGGCATCGGCAATCCGGCCTGGGTCAGGATCTGAGCCTGCCGCTGCCCCAGCTCCTCCAGCGAGAAGTGCTCGATCTCGGCCTCGAACAGCTGGTGATAGTTCAGCTCCGAGCGAAGATGGAGGAACACCGCGCCGAGGCCCACGGCGGCGCGGTCCATGAACACGAATTCCTGCGGCACCGTCACTGGACCCCGCTCCTTCAGCGCCTGGTGGACCTGGAACGCCTGGCGCCGGCCGTATTCACCCGGCTTGACCCCATCGGCCACGGTGCGGGTGCGATCCTCCAGGAGCGGGCCGTAGATGAACCGCGCCCAGATGTTCAGGATCTCGATCTTTTCCTTGTCGAGGTTCTTGAAGCCCCAAACCTCGTAGGCGTGGACGATTCGGGCGGCGTCATCCTCCAACAGGCCCCGATACAGATCGACGACGCCGCCGACGAAGCGGGGATGGAAGATCCGCACGCAGCCGTAATCCAGCAGGTTGATGCCGGCCGCCTCACCGCCCTCGGAGAAGACGGTGTAGTTGCCGAGATGCGGGTCGCCGTGAATGACGGCCGCGCGGCTGAACGGATGCCACCACGCCTTGAACATCGACTGCGCGATGCGGTTGCGGACCTCGACGGGCTCCTCGGCAAAGCTCAGGATCTTATCGCCGTCGAGCCAGCTGAGGGTGAGCAGGCGCTTGGTCGACAGGTCCGGATAGACCCGCGGTACGCGCACCGCGTCGATATCCTTGAGGACCTCGCCGTAGAGGCTGGCGTGCTTCGCCTCGTGCTCGTAATCGAGTTCCTCGCGGACCCGGGCGCCGATTTCCTTGGCGATCTCGCGGGTATCGAGCCAGCTGTTCATGCGCCGGTGGAGCGCGAAAGCGATCTCGAGTTGCTTCAGATCGGCCTCCACGGCCGATTGCATGTCGGGATACTGGAGCTTGCAGGCCAGCAGCTCGCCGTCCGTCGTCGTCGCCCGGTGGACCTGACCCAGCGAGGCGGCGGCTGCGGGCTTCAGGTCGAAGCTGCCGAAACGACCCTGCCAGGCGATGCCCAGCTCGGATTGCATCCGGCGCTTTACGAACGCAGCGCCCATGGGCGGCGCGTCGGCCTGCAGCTTTTGAAGCTCCGCCGCGTATTCGGGCGGCAGCAGGTCGGGAATGGTGGCCAGAAGCTGCGCCACCTTCATGATCGGGCCCTTCAGCCCGCCGAGAGCCTGCGCCAGGGCCGCTGCGCTGGTCGTCCCCTCCTTGCCGAACAGCCGGGACATCGCCATCCGGGCGGCGACGCCACCGACATTGGCGCCGACGCTGGCGTAGCGCCCGGCGCGGGCGGAAAAGCGATTGGCTTCGCGGTCGGTCTCGGCCATTGTCCAGGATCTTCCTCGGTGCAGACCTGGACATAAGCCTTCGCCGGCGGCGCACCAGAGCGCCGGGTCGCTGCGCCGCGGCGTCTCAGCCGGCCGGCCAGTTATCCCGGATCCAACGGGTCAGGCCGGATTCGTCGATCTCGCCCGCCGCGAGGCCGAGGATAATGGCGGTCGCTTCCGCTTGGTCCGGAGCAAACCGCACATGGTTCAGCAGTAAGAAGCCGAGCATCGCCAAGAACCCGGCGCGCTTGTTACCATCGACGAACGGATGATTGCGGACGATACCGAAAGCATAGGCTGCAGCAAGTTCTGGAAGCTTCGTACCTTCGTAGCGCCACCGGTTGATCGGTCGGCCCAATGCAGATTCGAGTGCGCCTGGATCCCGGATCCCGGACGCCCCGCCGAAGATGCGGAGCTGTTTCGCGTGTGCGTTGATGACGTCAGCGGTCGTCAACCATTCCGGTTCGTCATCGGTCCGATTCTCGATCATTTCGCCAACTCGGCGAGAGTGTTCCGGTAGCGATCCATGATGTCATCCATGATCGCTGCCACCTTCTCGGCGTGGCTTCCGTTTGGCTCAGCGGGCATCTCCCAGATCGTGCCGGACTTGACGAATTTCGCTTTCCGGACGCGGCCACGGCGCTTTTCGCCACGCGCGTCCCGGGCGATGCGGAATCCTCGTGCCGTTAGTAGATCGCCGATCAATGCGCCGGTCGATTGGATCGCGTGGTTACGTGTCGCCGGATCAAAACTTTCGATGATCGGCTCGATGTCCCAAACCACCGCCTGCACGGCCGGGATCTCCAGGCGGCTCAGCAGTTCGTATTGCGGGATTTTTTCGGGACCGGTCAGGATCCTCCTGATGGCGGCGGCTTCGGGACGGTCGAAGAAGGCGGCATGACTTGCGTTCATGAGAATCTCCTACAGACTCATGTAACGGCTTAGCGGCGTCAGTCAACGTTGCGCAGCGCGACGTTGACTGACGCCGCTAGGCAATCAGTCCATCCCTTCCAGCTCGACGATCATCCCTTCGATCATCCCGAGCCCGATCTGCCAGAAACCCGGGTCCCGGGCGTCCAGGCCGAATGGTGCGAGCAACTCGCCATAGGGCTTCGAGCCGCCGGCTGCGAGCAACGCGAAGTAGCGGTCCACGAAGCCGGCTTCAGCTTTGGCGTAGACCCCGTAGAGCGAGTTCACGAGGCAGTCGCCGAACGCATAGGCGTAGACGTAGAACGGCGAGTGGATGAAATGGGGGATGTAGGCCCAGAACGGCTCGTAGCCGGAATCCAGGGTGATGGCCGGTCCTAGCGACTCCGCCTGGACCGAGAGCCAGAGGGCGTTGATCTGGTCGCTGGTCAATTCCCCCTTGGCGCGGGCGAGGTGGACCTTCCGCTCGAACGAGTAGAACGCGATCTGGCGCACCACCGTGTTGATCATGTCCTCGACCTTCGCGGCGAGCATGGCCCGGCGCTGCGTCGTGTCGGTGGTCTCGGCCAGCAGCTTGCGGAAGGTCAGCATCTCGCCGAACACGCTGGCCGTCTCGGCGAGGGTCAAGGGCGTTGGTGCCATCAGGGCGCCGTTCGGACCGGCCAGCACCTGATGGACGCCGTGACCGAGTTCGTGGGCGAGCGTCATCACGTCCCGCGGTTTTCCCTGATAGTTCACGAGGACGTAGGGGTGCACCGAGGGCACGGTTGGGTGCGCGAAGGCGCCCGGCGCCTTGCCGGGCCGCGTCGGCGCGTCGATCCAGCGCTCGTCGAAGAATCGCTTCGCGATCCCGGCCATCTTCGGCGAGAACGCGTCGTAGGCCGACAGCACGGTGTCGCGCGCCTCCGTCCAGGGAATCGTACGCTGCTCGACCCTCGGGAGCGGCGCGTTGCGGTCCCAGTAGGGCAGCGCATCCTGGCCGAACCACTTGGCCTTCAGCCGGTAGTAGCGGTGCGAGAGCCGCGGATAGGCCGCCTGCACGGCGTCGACCAGGGCGGCGACCACCTCGGGCTCCACCCGGTTGGCGAGGTGGCGCGCATCGGCGACGTCCTTGAACCCGCGCCAGCGGTCGGAGATCTCCTTATCCTTCGCGAGGGTGTTGGTGATCAGCGTGAAGACACGGAGATTGCCACGCAGAACCTCGCTGATCGCGCCCGCAGCCTCGCGGCGGACGGCGCCATCCGGATCCTGCAGCCTGTTGAGCGTCGGTTCGAGCGGCATCTGCTCGCCCTGGACGGTGAAGCGCAGGGCCGCGATCGTCTCGTTGAACAACCGGTCCCAGGCGGCGTTGGCCGTCACCGACTTCTCGAGGAACAGCTTCTCTGTGCGGTCGTCGAGCTGGTGCGGCTTCTCGCGCCGCAGATCCTCGATCCAGGGCGCGTAGTGCGCCAGCGGTCCCTGGGACATCGCGGTGTCCATCAGCGCATCGTCGACCCGGTTCAGTTCGAGGGCGAAGAACAGCAGGTCGGCTGAGGCATCGGTCAGGCGCTCGCGGGTGTCGCCGTAGAACTTGGCCCGCGCCTCGTCGGTCGTATCCCCGGAATAGATCAGGCCGGCGAACGACATCAGCTTGCCGAGCAGATCCTCGATACCCTCGTACGCCTGAACCGCCTCGACGAGGCGGTCGGACGCATTCGGCTCAGCGGCCAGCTCGGCGATCCGGCCGGCATAGCGCTCTGAAAATCCGCGGCACATCTCCTCGGCTCGGGCCATGTCGGCTGCGAATTCCGGGGTATCGAGACCGGAATAGAGGTCCGACAGGTCCCATTCCGGGAGATGGCCGAGGTCGACGGCCTTGGCGGCGGCGCGTGCGGCGCTCACGCCCTCCGGCAGACGGACGTTCACCGGCGAAGCGGTGGTGCTCGGCATCATATCTCGCGATCCTCTTGGGGGCTCAGCCTCGTACCGTGATATCGAGCGCGCGGCCACGCGTTCAACGGCACGGGTCGCCCCGACGCGATGACGACCGAATGCAAACGTCGTTAAGCGCCACTTTACGTCTCTCCGGCACCCTACGGTTCGAAACGAAACAGTCGCCGACTCGGGCGGTGCGGTGCGGGCCTGTCCCGAGCCGTGTCCAGGCCTGACTCGCCGATCAGGGAGCCGCCATGTCCACCACCGTTCTCATCGTGGACGACGATCCGGTTCAGCGGCGCCTCGCCGAGGCGGCGGTGCGCCGGTTCGGTTTCAACGCGCGCGTGGTCGAGACCGGTGCCGACGCGCTGACCGTGCTGAAGACCGAAGGTGCGGACGTGGTCCTCCTCGACCTGGTGATGCCGGGTCTCGACGGGCTCGGCGTGCTCGCCGAAATGCGCAGCAGCGGGCTCGACACGCCCGTCATCGTGCAGACCTCGAACGGCTCGATCGACGCCGTGGTCAACGCCATGCGGGCGGGCGCCGTCGACTTCGTGGTCAAGCCAGCCGGGGCCGAGCGCCTCCAGGTCTCGATCAAGAACGCCCTGCGGGTGGACGTGCTGGAGGAGGAGGTGCGCCGCATGCGCCGCCGCGCCTCCGGGGCGCTTACCTTCAAGGACCTGACATCCAAGAGCCCCGACATGGAGCGGGTCATCCGCCTCGCCGAGCGCGCGGCCAAATCGAACATCCCGGTTCTGATCGAAGGCGAGTCCGGCGTCGGCAAGGAGGTGCTGGCGCGGGCGATCCAGGGGTCGGGCGACCGGCGCGGCAAGGCGTTCGTCACCGTCAATTGCGGTGCCATCCCGGAAAACCTCGTCGAGTCGACCTTGTTCGGGCACGAGAAAGGCGCCTTCACGGGCGCCACCGAAAAGCATGCCGGCAAGTTCGTCGAGGCGTCGGGGGGGACCCTGTTCCTCGACGAGATCGGCGAATTGCCCCTCGACGCACAGGTCAAGCTGCTGCGCGCGCTTCAGGAAGGCGAGGTCGACCCGGTGGGCGGCAAGCGCTCCGTGCGCGTCGACATCCGCCTCGTCTCCGCCACGAACCGCTCGCTGCTCGATCTCGTGAAGCAGGGCAAATTCCGCGAAGACCTCTATTACCGCCTCAACGTCTTCCCCATGACGCTGCCGCCCCTGCGCGCCCGACGTGAGGACATCCCGGATCTGGTGCGCTCGTTCTGCGCCCGGTTCTCAGCCGAGGAGGGCAAGCGGGTCCGTGCGGTCACCCCGGAGGCGATGGCGCTGCTCACCCGCTATCCTTGGCCCGGCAACGTCCGCCAGTTGGAGAACGCCCTGTTCCGCGCCGTGGTGCTTGCCGATTGCGACGAACTGACTGTGGCCGAGTTCCCGCAGATCGCCGCGCAGGTCGAAGGTTTCGACGTCCGCATCCCGGCAGCGCCCACTCAGCCGCAGATGCCGGCCTACGCCCCCGAGCCGGTGCGCGAGATCGTCCGGGTCGAGGTCCGCGACCCGCATGCCATGTCGCTGGTCACCGAAGAGACCGGCGAGATGAAGACCATGGATGTGCTGGAGGCTGAGATCATCCGCTTCGCGCTGCAATTCTATCGGCAGCGCATGTCCGAAGTGTCCCGCCGCCTCGGAATTGGCCGATCCACCCTCTACCGCAAGCTGAAGGACCTCGGTCTGGAAGGCGACGAGAAGACCGAGGACGCCGCCTGACCCGCGCTGGGTGCGCTAGCGCACTGCGCGGTTCCTGGAGCGACGGCCGGACGAACGACTTCCCGGCTCTGTCGAGCCCATGAGCGTGACCAAGCGACACCATGTCGTTTGCTATTCCGACCAGATGTCACGACGCAGAAACTGAAGACTAGACGACGAAGACTGCAGTTGCTCAACGCCACGCTTGAGCGGATAATCACAATCTGAGCGTGCGGCCTTGCCGCCGCGTCCCGGGAGATCACGATGCGCGTCCCGCGCTCCAGCCTCGTCGCGCTGGCCGCCCTACTGACCGGATCGCTGGCATCGGCTGGCGCGCTCGGCGCCGAGACGGTTGCGCTGGACCCAGCGGTCCTCGGCACGCCTGCGCACCCGGTCGAGCCCGCGCAAGCGGCACCGACCGGCTCCGATCCAGTGTCGACCGCCCTGCCCGACTACAAGCCCGAGGCGCCGAAGCCCGAACCGGCTCCGGCGCCGGTGGTGACGGCGCCCGTCGCGCCGGCCGATCCGCTCGGCGCCGCGATCTACGCACGGTTCGCCGACACCGCACCGCTGCTGCTTCGCCTCACCAGCAAGGACCGTGAGGGGATTCGCGCGTTCTACGAGGCGCGGGCCGACAAGCCGCTCTGGATCGCCGACGGGGGCTGGACCGAGGCGGCCAAATTGGTTTCGGCGCGCCTTGCCGCTGCCGCTGAGGACGGGCTCGACGCCAGGGCCTACACGGTCCCCACCCTTGCCGGAACGCCCGACGCGAAGGCGGTGGCCGATGCCGATCTCCGGCTTTCGGCGGCGGTTCTGCTTTACGCCAAGGACGCCCGGGGCGGCCGCATCAACCTCGCCTCGATCTCTCGTCTCATCACCCCACAGCTCGATCTGCCCGACGCCAGCGCGGTGCTGACCAAGCTGTCCGAGGCGGGCTCCAAGGCTGGCGAGGCCCTTGAGGCGTACAATCCCTCCACGGCCGGCTATCAGGCTCTCAAGACACGACTCGCCATGCTGCGCGGGCCGGCCCCCACGGCTGTGAAGCCGTTGCGCCTGCCCCCGGGCCCGGCCCTCAAAACCGGCATGCGGGATCCGCGCGTGCCGCTGCTGCGTACCTATTTCGGTCTCGAGACGCGCCCGCCCGGGACGCTCGACCGGGCGCCGGGCGAGCCGGAGGAGTATGATGCCGCGGTGGCCGATGCGGTGGCGAAGTTCCAGCGCGGACGCGGCCTGCCGGGGAACGGCGTGCTGAACGTGCAGACCGTCCTGTCGCTCGCCGATGCCGGCCGGCCTGCTCGCGCGAGCGGCGGCGAGGCCGAGGTGATCGTCAACATGGAGCGTTGGCGCTGGCTGCCGGGCGACCTCGGCCCCGACTACATCCTGGTCAACATCCCGGAATACCGCCTGCGTGCCTATCGGGGCGGCAGCCTGCGCGACGAGGCCCGCGTGATCGTGGGCAAGCCGGAATCGCGCACGCCGCTCTTTTCCGGATTGATGGAATACGCGGTGGTGAACCCGTCGTGGTACGTGCCGCCCTCGATCCTGAAGACCATGGCGCCGAAGCTCGCGGGCTACGGCGGCAAGACCTGGGGCGGATACGAGGTGGTGCGCCACGGCGGCCACATCTCGCTGCGTCAGCCCCCGGGCGAGCGCAACGCGCTCGGCTTCATCAAGTTCATGTTCCCGAACCAGCACGCGGTCTACCTGCACGACACGCCGAACCGGTCGCTGTTCTCCGCGGCGAAGCGTGATTTCAGCCATGGCTGCGTCCGCGTCGACGACCCCTTCCGCTTGGCCGACGCCGTGCTGCCGGACTGGTCCGAGGCGCGGCTCAAGAAGCTGATCGGCAAGGGCGAGCGCACGATCCGGCTGCCCGCGAAGCTGCCGGTGCATCTGGCCTACTTCACCGCCTACGTGGACGACGGCGGCACGTTCCGCACCCTCCCCGATCTCTACGGGTACGACGCGCCGATGCGCGCCGCGCTCGGCCTGCCCGGTGGCGGCGGACCGGCGATCGCCAAGCTCCCGGAGGAGAAGGCGCGCAGGAAGCCCGAGGCCGCGCCGGTGGCCCAGGCCCATTCGGCCCCGCGCCGTGAGGCCGCGCGCGCCCGCCGCTACTCCGACGTTCAGCCCAGCGACCGTTACGACGACTATGATTCGCCGCGTCGGAGCGTGCGCCGGGCCGCCCGCGCGGACGGTGCGCCGGAATACGGGGAGCCCGGGCTGTGGACGCCCGCCCCCGCGCCTGTGTCGCGGGGCTGGTGGTAGGCGCGCCACCGAACCGCGCCTTCAACTCACAGGTGCGCGGCCGCACAGCCGGGCACGATTTCGCCACGGTCCAGCCTTAGCCGTTCCCATCGCAGACTCGGCGAAGGGAAGCGATGTCGGCCGTCACCGGCCAGCCGCCGCGACCAGACATCCGCCGAGCACCCTATGCGGGTTCGGGAGAGGATCAGGACCACCGTGCCGAGCCTTCGCAGAACCGCCCGACACCTCGTCCTCGCCTTGTGCGGCACGGCCCTCGGCTTGATCGCCGGAACGGTCGAGACCGAGAACGCGGTGGCCAACGGCGATACCCGCACGCTCACGATCTACCACACGCATACCAAGGAGAGCGCGACCATCACGTTCAAGCGCGATGGCCGGTACGACCGCGCGGCCCTTGAGCAAATGAACTGGCTCCTGCGCGATTGGCGCGTCAACGAGCCGATCAAGATGGACCCGCGCCTGTTCGACACGGTCTGGGAGGCCTACCGGCAGGTCGGCGCGACCCAGCCGATCCACGTCGTCTCGGCCTATCGCTCGCCCGGCACCAACGCGATGCTGCGCCGCCGCTCCCGGATGGTCGCCGAGTTCAGCCAGCACATGCTCGGCAAGGCGATGGACTTCTACCTGCCTGAAGTCTCGATCGACCGGATTCGAGAAGTCGGGCTGCAGATGCAGCGCGGCGGCGTCGGCTGGTATCCGCATGCCGGCACGCCCTTCGTCCATCTCGACGTCGGCTCCGTGCGGATGTGGCCGCGCATGACCCACGACCAGCTCGCCCGTCTGTTCCCGGACGGCAAGACCGTCCACCTCGCGAGCGACAACCGCCCGTTCCCACGCTACGAGGAGGCGAAAGCCGAGATCCTGGCGCGCGGCGGCACCGTTGCCGGCCTCACCACCCAGATGGCGAGCGGCGAGGAGGAAGACGGGCCGGGCCTGTTCGGCTTCCTGGCGAGCCTGTTCGGTGGCGGCTCCTCCACGCCGGAGCCAGTCGCGCCACCGCCGCCGGCACCCGTTGCGAAGAGAGGCCGCCAGGCCCCCGTCGTCGCGGTGGCCAGCGCAGATCCGCAGGATCCGGTCGGCACCCGCGCCGCCCTCGCCTACGCCGCACCGAACGCAGACGACACGCTTCGCAACACGCTCACCCGCCAGGACCAGGCCAGGACCGCTGTAAGCCCGCCGGTCGATGCCCGGGCCCTGCTCACCGTGGAGAAGCCGTCTACGGGCGCCGACGAGGCCGTGGCGGGGATTCTCGCACCCCTGCCGCCGCGCCGGCCCTCCGGGTTCGCCGTCGTGGCCGCGGCCGCCATCACCATGCCGTTGCCGCCGCCGCGTCCTATTCAGTTCGCCTCGCTCGCGGGCGGCATGGCCAACCTGTCGGCTCCGACCGCAACGCGGGCTCTGGCGAAGGATGCTGCCGTCGAGCCGGCCCCGCGGCGCCCCCTGGTGGCGGCCGATGCAGACGCGAAGGCGCAGTTGCGCTCCCTGTTCGAGGCGGCGTCCACCGGTCCGGTCACCGCGCCGGCAAGCCGCAACGCCCCGGTTCGCGTCGCGGCCACCCGTCTACGCGAGGCCGCTCCGGATGCCGTCGTGGCGGCAAGGCCGGGACCGGTGGCGACCAAATTCAGCGTGAAGAGCCCCGGCGACGAACTCACGGCCGCGCGGTTCACCGGCTCGGCTACGCGCACGACGGCCGGAACGCGCTGAGACCGGGATGGGTGGAAAAGCCTGAGCTCAGCGCAACGGCTTCGAGAGGTTGATCGCCAGGGCGGAGACCAGGGTCGCGGCGTAGCCGTCGTCCTGCGTGTCGGCGATACGCTCGGCCTCGCCGCCGCTATTGGCCGCGACCGACATCATCAGCATCACGGCGGTGGTGATCGCCCCGAGGCCGGCGACCGTCGCGACGTAGGCCCGCACGGCCGCCCGCGGGACGGGAGCCGCCTGGCCGGCGTCGACGTAGAGCGAAGGTGGGCTGCGGGGAATCATGGCTGGTGATTCTGACGCCTAACACTGGGCCCGGCACGGAGCGATGTGCATCACGCGCGACCGGCCGGATCAATTAGTAAACGTGCCGTTCTAGGCCCGGTTCAACAGCCGCAAACGCTTTTTCAACAGTGTTTCATCGGTCCTGGTTGACGGCCGGTATCGACGGCGGCTATCCGCCCCCGATACCGGCCGCGGATAGCCGGCTCAGCCTTCCTTGCCTTGCACCTTGCCGAGGGCTGCCTGGGCCGCCGCGAGGCGGGCGATCGGCACCCGGTAGGGCGAGCAGGAGACGTAATCGAGCCCAACCTCCTGGCAGAAGCCGATCGACGCCGGGTCGCCGCCATGCTCGCCGCAGATCCCGAGCTTGATGTCCGGACGTGTGGCCCGGCCGCGCTCGACGCCGATGCGGACCAGCTCGCCCACGCCCTCCTGGTCGATGGTGATGAACGGGTCGGCCGCCAGGATCCCCTTCTGTGTGTAGGGACCCAGGAAGGTCGCCGCGTCGTCGCGGGAGATGCCGAGCGCCGTCTGGGTCAGGTCGTTGGTGCCGAACGAGAAGAACTCGGCGGTCTGGGCGATCTCACCGGCCTTGAGTGCCGCCCGCGGCAGCTCGATCATGGTGCCGACCTGGTAGTCCAGGGTGGCGCCCTTCTCCTCGGACACCGCCTTGGCCATGGCGTCGATCCGCGCCTTCACGATGTCGAACTCCATGCGGGTGAACACCAGCGGCACCATCACCTCGGGGGTGACGGGGCTGCCGGTATCGGCGGCGGCCTGCACGGCGGCCTCGAAGATCGCACGGGCCTGCATCTCCGCGATCTCCGGGAACGCGATCGCCAGGCGGCAGCCGCGGAAGCCGAGCATCGGGTTGTGCTCGGACAATTCCCGCATCCTGTGGCGGATCTTGTCCTCCGATACGCCGGTCGCCTTCACGACCTCGGCGACCTCGGCATCGGTATGCGGCAGGAACTCGTGCAGCGGCGGATCGAGCAGGCGGATGGTCACCGGCAGGCCGGACATGATCGTGAACAGCTCGACGAAGTCCTGGCGCTGATAGGGCAGGATCTTCGCGAGCGCCGTCCGGCGGCCCTCGGCGTCGTCGGCCAGGATCATCTCGCGGACCGCGATGATGCGGTCGCCCTCGAAGAACATGTGCTCGGTGCGGCACAGGCCGATTCCTTCCGCGCCGAAATTCCGCGCGGTGCGGGCGTCGGTCGGCGTGTCGGCGTTGGCCCGCACCTTCATGCCGCGGAACTGGTCGGCCCATTCCATCAGGGTCGCGAAGTCGCCCGACAGCTCGGGCTCCAGCATCTTCACCTCGCCCTGGATCACCTGGCCGGTGGAGCCATCGATGGTGATCCGGTCGCCGGCCTTGAGGGTGGCGTCGCCGACCTTCATGGTCTGGGCCTTGTAGTCGATCCGGATCGAGCCGACGCCGGAGACGCAGGGCTTGCCCATGCCGCGGGCGACCACCGCCGCGTGGCTGGTCATGCCGCCGCGGGTGGTCAGGATACCCTCGGCGGCGTGCATGCCGTGGATGTCCTCGGGCGAGGTCTCGATGCGCACGAGGATGCACTTGCGCTCGGCCTTGCGCAGGGCCTCGGCGTCCTCGGAGTTGAACACGATCTCGCCGGTGGCCGCCCCGGGGGAAGCCGGCAGGCCGGAGGCGATGACCTTGCGGTCCGCCTTGGGGTCGATCGTCGGGTGCAGCAGCTGGTCGAGGGCGGAGGGCTCGACCCGGCCGATCGCCTCCTCGCGGGAGATCAGCCCCTCGCCGGCCAGATCCACGGCGATGCGCAGGGCCGCCTTGGCCGTGCGCTTGCCGTTGCGGGTCTGGAGCATCCAGAGCTTACCCTTCTCGATGGTGAACTCCATGTCCTGCATGTCGCGGTAATGCGCTTCCAGGATCCCGTAGATCCGGGTCAGCTCCGCGTAGCTCTCGGGCATGGCCTTCTCCATGGAAGGCTTGTCGCTCTCGGCCTCGATCCGGGCCTTCTCTGTGATGTTCTGCGGCGTGCGGATGCCCGCGACCACGTCTTCGCCCTGGGCGTTGATCAGGAACTCGCCGTAGAGCGCCTTCTCGCCGGTGGAGGGATTGCGCGTGAAGGCGACGCCGGTGGCCGAGGTGTCGCCCATGTTGCCGAACACCATGGCCTGGACGTTGACGGCCGTGCCCCAGCTTTCCGGGATGCTGTTCAGCTCGCGGTACTTCTTGGCCCGCGGGATCATCCAGGAGTTGAACACCGCGCTGATCGCCCCCCAGAGCTGGTCCTCGGCGACCTGCGGGAAGTCGGAGCCGTGCTCGTCGCGGACGATCTTCTTGTAGGTCTGGATCAATGTCTTCCAGTCCTCGGCGCCGAGCTCCGTGTCGAGGTCGTAGCCCTTGCCTTCCTTGTAGTGCTCCAGCGCCTCCTCGAAGGCGTGGTGCTCAACGCCCAGCACCACGTTCGAATACATGGTGATGAAGCGGCGGTAGGAATCGTAGGCGAAGCGCTCGTCGTCGGCCTCCTTGGCCAGCGCCAGCACGGTCTGGTCGTTGAGGCCGAGGTTCAGCACCGTATCCATCATGCCCGGCATCGAAGCGCGGGCGCCGGAGCGGACCGAGACCAACAGGGGGTTCGCTGCGTCGCCGAACTTACGCCCGGTGAGGGTGCCGATCTGGTTCAGCGCGGCGGCGACCTGCTCCTTCAGCTCCGGCGGATAGGCCTTGCCGTTGTCGTAGTAGGACGTGCAGACCTCGGTCGTGATGGTGAAGCCGGGGGGGACGGGCAGGCCGAGGTTGCACATCTCGGCCAGGTTGGCGCCCTTGCCGCCGAGGAGGTCGCGCATCTGCGACTTGCCCTCCGCCTTGCCGTCGCCGAAGGCGTAGACCCACTTCGCGCTGCCGGTCGCCATGTCGAACCCGTCCGTGTCTGATGCCCGGCACAGGCCGAGCTGATGGGCGCGGGTTGGACCATCCCGCAGCGCAACGCAAGATGAACGCATTGCGGGCTTGTGCGCGCACGACTGACGCGCAGCGAAGTCTGTCAGGAATCGCGCGTGCAGACCGGCTTTACGAGAAGCCGCGCAGCAGGCCGAGACCAATCACGCCGACCACGATCAGGTAGATCGCCACGATGTAATTGAGCAGACGCGGCGCGATCAGGATCAGGATGCCGGCCAGGATCGCGATGATCGGCTGAAGGTTTGAGATGGTGATGGTCACGGGCGCCTCCAGGGGCCGAGCTCGGCCGTACACAATCGACGTCCCTACAGCGCGGCGGTTCCCTGTAGCTGGAGCGCGACGAAGCGCCGGATCGTCTCCGGCGCCTCGTGCGGTCGTGTCAGGGCTTCGACGGCTTCAGGGCCGGCGTATTGGTACCCGGGATCGGATCCTTCGCCTCGCCGGTGGGCAGGCTCGCCTCGATGGTCGGATGCGAGAGTTCTGGATAGGGGCCGATCACGTTGGCTCCGTTGAGCGGCTTGTTGGCGCCGTTGTGGCAGGTGGCGCAGTTGATTTTCGGCACGTCACCCATGGCGCCGAGCCTGTTGCGCGGGAAGGTCGAGGTCAGCGGTTCCATGAAGTCCTGGTTCAGGTCCCGCACCATGCGGATGCCATACCAGGCATGGACCCGGTTGGGCGTGCTGGTGTCCCATTGCGCAACCGACCGGGTGTTGTGGCAGAAGGTGCAGTTCACGCCGAGCGATTGCGACATGCTGATCATGATCGCGAAGGTCTTCTCCGCGTCCTGGATCGGCTTGCCTTTGGTCACGGGCAGCACCGTGGTGCCGTTGACCCGCACCGCGTCCTCGGACGTGTCCTTGTGCTGGTAGAACGCCTGGTAGACGTCGTAGGGCAGCGAAGTGTTGCCAACCTCCGCGGACGCCATGTTCTGGCTGTTGTTGCGCGGGATGAACCGGCCCTCGCCCTGGACGGGACGGTCGAACCAGATGTTGGCCGGAACCGGATTGCCCCGGTGGCAGGTGTAGCAGGTCACGCCCGCCTCGTGGACGTGGTTCTCCTTCCAGGACGTATTGATCGTCTGGGTCATCTGCAGCATCCGACGGGCGACCCGCTTCTGGTACAACTCGTCGGAGGCCATGTTCTCGGTGCTGTGGCAGTAGGTGCAGCCCTGCTGGGGCGCCACCCACTCGGTGATCGACACCATCAGCCGGTTGAACTGCTCGGCCGAGAGATCGCCCAGGACCTGCACGTTCTCGTAGACCGCCGAGGCCTTGTCGCCGCCGGCCTCGGCCGGGTCGGCGGGGGCCGGGGCGACGTTGGCCGCCGCGAGCGCCTCGTTGCCGGCCCGGGTGCGGATCAGGTCCATGCCGGTGCCGCGGAAGCCGGTCTGCTTGGCCGCCATAGGGGGATGGGTCCAGCCCGCGCCCCCGAACATCGCGATGGTGAGGAACAGGGCGAGGGCCCCGCCGACCACCGCCAGAATCGTCTTCATGACGGCCTCCTCACGGCTTCATGCCGGGTGCGAGATGGGCGGGGTCGACGATCGGGCCGTAGACCTGCGGATAGGACGGGGCGACGCCGTGCTTGACGGCCCAGAGATACCAGTTGTCGACCACGGTGCCTGTGAGCAGGATCCCGATCCCGCCGGTCAGCGTCGTCAGCACCGCGAACCACCAGGCCCAGCGGTGGATCGATTCCATCGTGGCGTTGAAACCCATGGTCCAGCGCCAGAACAGGGCGGCGCGCTCGGTGGCGGTGCCGCGATCGACGATCTGGTCGATCTCACGGTCGGCACCGTAGCGGGAGCAGGCCAGGATGGTGCCCCCATGCATCGCGAACAGCAGCGTCGATCCGTACAGGAACGTGATCGAGAGCATGTGGAACGGGTTGTAGAACAGGTTGCCGTAGCGGAGCGAGAATGCCGCTGTCCAATCGAGGTGGGGGAAGATCCCGAACGGCACCGCCTCGGACCAGGAGCCCATCAAGAGCGGCCGGATGAAGCCGAGCACGAGGTAGAGCCAGATCGCCGAGGCGAACGCCCACGGCACGTGGGTGCCCAGCCCGAGCGCCCGCGCCCGGCGGTAGAGGTGGACCCACCACAGCAGGATCGAGGCGGTGAGGAAGAAACCGGCGATCAGCCACCAGCCGCCCTCGTTGAGCGGCGGCAGGACCTTGAGCCCGTATTTCGGCAGTGGCGGTTCCAGGGCGAGCCAGGGCAATTGCCGCACGAACTGAACCGGATCCCAGTTCACCGAGGCCCACATGTTCAGCCCGATGATCTCGAAGGCGATCAGCCCGCAGACCATCGACAGCGCCGCGACGTAGCCGATGTAGATCGGACCGACCTGGCTGTTGCCCAGCAAGCCGAACAGGTAGCTGTTGAACGGCTTGCCGACCCGCTCGTTCGAACTCACCGGGACGCCGTTCTCCGGCTCCAGCGGGCGCACCTGAACCTGTGTGAAAATATTTTGGTAATAGGTCATCGCCCGCCCTCCCCCCGGTGGGCCGCATGGTTCATGCGGAGCCGGCCTGGATCATTGGTATCGGTTCGCCCGATTCTCGGCGGGCGACGGGAATCTCAGCGCCAGACCGGCAGGTTGAGCCACCAGCCCCACCATTGCGGCCAGCCCTGCGTCCAGAACGGCCCGCTGATCACGATGCAGACCGCGCTCCAGAAGCCCGCGGACAACGCCAGGAACAGGCCGAGGCGGTGGATGCCCAGCGTGCCGATCGAGTAGCCGATCGTGTCGCGGAAGAACGTGTCCTCATGCTCGGGGGTCTTCACGGTCTCGCCCTTCTTCGGGTTGGTCGCCGAGAGGATGAGGCCGCCGTGCATGGCGAGCGCCAAGGTGGTCGTGAAGAAGAAGGTCACGGCCAGCATATGCGCGGGATTATAATGGAAGTGTAGGTACTGATATCCGGTGTTCGACACCCAATCGAGGTGACTGAGGATGCCGTACGGGAACCCATAGCCCCAGGCGCCCATCAGGAACGGCCGGACCACGACGAGGGTGAAGTAGGCGAAGATCGCCATGCCGAAGGCCGCCGGCACGTGGTAGCCGATGCCGAGCTTCCGGCAGATCTCGACCTCGCGCATCATCCAGGAGACGAATGACCCGAGCGCGCAGAACGTGATGATCTGCCAGAGGCCTCCCTCTTTCAGCGGCGCGAGCTTCAGCCCGTAACTGATGTCGGGCGGCGCGATGTTGATCTGCCAGACGTTCCAGGTCGGCCCGATCGCGGCGCCGTAGATCACCAGCGCGGTGCCGAGCACCGTGAAGAACAGCCCGGTGACGCCGAAGAATCCGACGAAGAACGGCCCGACCCAGAAGTCGAACAGGTCGCCGCCGAGCAGCGTACCGCCCCGGATCCTGTACTTTCGCTCAAAGCTCAGCATCGCCATGGCGGACACTCCTCAGCCCGGCCGCAATTTTTTGGGATTTTTTGGACCGCGGCCCCTTGGAGCCGCGGTCCCGGCCAGCCTGGGTCAGGCGGGCATGCTGGGCAGCACGAGCGTGATGTTGCTCGCCGCCTTGTTCTGCCGCGGACCTTCCAGCCAGTTGAACCGGTCGGTCGAGAGCAGGATGAAGTGGATCAGCAGCGCCAGGATGAAGAGGAAGGTGAACAGAGCCACCAGCGTGCGCCGCGGATCGAACAGCAACCAAACCTTATGCATGCGATCCTCCTCAGCCGATCATCGTGACGAAGGCGCGGGCCGCATCGGTGACGCCTTCGAGAGAGGCGTAGCCTTGCGGTCCGGGAAGCCACGGACGCCACATCCACACGAGGATGTGGGCGACCACGGCGATCGCCGTGAAGATGAGGAAGCTCGTCAGGAAGATCGCGTGGAACTCCTTGGCTTCCGGTTCCGTCAGCCCGGACAGGCTGCTCGGTCTTTCTGTTGCAACGGGTCCACCGGCCATCGTTCAGACCTCCGTGTGTTGGCCGCACTCCTTGCGAAGGGCGACGGGTGCTGCCGTGGTGCTCTAGGCGGTCACGGCTTGACCTCCCCCCGCGTCACCGGACGGAAG
The DNA here is from genome assembly GCF_979253755.1 of Methylobacterium sp. AC315. NCBI lineage: Bacteria > Pseudomonadati > Pseudomonadota > Alphaproteobacteria > Hyphomicrobiales > Methylobacteriaceae > Methylobacterium > Methylobacterium sp. AC315. The sequence continues at coordinate 365,249 of NZ_CEEDEA010000005.1, forward strand.
CGTCTCGATCAGGGCGTTCAGCCCATGAAGGCAAAGGGGATCGCCTGAACGGCCATGGCGCGCGCCTCGCCGAAGACGGAGCGGCGCGCCGGCGCGAACGCGGGGCGCGAGGCCCCATGGGCCGGCCGGACGCGGTTGAAGGCGGCGGCGGCGAGGAAGCACGGGTAGGTCACGGCCAGGATCAGCCGGAACTGCAGCGCCTCTTGGTGCAGGCGCGCGGTCGGGACCATCGTACGCATCGTCAGGTCTCCTCTCAGGGGAACGGAAAGGCGGCTCATGCGGGGATTCCCCCGGCAAGGTCTGCGCGCGCGCGCGCCACGTGGGCGGGGGCGACGGCGGTGGATTCAGCGGTGCGTGCGGCGCGCTCGGCGGCGTCGCGAAGGCGTTTGGCGGCGGAGATACGGGCCAGCACGGGCTGCGCCTCGACCAGCTCGTCGAGGGCGGCGCGCGCCGCCTCGTCCCACGGCAGCTCGCGATGGATGCGGGCCGGTGTGGCCTCGACCTTGTCCATGTCGCGGGCGAGCGGCAGGATGTGGAAGAGGGTATCGAACAACGCGTTGCAGACTTCCTGGACCAGATAGGTCGCCCCGGCGTAGCCCATGAACGGCGTGCCGGTATGCCGCCGGATGATGGCGCCGGGGAACGAGGCCGGGATGTAGGTGGCCCGGGCGCCGCATTCGGCGAGGTACATCCGCTCGTTGAACGAGCCGAACAGCACGAGCGGCGTCTTCTCCGCGACGGCCTTTCGCACGGCCTCGTTGTCGGGCTTCTGCCCTGCCGACCGGCTGAAGGCGAAGTTGCAGGGCAGGCCCATCTCGTCTTCGAGGAAGTGCCGGACGCCGCGGGCGTAGGTCTCGGTTGCGGCGATGCCGAAGCTGGCCGTGCCGAAGAAATCCTGCGTGACCGAGCGCCACAGATCCCAGACCGGCTTGATCGTGGTGTGGCGCTCGCGCTCGATGAACGGCTCCGGGTCGAGCCCGAGGATCGCGCCGAGCGAGCGCAGGAACTTGGTGGTCGATAGAATGCCGATGGGTGCCTGCAGGTAGGGCCGCTCCAGATCCTCGCAGAGGAGACGGCCGAACTCGCGGTAGAGACAGATATTGGCGTCGGCGTTGACGAGCTTGGGCACGTCACCGAGGTGCGAACCCAGCGGGAAAGTCAGGTTCACGTCGGCCCCGATCCCTTCCACCAGGCGCCGGATCTCGGCGAGGTCGGAGGGCATGTTGAAGGTGCCGTAGGCCGGGCCGATGATGTTCACCCGCGGGCGCTCGCCGGGCTTCTTCTCGGGACGCGCCGGGATGCCCTTCTTGGCGAACTTCTTGGCGGCGTATTCCTGCCAGAGCCAGCGTATGGCGCGGTCGGCGGCCTGCCACTGGTCCTCGTCGATGGTGCGCGGGAGGAAGCGCTGGAGGCCGGTGCCCTCGGGGGTCACGCCGCCACCGATCATCTCGGCGATTGAACCGGTGACCACCACGCTGGGCTGGCCCGGATCGAGGGTGGCGTGGGCGCGCTTCATCGCGCCCTCCGTGCCGTGGCGGCCGAGTTCTTCCTCGGCGAGGCCGGTGACGACGATCGGCAGCTCGTGCGGCGGCAGCGCGTCGGTGTAATGCAGCACCGAGGTCACCGGCAGGTTCTCGCAGCCGACCGGGCCGTCGATGACGACCTGCAGCCCCTTGATCGCCGTGAAGACGTAGACGGCGCCCCAGTAGCCCCCGGCCCTGTCGTGATCGAGGATCAGCATCACGCCATCTCCCCGATCGGCTTCATCGGGCCTTCGATCTTCGGCCCCTGCCGCCGCTGCGGCGTGTCCTGCCAGACGCCGGCGGAAAAGCCGGTGCCGACGCCCTCGAAGAAGTCGCGCATGGCATCGAAGCGGGGCTTGTTGGCCAGCGCGGCGTTGATCACCCGCGCCAGGGAGCCGGCTCCTGCCGCGCCCATGAGCGGGCGCGCCGAGATCAGGTTGGTGAAGTAGAGGGCGGGCGTGCCGCGCTCCTTGGCCTTCTGCACCACCGGCGTCGTGCCGATCACCAGATCCGGCTTCAGCGCGTCGAGGGCGTAGAGGTCGTCCTCGAGTGAGGCCCGATAGCGGATTTCGGTGCCGCGGGCCTCCAGCCAGTCGCGATCGGCCTCGGACCACGGCGTGCGCGGACAGGCGGTGCCAACATACGGCACCTCGGCCCCGCTCTCGACGAGGAGCCGTGCCACCAGCAGTTCCGAACCCTCGTAGCCCGAGAGCGTGATCCGGCCCTTGATCGGCATGGCGGCAAGCGCGCCGCGGATGCCGGGCAGGAGCTGGTTCTTGGCCGCCTCGACGGTGGCTCGGGCCACGCCGCAGGCCTCGCCGATCCTGTCGAGCCAGTCGGCGGTGCCGTCGACACCGACCGGCGCGGAGCCGATGACCGGCCGGCCCGCCGCTTCGAACTCCCGGATCGAGGCGGTGTAGAACGGGTGGATCGCGGCGACCGCGGCGCAATCCAACGCGGCGTAGAGTTCGCGCCATTCGCGGGTGGGGACCACCGGCCCGGCCGCGAGGCCAAGAGGCTCCAATAGCCCGGCGATCACCACCGGGTCGGCCGGGAAGATCTCGCCGAGCAGCGCCACGCTCGGGCGCTCCGACCGGCCGCCGCGCGGGGTCGCGACCGGACCCTGCTCAGCCTCGGTGCGGGCGACCTTCAGCATCGCGCCCGCGAGCACATCCTTGGCCTCGGCATGGGTCGGAACCCCGAAGCCCGGGACGTCGATGCCGATCACCCGGACGCCGTCGATCTCCTTCGGCAACAGGCGGAGGGGGACGCCGGAGGCGGTGGGCACGCAGAGGTTGATGACGACCACGGCGTCGTAATCCGCGGGCTTGGCCGTGGCGAACACCGCATCGCGGATGTCCTCGAACAGCTTGCCGGTGACCAGCGTCTCCGAGTTGAACGGCACGTAGCCGACGCTGCGCCGGGCACCGTAGAAGTGCGACGTGAAGGTCAATCCGTAGACGCAGCAGGCCGACCCGGACAGGATCGTGGCGGTGCGGCGCATGCGCAGGCCGACCCGGAGCGAGCCGAAGGCGGGACACATACTCTGCGGCTGGTCGTGCGGACCCTGCGGATAATCCTCCCGCAGCTTCGCGAGTGTCTCCGACATGCCGGCCGCCTCGGCGGCCGCCCGCATCGCGTCCTTGCCGGCGTGGCAGCCGAGCCCGTCTCCCTGGGTGGCGGCGAGGTCGACGGGCGCGGAGGCCTTGCGGGCGCGCAGATCGGCGATGTCGAGCGAGACGGCCATGCCCTAGACCTCGTCGTAGACGACTTCGAGGGACGGCTTGGTCACGTGGGCGACGCCGCACATGTCCTCATGGGTCGCCGGGACCAGGACCACGTCGCGGCCGGTCACGTCGCTCGAGAACAGGCCAAGCAGCCCATCCTGCGTGAGCGGAGTCGGCCGGTGCGGCGCCGCCGTCGCGACGTTGGCGGCCAGGTCCGAGAACAGGCTGCCCCAGCGGCTTTCCGGCCGGCCGATGATCTCGTAATTCGCGCTCTTGCGGCGGATGTCGTCGTCGGCCGGGATCGAGGCCAGGACCGGGATGCCAGCGGCGTCCGCGAAGGCTTGGGCCTCGCCGGTGCCGTCGTCCTTGTTGATCACCAGACCGCCGACGCCGACATTGCCGCCGAGCTTGCGGAAATACTCAACGGCCGAGCAGACGTTGTTGGCGACGTAGAGCGATTGCAGATCGTTCGAGCCGACGACGATCACCTTCTGGCACATGTCCCGGGCGATCGGCAGGCCGAAGCCGCCACAGACGACGTCGCCCAGGAAGTCGAGCAGGACGAAGTCGAAGCCCCATTCGTGGAACCCGAGCTTCTCCAGCAGTTCGAAGCCGTGGATGATGCCCCGGCCACCGCAGCCGCGCCCGACCTCGGGGCCGCCGAGTTCCATGGCGTAGACGCCGTCGCGCTTGAAGCAGACATCGCCGATAGCGACCGGCTCGCCGGCCAGCTTCTTACGCGTCGAGGTCTCGATGATGGTCGGGCAGGCCTTGCCGCCGAACAGCAGGGAGGTAGTGTCGCTCTTCGGGTCGCAGCCGATCAGCAGGACCTTCTTGCCCTGCTGGGCCATCATGTAGCTGAGGTTGGCCAGGGTGAACGACTTGCCAATCCCGCCCTTGCCGTAGATCGCGATGATCTGCGTCTCTTTCTTCACCGGCGCGGTGGAGACCGCATCCGGCTCGATCGCCGCCTCGGCGCGGAGTTGGGTGGCCTGGTCGAGGGCGGCCTTGTTGAGCTGAACGTTCACGCGGCGTCCCTCCAGTCGAGAATCATCTTGAGGCAGGCGGGATCGGCGAAGGCGGTGCGGTAGGCGTCCTGGGCTTTGGCCGCCGGGGCGCGGTGGGTGATCAGCCCATCGAGGGACAGTCGGCCGCTCTCGATCAGCGCCGTCACCGAGGCGAGATCGTCGGCGCGGAACTCCGCCGAGATCCGGATCCGTGCTTCCCGCATGAAAGCGGGCGGGAACGCGAAGGACAGCGGCGCCTCGTAGAATCCGGCAAGCACGATCTCGCCGCCGGGGGCGAGGCGGGCGATCAGCCCGTCGAGGCCGGATGCGTCGCCGCTGACATCGGTGATCACAGCGTAGTCGCGCCGGGCATCCTCGTCCGGCGCCAAAATCGCGTAGCCGGCGGCACCGTCCCGCCGCGTCGGGTCCATCTCCCAGACGGTCGGCTCCGCGCCGGCGGCGACGGTGAGGCGAGCCAGCAGCCGCCCGAGCACGCCGTGCCCGACGATCAGCGGTGTGGCTCCGGCGACGAGGCCGCCGAGCGCCCGGTAGGCCGTAGCGGCGAGCGCGATCAGGCAGGCCCGGTCACCCAAAGCCGGATCCACCGTCACGAGACGAGAGGCGGGGGCCACGAGATGGGAGGCGGCGCCACCGAACAGGCCGCGGACGGCGCCGAAGCAGCGGGCACCCGGAACGAAGACGGTTTGGCCGACCCGGACTGGCGCGTCGGCGGCGGCTTCGACCACCGTACCGACAGACTCGTAGCCCGGAACCAGCGGGTAGCCCATGCCGGGGAACGGCGGCATGCGGCCCGACCACAGGAGGCGCTCGGTACCGGTGCTGATGCCGCTCCAGCTAACCGCGATGATCGCGTCCGCCGCTCCGGCGGGTGTCAAGGGCAGGCGAGAGACCGCCAAGCGCTCCGGACGTTCGAGGATCACGGCGAGAGCGTCCATAACTGGAATATTCCGCCCGCTGTTTGTGCGACTCTCGCTTATGCGGAACCGCGATGTGTCATCCTAGATAGACACATTGCTGCGTCAAGTCATTCTTACTTTAACGCGCGTCTTTCTGCCCGACGATCAAGCGGGTGAGCAGCGGACGGCGCGTCCGAAGTTCCCGTGAGCTCGTGAAACCAGCCGTGCGTAGCATCGCCCGGAGTTCCTCGGCCCGGCGCGGCCGCCCCGAGCCCATGGCGAGGAGGTAGAAGCCGAAATACGCGTCGCCTACCGGTTCGGCGCCGGGCGTGCCGGCCATGGGCTCGGCCAGGATCAGGGTCCCGCCGGGGGGAAGCGCCGCATGCGCCGCGGCGAGGAGCGCCAGGGCCGGGCCATCGTCGTGATCGTGGACGATCCGCACCAGGGAGATCGTGTCGGCACCCAACGGTAGGCCGTCGTGGAAGCTACCGCCGCGGCAGGCGATCCGCTCGGCCAGGCCCGCCTGCGCGAGCCGATCGTAGGCGCGGCCGGACACCGCCGGAAGGTCGAACAGGGTCAGGGCCAGGCCGGGGTGCCGGGTCGCGACGGCCTGCAGGAAAGCGCCCTCGCCGCCGCCGACATCCATCAGGTGCCGGCTCCCGGACAGATCGCAGGCATCGAGCACGTCGTCGGCGATCAGCGCCTGCGAGGAGCCCATCAGACCGCCATAGGGCGCCACCGCGTCGGCGTCGGCGGCCTTGCCGGCGGCGTAGGGCCAATAGCGCGCAAGCTTCGTCGGCTCCGCCGTCCCACGCAGGAGCGCTACCGGATCCGCGAGGTCGGCGTAGAGCAGCGCGTGGTGCTCGATCATCGCGGCGATACCGGGATTACCGGTCAGGGCGGCGCCGAGATCGGCGAGGCCGAAGCGCTCGTCGGGGAGCGCCCGGACGAGGTCGAGGGAGACGGCGGCGCGCAGCAGGCGGCGCGCGTTCTCGACCGGGAGATCGAGGCGGAGCGCCAGCACGTCGAGGGCCAGCGGTCCCTCGGCCAGGATCCGGAACAGGTCGAGGCGGACGCAGGCCGTCAGCACCTGGGCGTAGACGAAGCCGGCGCAGAGATCGAACAGCGCCCGTGTGTTCTTCCGGGCGATGCCCCGGGTCAGCGGGAAGCCCGCTGCCCAGCGTTGGAAGCGTGGGCTCGCCACCAAGCGGTTGCGCATGCCGAGCCAGCGGTCTCGGAGCGTGGGCGCAGCCGCCAAGGCTGCGCCGGGGCGCGGGACCGAGCCGGCGGTCAGGCCGCCACCGCGCGCAGGCTCGCGGGCAAGAACAGCCGCGCCTGCGCCTCGATCTCGGCGGTGAGTTTGGCCACGCCCGGGCAGGCCGGGATCGCCGCCACCGCTTCCCGGGTGAGCCGGGACAGGCGGTCCAAGGCGCCGTCGGTCCCCAGCAGGGCGGCGGCGTTGGGACGGCCGAGGGTGGCGTCGCGGCCGGCGGGCTTGCCGATCTCCTCCTGGCGGCAGGCGACGTCGCGCAGGTCGTCGGCGACCTGGTAGGCCTCGCCCAGGCATTCGCCGAGGCGCCGCCAGGGTTCCGGATCGGCTCCCGCGGCGGCGGCGCCCAGCACGGTGGCGGCGGCGAACAGGGCACCGGTCTTGGCCTGCTGGTAGTCGCTCAGGCTGATATGCGCTTCGGATTCCCAGGCCTGACCGGCCGCGATGCCGCTGGGAGAGCCGGCGGCGCGCCCGAGGAGGCCGACGAGGCGGGCGAGCCGCACCGGATAGGGACCGGCGGCCCGGGCCAGGGTCTCGAAGGCGAGCACGATCAGGGCATCGCCGGCCAGCACAGCGACAGGCTCGCCGAAGGCGATGTGGACGGTGGCTTTCTGCCGGCGCAGGGGGGCGTCGTCGAAGCAGGGCAGGTCGTCGTGGACCAGCGAGGCGCAGTGCAGCAGCTCGATCGCCGCCGCGGCGGCCTCCGAGGCGGACGGATCGTCGTCGCCGCAGGCACGGGCCACCGACAGGCACAGGCGGGGCCGGATACGGTGTCCACCGGGAAAGACGGCGTAGCGCAACGCCTCGGCCAACAGGGGTGGCGCACCCGGCGCCTCGGCATAAGCCACGGCGCGATCCAGCGCCTGTTCGATCCGCCGGCCCGACTCCATGGCGCGCCTCCCGTGTTATGATCGGTTGTCAGCGACAAGTGTCATTTCTTATTGACACTGCGATGACCCGAGATCAATCCCAATCGGTGGCGTAAGTGCGAGGGTGAACGTGGCGCAGGAACGCGTCGTCGTGATCGGGGCCGGGATCGGCGGTCTGGCCGCCGCCTTACGGTTGGCGCATGCCGGCCTATCGGTAACGGTGGTTGAGCGCGCCGCACGGCCCGGCGGCAAGATGGCCAACGTTCCAGTGGGCCCACTCTTCGTGGAAACCGGTCCGACCGTGTTCACGATGCGGTGGATCTTCGAAGAACTGTTCGCCGAAGCCGGCGCAGACTTCGCGGACTACGCGCAGTTAACGCCCGCGCATCTCCTCGCTCGGCACGCCTGGTCGCGAACCGCGCGTCTAGACCTGTTCGCCGATCCGGACGCCTCGGCGGCGGCGATCGCCGAGTTCGCCGGCCCCCGGGAGGCCGACGGCTACCGCCGGTTCTGTGCCCGCTCGGCCGAGGTCTACCGGACCCTGGAGGGGCCGTTCATCCGCGAGGGCCGGACCAGCCCGACCGGCCTGGCGCAGAGGGTCGGGATCTCGGGTCTCGGCGACCTCTGGCGGATCCAGCCGTTCGCGACGCTGTGGTCGGCGCTGGGGACGTTCTTCCGCGATCCGCGGATGCTGCAGCTGTTCGGGCGCTACGCCACCTATTGCGGTGCCTCGCCGTTCACCGCGCCCGCGACCCTGATGCTGGTGGCGCATGTCGAGCAGGCGGGGGTCTGGACCGTGGCCGGCGGCATGAGCGCGCTCGCCGGGGCGGTGGCGGACCTCGCCACGCAGCGCGGCGCCACGTTCCGATTCGGGGCGCATGTGGACCGGATCCTCACCGAGGGGGGCCGGGTCTCCGGCGTGGTCATGTCCGACGGCGAGCGGATCCCGGCGGACACCATCGTCTGCAACGCCGACGCGGCGGCGCTCGGCGCCGGGCTGTTCGGCCTGGAAGCCGCGCCGATGGGCGAGCGGCTGGCGCCGGCCGAGCGCTCGCTCTCCGCCGTCACCCTGTGCCGGGCCGCGGTCCCGCGGGGATTTCCGCTGGCCCACCACAACGTGTTCTTCTCGGACGACTACCGGGCCGAGTTCGACACGATCCTGCGGCAGCGCCGCCTGCCCGACGAACCGACCATCTACATCTGCGCGCAGGACCGGACCGAGGCGGGCGCCGCGCCCGCCGGGCCGGAACGCCTGCTGATGCTCGTCAACGCTCCGGCGGACGGCCGCGAGCGCCCGCTGACGCCCTCGGAGATCGCCCGATGCGAGACGAATCTGAACCGCCGGCTGGAGGCCTGCGGGCTGACCTTCGCGGACACCCTGCCCCCGGTGGTGACGAGCCCGGCCGGGTTCGAGAGCCGGTTTCCCGGGAGCGCGGGGGCGCTCTACGGCCGGGCGCCGCAGGGCTGGGCCTCGACCTTCAAGCGGGCGGGCGCCCGGACGGCGTTGCCGGGCCTGTACCTCGCGGGGGGCACGATCCATCCCGGCCCGGGCGTGCCGATGGCGGCGCAATCGGGCCGGCTGGCGGCGGCGGCGATCCTGCAGGACCGCGATTCGACGGCCCGGTCACGCAAAACGGCTACGCGTGGTGGTACGTCGATGCGGTGAGCGACGACGGCCGCCAGGGGCTGACGATCATCGCGTTCATCGGCAGCGTGTTCTCGCCCTACTACGCCTGGAGTGCCGACAAGAACCCGTTCGCGCATTGCGCCATGAACGTGGTGCTGTACGGCGACCGCAGCCGCTTCGCCATGACCGAGCGCGGCGCCGGGAGCCTGTCGCGCAGCCGCCACCACATCGCCATCGGCCCCAGCGCGATGGAATGGGACGGCACCGCCCTGACGGTCCGGATCGACGAACGCGGCGCTCCCCTGCCCCACCGCATCCGCGGCACGGTGCGCCTGGAGCCGCGGGGCTTCACCCCCGGGCCGTTCCACCTCGATCCGGGCGGGCGCCACCGCTGGTGGCCGATGGCACCGTCCTCGCGGGTCGAGGTCGCCTTCGACCGGCCAGGCCTGCGCTGGACCGGCAGCGGCTATTTCGACACCAACGATGGCGACGAGCCCCTGGAATCGGCCTTCACCCGCTGGACCTGGTGCCGGGCCGACCTGCCGGACGGGGCGGCGATCCTGTACGACGTGCGCCACCGCGGCGGCGGCGGCCAGAACCTGTCGCTGCGCTTCGACCATGACGGCAGCCGCCGCGAGATCCGCCCGCCGCTCGCCGCGGCGCTTCCGGCCACCGGGTTCTGGCGGATGCCCCGGGACACCCGCAGCGACGACGGCCGGTCCCGGGTGCTCACCACCTTCGAGGACACGCCGTTCTATTCCCGCTCCCTGCTGGCCTCCACGCTCGGCGGCGAGCCCGTGCGGGCGGTGCACGAGAGCCTCTCCCTCGACCGCTTCCGCAACCCGCTGGTGCGGCTGATGCTGCCCTTCCGGATGCCCCGTCCGCATGAGGGGTGACGTTTTCCGGATCGGACTGCGTCGGATCTGGGTCGGCGCCGGCTCGACGGGCACGTCATCCCGAAGCCGCCAAACGAAGCCCGGGACTCAGAACCGTCGACGCGCCAAGTCCTTGCACAAAAGATGTTTCTGGATTCCGGGCTCGCCTGCGGCGCCCTGGAATGACGGTCTGGGTTATTCCGTATCAGGTATCGATCCTCGGGAGATGCCTCGTCCGACCTGTATGTCCCGGAGCCCGTATGGGAGAGCGGCTACGTCGCGTTCCGGCATCGACCCCGAACCGTCGGGGGACGTGCCCTCCCGGCTCGCCCCCGGACGGACCTTGCGGGGAGCGCCGCGTCGTCCGTAAGAATCTCGAACCTATAGGGTTGCGGGAGAGGGTCGGAATCTCTCTCCGTTGGACCGGCCCATCGATGAGAACCGCACGGTCGACCCGTCTCGCCGGTTGTTCCCCCGCTACAACCGACCCAAAGCCTTCGCCTGCGGCGCGTGGAGGCTTGTCCAGAGCGAGATGCCCTTCGACCAGGACGGCATGCCCTCGACATGGACCGATGCGCCGTCGTGTGCGTAGGCCTTCGCCTTCTCGAACTCGCCCCAGGCTTTGACGAAGTGATCGACCACGCGATTGCCGGTCTCGACGCCTGACGCCGCGCGGCCCGTGTGCAGCGCCGTCGCGAGGCCCTGATACCGGACCTGCGCCGCAGCGCGCTTCTGCGCCCAGTCGAGGGAGGCCATCTCCTCCGGGCCGGCTCCGTCCAGGACGGTGACCGTCGCCCTGGCGGCAGCCATTTGATCGGTACCGCGGGGATTGGCAGCCTTGGACGCACGCGCCTCGATCGACGTTACCTCGTCTTTGGCCGCCTTCGCCTCCGTGGCGGAGAATAGGCCGCCGTGATCGGTGGCGATGGCGTAGAGGGCCCGGCGGTCGAGAACCTGGATGCGGATCGCGCCGTGCCAATCCTGGTCCGAGGTGCCGGCATCGGCGACCTTGCCAAGTTTCAGATAGCCGGCATCCAGGAATTTCCGGGCGTCGACGGCGACCTGTGAGGCGGATGTCTGGCCCGCGTTCCCCGCGGTGGACGCACGCGTGGCTGTCGCCCTGGCGTATCGATCCGAGCTGGTCGGCGTGGCGGATTTCGCCGCCCCCGCGTGGGAGTGGTAAGAACTGGCTACGGATCGAAAGAAGGCTGAGAACATAGCGATTCGCCCTATGAGCTCAGCGCGAGATCAATAGTCCGATCCGAGAATCGATGAGCTGAAATAAACTCGGATCCGTCGAAATTTTGACTTCGATAAATTTTGGGCTTCGTTCGACTTTGTTTCTGTAACGCAAGACTTCCGGCCACGACGTCGCGTCGCTGTCAAGCGCGGGGTCACGGCGCGAGTGCTGGCGGCGGTCCGCTCAGGCCAGGGCACGTCCCCGTCCGCCTGGGTATCCCCACGGGCGGATCCGTTCGGCGATGCAGGCCAGGGTCGCAAGGCCCAGCGCGAGCCCGAGCGGGAATCCCGTCAGCCCGGCGCATTCGCGCAGGAGCGCGAACAGCGGTGTCGCCAGCAGGAGCGCGCGCTCGTGGCGGCGCAGGCCGCCGGCGCGGTGCGCGGCCAGCACCAGCAGCAGCGTCGCCGGGACCAGCGGGACGAGGTCGTAGACCGGCAGGTAGGGCGAGAGCAGCGGCGCGGCGGCGAGCAGGGCGGCGGCCCGGAGGTCGGCGGCGGCCGGCAGCGTCCAGGCGCGGATCGCGAGGGCGAGCGCCAGGGTGGCGACGAGCGCCTGCAGGGCCCAGGCGGCGGCGATCGGGCCGCCCAGCAGCCGGACGGCCCCGAACGCGCTGGCGTTGAGTTCGAGCCCGGCCGCCGCCTGCTGGAGAATGATGCGGTTGGTTTCCGACAGGGTCCCCAGGAAACCGATCCAGGGCGCGGTGCCGAACAGGGCCAAAGCGGCCAGGCACAGGGCCAGTACCGTGCCCAGGCAGGCAGCCAGGCAGGTGCCGCGGCCGGTGATCAGCAGCAGCAGCGGCGCCAGGGCGGCGAAGTGCGGCTTGTAGGCCAGCAGGCCGAAGCACAGGCCCGCGAGCCAGGGGCGGCGGTCGACCAGCACGGCCCCGACGGTCATGAGCGAGGCCGTGAACAGGCCGTTCTGTCCGTAGGTGAGGTTGCAGAACACCAGCGGATGGGCGAGCGCGATCCAGGCGGCGTCGCGCCGGCCGGCGGCGAACCGCATCGCCCCGGCGAAGACCGCCAGCGACAGGGCGGTCCAGAGCCAGAACGCCGGCTGCGGCTCCAGCGTCGCGAAGGCGGCGGCGGGAATCAGGAACACCGGCGGGTAGTGCCAAGCGAACCGGCAATCCGGCCCGAACGCGGCCTTGAGGTTCTCGAGATGGACCGGGAGATCGTAGGGCTCGCCGCCCCGCCCCTCGAGCGCCGACCGGCCGGCCACCCAGATCTGGCTGAAATCGTTGCCCAGCATGTCGCCGTACCAGTTGCGGCGCGGCTCCGGGCCGGTGCCGAACACGACCGCGACGATGAGGAGCGTCAGCGGCACCAGCACCCGGGCGGCCCGCCGGGCGAAGGCGAGGAGCCGCGCGTCGCTGCCGACGAGGTCCTTGAGATCGGCCCGGAGCGCCGCGAACCGCGACGCCGGCGCTTCGATCGGGATGGGCGCGGACATGGCGGCCTTCGGCAGGGTGCTGGAGCGCGAGCCGCCGACGTAGAGACCGGTTCGGCGTAAGCGAGCGCGTTGCTTCAAGGACTGGGAGCCACTTCTAGGCGACGGCGGTTCCGGCGCCGTTAACGGCGGGGTTTGCCGAACGCGGCGGCTTGTGCGAGACGAGCGCGGCTGCGACATTCGCGCCGTCAACGGGGGCGGCGATGACGATGCGAGCGGACGAGGCCTCCCCCGCCCCCCGGATCCTGATCTACAGCCACGACACGTTCGGGCTCGGCCACCTGCGGCGCTCGCGGGCGATCGCCAACGCCATCGTGGCCAGCAGCCCCGGTGCGCGGGCCATGATCATCTCGGGCTCCCCGGTGGTGGATTGCTACGCGTTCGCGCCCGGCGTCTACACCGTGCGGCTGCCCCCGGTGACGAAGTTCTCCGACGGCGGATACGCGAGCCTCGACGGCACCACGCCGCTCGCCAGCACCGTGGCGCAGCGCACCGCGATCATCGGCCGGACCGACGCGAGCTTCGAGCCGGACCTGATCCTGGTGGACAAGGAACCCGCGGGCTTCCACGGCGAACTGATGCCGGTGCTGGAGCGCGCCGCGGGCCGGGGCACGCGCCTGGTGCTCGGCCTGCGCGACGTGCTCGACGACGCCGACCGCCTCGTGCCCGAATGGGAGCGCAAGGGCGCTGCCGAAATCATGGCCCGGTTCTACGACGAGATCTGGGTCTACGGCCTCAGCCGGATCCACGAGCCCCTGGCGGCCCTGCCGATGGACCCCGAGATGGCCGCGCGGATCGCCGAACGGCTGATCTATACCGGCTATCTCCGCCGGGAGGTCCCTGCGATGCAGGCCGGCCGCGAGGAGCCGGCCGTCGCCCGCGCGCCGTTCGTGCTGGTCACGCCCGGCGGCGGCGGCGACGGCGCGGCGCTGATCGACTGGGTGATCGCGGCCTACGAGGCCGATCCCGGCATCCCCCTGCCCTCGCTGATCGCGTTCGGTCCGTTCCTCGACGATTCGACCCGGGGCGGCTTCACGGCCCGTATCGACCGGCTCGGGGGCCGGATCGCGGCGATCACCTTCGACAGCCAGATCGAGTTCCTGATGCGCAAGGCCGCCGGGGTCGTCGCGATGGGCGGCTACAACACCTTCTGCGAGATCCTGTCCTTCGACCTGCGGGCGATCCTGGTGCCCCGGACCGAGCCTCGCCGGGAGCAGGCGATCCGCGCGCTGGCGGCCGAGCAGCTCGGCCTCGCCCGGGTCCTGCTGGAGGCCGACGGCCGCGCCCCCAAGCGGATGGCCGCCGCGTTGCGCGCCCTGCCGGACCAGAGCGAGCCGTCGCGGGTGCTGGTCCCGGGCCTGCTCGACGGGCTCGACGCGGTCGCGCGCCGGGTCCGGGCCCTGGCCGCGCCGGGCGCGCTGCGGACCCGCGCGCGGGCCTATTCGTGACCGAGACGCGCATCGCGGTGGTGCTCAAGGGCTACCCGCGGCTCTCCGAGACCTTTATCGCCCAGGAGCTGCTGGCACTGGAGCGGCGTGGCCTGTCCCTGGAGATCTGGTCCCTGCGCCGGCCCACCGACCGGGCCCGCCACCCGATGCACGCGGCAATCCGGGCGCCGGCCACCTACCTGCCCGAATATCTGCGCGACGCGCCCCTGCGGGTGTTGCGCGGTCTCGGCTCGGCCCTGACGCGGCGGCGCCTCCCGGCCCTGCTCGCCCTGTTCGCCCGGGACCTTGTCCGCGACCCATCGGCCTCGCGCCTGCGCCGGCTCGGGCAGGCGCTGGTTCTCGCGCGGGAGCTGCCGGCAGAGGTCGGCCACATCCACGTGCACTTCCTGCACACGCCGGCGAGCGTCGCCCGTTACGCCGCGCTGCTGACCGGGCGGCGCTGGAGCTTCTCCGCCCACGCCAAGGACATCTGGACCACGCCGGCCTGGGACCTCACCGAAAAACTCTCCGACGCGGCCTGGGGGGTGACCTGCACCCGCGACGGGCTCGGCCGCCTCGACGCGCTGGCGCCGGGCCGGACGCGGCTGGCCTATCACGGCCTCGACCTATCGCGCTTTCCCGCCCCGCCGCCGGCGCGGGAGCCCCGCGACGGGACCGACCCGGCGGCACCCCTGCGGCTGCTCAGCGTCGGCCGGCTGGTCGCCAAGAAGGGCCACGACGACCTGATCGACGCGCTGGCGGCCCTGCCCCCGGGCCTGCACTGGCACCTCGACCTGATCGGCGGCGGCGACCTGCGTGGCGCGCTCGAAGCCCGGATCCGCGCGCTCGGGCTCCCGGACAGAGTCGCCTTCCGGGGCGCCCAGGCGCAGCCCGCCGTGATCGCGGCGATGCGCGCGGCCGACCTGTTCGTGCTGCCGACCAAGCCCGCCCCCGGCGGCGACCGGGACGGGCTGCCGAACGTGCTGATGGAGGCCGCGAGCCAGGCGCTGCCGATCCTGGCCACCGCCTTCGCGGGCACGCCGGAATTTCTGACCGACGGCAGCCACGCCGTCCTGGTCCCCCCGGGCGACCCGGCGGCGCTGTCGGCGGCCCTGGCGCGGCTTTCCGCCGACCCGGCCCTGCGGCTCCGGCTCGGCGCCGCCGCCCGGGTGCGGCTGGTTCAGGACTTCTCCGAAGACGCCGCCATCGACCTGATCGCGGAGGCCCTGTGCACCTCCGCGGGCCTCGCCGCGCCGGTGAAGGTCCGCGAACCGGATATGGCCGCGTGCGGGTCCTGATCGCGGTCACGCATCTCCTCGGCGCCGGGCATCTCACCCGCGCCGCCGCGCTGGGGCGCGCCTTCGTGGCCTCTGGCCACGACGCCCTGCTGGTCTCGGGCGGCGTCCCGGCGCCGATGGTGCGGCTCAGCGATGTCCGCCTGGTGCAGCTGCCGCCGCTCCGCGTCGCCGGCACCGACTTCGCCCGGCCCCTGGGACCGGACGGCAGCCCGGCCGATCCAGCCCTGTTCGCGCGCCGCCGCGCCCTGATGCTGGACGCGCTGGTGGATTTCGCCCCCGACGCCGTCATCACCGAGCTGTTCCCGTTCGGCCGTCGGGCCTTGGCCGCCGAGTTCCTGGCGCTGGTGGAGGCGGCGCAGGTGCGTCGGCTGCGCCCGCTGGTGCTGGCCTCCCTGCGCGACATCCTGGTCGCCTCCGCGAAGCCGGAGCGCATCGGCGAGGCGCATGACAGGGTCGCGCGGCTCTACGATGCCGTGCTGGTCCACGGCGACCCGGCGCTCGTGCCGCTCGACGCCTCCTGGCCGCTCGATGCCGGAACCGCGGGCAAGATCCGCTACACCGGCTACGTGGACGAGGGGTCCCCGGCCGTGCCGGCGGCGACCCGCGCGGGCGTGCTGGTGGCGGCCGGGTCCGGGCCGGCGGGTCTCGGGCTCCTACGAGCCGCCGCGGACGCGGCCCGGATGCGCCCGTCGCTCGGCTGGCGGATCCTGGCGGGGCACGGCGTGCCGGACCCCGAACTCGCCGCGATCGCCCATGGCTTGCCCGAGGGCACGATCGGGCGCGCCCGGCCCGATTACCGGAGCCTGCTCGCCGGGTCGGCCCTGTCGGTGAGCCAGTGCGGCTACAACACCGCCCTCGACCTCCTGGCGACCGCGACCCCGGCGGTGCTGGTGCCGTTCGAGGCCGGCGGCGAGACCGAGCAGCGGCTGCGCGCGGAATGCCTCGCAGGGCGCGGGCTGGGCCGGGTCCTGCCGGAATCCGAGTTGACCGCGGAATCGCTGCTGCGCGCGATGGATGCTCAGCGCCGAGCCACGCCGCCGGGGCCGCACGGGATCGATCTCGGCGGGACGGCGCGGACGGTCGCGATCGTCGAAGATTTGTTCAGGCTCCACGGGCGGCCGGAGGTGCTCGGTCAGGCGCCGGTCCCCCCTCCTGCACGGGAGGAGGGTTTCGTCGCGCCCTTTGAGAGCCGAGGTTTGAACGTCGTAGCCCGCAATGGGGGGAGGGAGAGCGCCCGGTTGGGCTTCGTCGCCCTCCGAAACGCCCTCGACGAAGCCGCGGCAGGCGGCCGGGGTGTGCGGTTCTGGTGGCGGGACGACGATGCCGTGGCGGCGTCCCCTGCCCTGGACCGGCTGATCGCCCTCGCTGAAGCGCACGGCGTGCCGCTCCTGCTCGCCGCGATCCCGAGTGGCATCGAGCCGTCCCTCGGAGAACGGCTCGCCGTGGCAAAGTCCGTGAGCGTCGCCGTGCACGGACTGGCCCACCACGATCACGCCCCGCCGGGTGAGAAGGCCGCCGAGTTCGGCCCGCACCGTCCGCTCGACGCGCTCGTGGCGGATGCCGCGGCCGGGTTGCGGATAGCCCGCGCGCGCCTGGCCGAGGCGCAGCTGCTGCCGGTCTTCGTGCCGCCCTGGAACCGGTTCGCCCCGGACCTGGCCGCCGCCCTGCCGGGACTCGGCTATCGCGGGCTGTCGGCGGTGCCCGGACCGGCGATCCCGGGGCTCGTCCGGGCCGACGCCACCCTCGACCCCATCGATTGGCGCGGCACCCGCTCGGTGCGCGACCCCGTCACGCTGCTGCACGACCTCGCGGCCGGCATCGCCCGCGATCCGTCCCGCCCGGTCGGCCTGCTTACCCACCACCGCGTCCACGACGCAGCGATCTGGGCCTTCGTGGCCGACCTGCTCGCGGTCCTCCGCGACCATCCGGCCGTGACATGTCTCGATCCCCAAAGCCTATTTTCCGGTGCCATGGTGGAAACCGGCGCTGCGGCATCTAATCTTCCGGTCTCACCCGCTGCGAGGACAGGTTGAGCCCGCTGTTGTCCATCCGCGACCTCGCGGTCACCTTCCGCACGGAGACGGGACCGTTCGCGGCGCTGCACGGCCTGTCGCTCGACGTGATGCGCGGGCGCACCCTGGCGCTGGTCGGCGAATCCGGCTCCGGCAAGTCGGTGACCGCCCAGGCGATCATGGGCATCCTGCCGAGATCGGCCGCGATCGCCGGCGGACAGATCCTGTTCCGCGACGGGCCGGCGGAGATCGACATCGCCCGGCTGGACACCGAGGGCTCGGCGATGCGGGCGATCCGCGGGCAGCGGATCGCCATGATCTTCCAGGAGCCGATGACCTGCCTGTCGCCGCTCCACACGATCGGCGACCAGATCGGCGAAGCCCTGCGCATCCACACCGGCGCGGACCGCCGGGAGGCCGATGTGCGCACGCAGGAAGCCCTGGCCCGGGTCGGCTTTCCGGACCCGAAGCGCGCCTTGAGGACCTACCCGTTCGAGCTGTCCGGCGGCCTCCGCCAGCGCGCCATGATCGCCATGGCGCTGATCCTCAAGCCCGCCCTCCTGGTCGCCGACGAGCCGACCACGGCGCTCGACGTCACCACTCAGGCGCAGATCCTCGCCCTGCTCGCCCGGCTCCAGGACGAGACCGGCATGGCGATCCTGCTGATCACCCACGATCTCGGGGTGGTCGCCAACATCGCACACGACGTCGCCGTGCTGTACCGCGGCCGCCTGGTCGAGGCCGGCCCGCGCGAGACCGTGATGCGCAACCCCGGTCACGCCTACCTTCGCGCGCTGCTCCAAGCCGTGCCGCGGTTCGACATGGCGCCGGGCGAGCGCCTGACCCCGATTCGCCCGGCACGCGCCGAGATCCCGCCGGTGCGGACGCCGGTGAAGCCCGCCGGTCCGCTGCTGCGGGTCGAGGGCGTCAGCAAGAGCTTTACCCTGCGGGCCGGACGCCTGTGGCAGAAGCCCCGGATCGTCCGCGCCGTCTCCGACGTGTCGCTGAGCCTCGCGGCCGGCGAGACCCTGGGGCTGGTCGGTGAATCCGGGTCCGGCAAGACCACGGTCTCGAAGATGATCATGCGGGCACTGCCGCCCGATTCCGGCAAGATCCTGTTCGATGACGGGGGTGGTCCGCGGGACGTCCATGCCCTGTCCGGCGACGCGCTGTTCGCCTACCGGCGCACGGTCCAGTTCGTGTTCCAGGATCCCTACGCATCGCTCGATCCGCGCATGACCGTGCGGCAGATCCTGTCCGAGCCCATGGAGATCCACGGCGTGCCCGCCGCCGAGCGGCGCGCGCGCTGCCGGGAGCTGATGGCGATGGTCGGCCTGGAGGCCAGCGGCCTGGGCCGCTACCCGCACGCCTTCTCGGGCGGGCAGCGCCAGCGGATCGGCATCGCCCGCGCCCTGGCGCCGCGGCCGAGCCTTCTGGTGCTGGACGAGCCGGTCTCGGCGCTGGACGTCTCGGTGCAGGCGCAGATCCTGAACCTGCTCAAGGATTTGCAAGCGGCCCTCGGGCTGTCCTACCTGATCGTCTCCCACAACCTGGCAGTGATCGACTACATGGCGGATACGATCAGCGTGATGTGCCGGGGCCGGATCGTCGAGGAGGCGCCCCGCGCCGCCCTGTTCCGCCGCCCGGTCCATCCCTACACCCGGGCGCTGCTCGCCGCCGTGCCCGACCCGAGCCTCGACCGCCCGCTCGACTTCGCCGCGATCACCGGCGACCAGAACGACCCGACCCGCTGGGCGGAACCCTACCGGCTCGGCCCCGACGAGGCCGGCGCGATGCGGGTGATCGAGGCAGGCCACCGGGTCCGGTTCGGCGCCGCCCAGGACGCGGAGGCCGCGTGATGCAGGGCCGCCCGCCCGTGATGCTCGAACGGCTGCGCCGCAAGGTGCTGGCGCCGCTGTTCGACCGCCTCGGCTACGACCTCGTCCCGGCCGCTCCCGACTGGAGCCACCGCCCGACCTCGCCGCGCGAGGTGACGATCCTGCTCGAATCGGCCGCCGCGATCCTCGAGCGGGATTTTTCCGCCGCCGGCCTCGCGTCGGACGGCGATCTCCTGGACTGGGTCCGGGAGTTCTGGTCCCTGATCCCCACCGCCCCCGTCCGGCAGCGCCGGGGCGGCAGCGGCTTCAACGGCGCGCTCCAGCTCTACGTGACGATGCGGGCGCTGAAGCCGGATGTCGTCATCGAATCCGGGGTGTTCCGCGGGCTCACCACCTGGGTCATCCGCATGGCGCGGCCCGGTGCCCGGATCTTCTGTCACGACCCGAACCTGTCCGGGCTGCAGTACCGCGATCCGCAGGCACGCTACAGCACCGCCGACTGGTCCACGGTGGACTGGTCCGGCATCGATCCCGCCGTCACGGTGGCGTTCTTCGACGACCACGTCGCCCAGGGACGCCGGGTCGTGGAGGCGCAATCCCGCGGCCTGACCCGGCTGTTGTTCGACGACGACGCCGCCGGCCACCGGATCCACGCTCATGGCGGCCCCGCGCACCCGACCATCGCGATGATCACCAGCCCGGACCCCGGCTCCGAGCCGATCCGCTGGACCCGCAACGGCCGCCCGTTCGAGCAGCCGGCCAACGATCCGCTGGTGCGCAAGGCCGGCCGGCTGATCGCCCGCGCGCATGCCTTCGACGACCTGCACCGGGCCACGGGGTACTCGCCGGCGCGGCTGACCTACGTGGCGCTACATCCGGTGGCGGGGGGCGGGTTGTGAGCGCTTTCGACACCCGCGGGGGCCTCCCTGGCCGACTGAACTCTGGCGTGCCCGAACGGGGCGCGGGCCCCTTCTCCGGCACGGGAGAGGGGGGCGGTCGCGGCCTTCTCCAACCGGCACGCGAAACCGATCGCGGCTTTGCGGGGGGAACCGGCGTCTCCCGCCGCGCGCTGATCGCCGGTCTCGGTGCCGCGGCCCTGCTCTACCGCCCGGGCAAGGCATTCGCCGAAAGCCCGCCAGCCGACGCCCCAGCCCCGCCCGAAAAACCCTTCGTGATCGACCTCGCCGCCCGGGGCCGCCGCACCGGCACCGCCGGCGGGACGATCCGGACGCTCATCGCGAAGGCCCGGGACGTCCGCTACCTCTCGGTCTACGGCTACACGCGGCTCGTCGGCTACGATGCCGCCCTGCAGCTGCGGCCCGACCTGCTGGAGCGGATCGACGTGGAGGGCGGGGTGTTCACCTTCACGCTGCGCCAGGGCCACCGCTGGTCGGACGGGCATCCGTTCACCAGTGAGGATTTCCGCTACTACTGGGAGGACGTCGCCAACGAGAAAGCCCTGAGCCCCGAGGGGCCGCCGGTGTTCTTCCTCGTGGACGGCAAGCTCCCGAAGGTCGAATTCCTCGACCCGGTGACGATCCGCTTCAGCTGGGACCGGCCGAACCCGATGTTCCTGCCGGCGCTCGCGGCGCCGCGCGATCCGCTGATCTACCGGCCGGCGCACTACCTCAAGACCGTCCACGCCCGCTACCTCGGCAAGGAGGCGGCCGACGCGAAGGCCAAGGCGCTGAAGCTGCGCGGCTGGGCGGCCCTGCACAACCGCCTCGACGACAATTACGAGCTGAACAACCCGGATTGCCCGACCCTCCAGGGTTGGGTGCCGCGGACCCGCTCGCCGGCCACGCGCTTCCGGTTCGAGCGCAACCGCAGCTACCACCGGGTCGACACCGCGGGGACCCAGCTTCCGTACGTCGACGCGATCGTGATGGACGTCGCCTCGCAGGGACTGCTGGTCGCCAAGACCAATGCCGGCGAGGCCGACCTGATGTTCCGCGGCCTGTCGATGCCGGATATCCCGAGCCTCAAGGAGGGCGAGAAGGCCCACGGCTACCGCACCAACCTGTGGCCGGTGGCCCGCGGCTCCGAGATCGCGCTCTACCCGAACCTCACCACCCGGGATCCCGGCTGGCGGGCGCTGAACCGGGACGTGCGCTACCGGCAGGCCCTGTCGCTCGCCATCGACCGGCGGACGCTCAACAACACGCTGCTGTTCGGGCTGGGCACCGAGGGCAACGACACGATCGTGGCCGACAGCCCGCTCTACACGCCGGAGCTGCGCACGCTCCACGCCGGCTACGACCCGGCCGGGGCCGCACGCCTGCTCGACGCGATCGGGCTCACCGGCCGCGACGGCTCCGGCATCCGCCTGATGCCGGACGGGCGCGCCATGGAGGTCGTGGTCGACAGCGACGGCGAGGCCGAGATGGTGCTGGACGCGCTCCTGCTCATCACCGAGTTCTGGCGCGAGGTCGGCATCCGCCTCGTGACCAAGCCGCAGGAGCGGACCAACCTGCACCGCCGCTCGATCGGCGGCATGACCGTGATGGTCGCAGCTCAAGGCCTCGACCTCGCGGTGCCGACCGCGATCATGCCGCCGACCGAGCTGAGCCCGGCCCAGCCCGAGCACTATGCCTGGCCGCTCTGGAGCGCCGACGTCGAGAGCCGGGGCAAGTCCGGCGAGGCCTGCGACGTCCCGGAGGTCCAGCACCTGCTCGACCTCGACCGGGAATGGCGCCACACGGACGACGCCGAGCGGCAGGCCGCGATTTGGCGCGAGATGCTGATGAACCACGCGCAGAACACCTGGGTGATCGGCACGGTGGCGGGCGCGCTCCAGCCCGTGGTCGCGGCCGACCGCCTCGCCAACCTGCCCGGGCGCGCCCTGTACGCCTGGGATCCCACGGCCCTGATCGGCGTGCAGCGCCTCGACGAGGTGTTCTGGGACAAGGGCGCCGACACGCGCGCGGAGGTCCGGTGATCATCCAGATCCTCCGCCGCATCGTCACCATGGCGGTGACGCTGCTCGTCATCTCCGCCTTGGTGTTCCTCATCATCAAGCTGCCGCCGGGCGACTACCTGACCAACCGGATCATGGAGCTGCGCGCCACCGGCGAAGCGGGCTCCGTGGCCAAGGCCGAGTTGCTGATCCGCCAATACGGGCTCGATCGGCCGGTCTGGGAGCAATACCTGATGTGGATCGGCCTGATGCCGGGACCGGTCGGGTTCTCGGGGCTGCTCCAGGGCGATTGGGGCTGGTCGTTCGAGTACGACAAGCCGGTGGCGGACGTGGTCGGCGACGCCCTGTGGCTGACCCTGCTGATCAACCTGACCGCGGTGGTCTTCGTTCACGTGGTCGCGATCCCGGCGGCGATCTATTCCGCCACCCACCGGCACACAGTCGGGGACGCGGTGGTGACGCTGCTCGGCTATGTCGGGCTCGCCGTGCCGGGGTTCCTGCTGGCGCTGATCCTGCTGTTCTACGCCAACCGCTGGTTCGGCCTGTCGATCGGCGGCCTTTACGATTCGGCGCTGACCAACCAGCCCTGGGACTGGCCCAAGATCCGCTCGCTGCTGGCGCATCTGGTGGTGCCGACCCTGGTGATCGGGCTGGGCGGCACCGCCGCGATGATCCGCCGGATGCGGGCGAACCTGCTGGACGAGCTGGCCAAGCCCTACACGGTTACCGCCCGGGCCAAGGGCCTGCCGCCGATGCGGGCGCTGCTGAAATATCCGTTCCGGATGTCGCTCAACCCGTTCGTGGCCGATATCGGCAACCTGCTGCCGCACCTCGTCTCGGGCTCGGTGCTGGTCTCGCTGGTGCTGAGCCTGCCGACGGTCGGGCCGCTCCTCCTCGACGCGCTCCGCAGCCAGGACCAGTTCATGGCCGGGTTCATCCTGATGTTCGTCGCCGGACTCACGCTGGTCGGCATGCTGATCTCCGACCTGATCCTGGTCTGGCTCGATCCGCGCATCCGCATGGGCGCGCGGTGATGGGCGCGCGGTGACGGAACCGGTGATGCCAGAGACGGCCCGAGGCCACTTCGTCGATCCGGCGCCGTTCGAGCCACAGGCGGTGGGCGAGAACCCCGCCGGCGGCGCTTCGGCCTGGCGGCTGATCGTCCGGAAGTTCCTGCGCCACCGGATCGCCGTGGCCTCGGCGCTGATCCTGCTGGCGCTCTACGCGACGGTGCCGTTCGTGGAGATGTTGGCGCCCTACGGCCAGGCCCGGCGCAACGGCGACTTCCTGCACGCGCCGCCGCAGGGCGTGCACCTGTTCCACGACGGCCGCTTCGTCGGGCCGTTCGTCTATCCCTACCGGGCGCATCTAGACCTCGACACGTTCCGGCGGGACTACGTGGTGGATGCGTCCCAGCCGCAGCCTCTGCGCGTCCTCTGCCGGGGCGATGGCTATGCCTGGCTCGGGCTGATCGCCACCGACATCCACGTCGTCTGCCCGCCGGAGGCCGGTACCCTGTTCCTGCTCGGCACCGACCGGCTCGGGCGCGACCTGTTCTCCCGCATGATCTACGGGGCGCGGATCTCGCTCACGATCGGGCTTGTGGGCGTTGCGATCTCCTTCACGCTCGGCATGCTGTTCGGCGGGATCGCGGGCTATTTCGGCGGGGTGGTCGATGCCGGGGTGCAGCGCCTGATCGAGGTGGTGCGCTCGCTGCCCGAGCTGCCGCTCTGGCTCGCCCTGTCGGCGGCGCTGCCGCCCAACTGGAGCCCGCTGCTCGTCTTCTTCGGCATCACCGTAATCCTCGGCTTGCTCGACTGGCCGGGCCTCGCCCGGGCGGTGCGCGGCAAGCTGCTGGCCCTGCGCGAGGAGGATTTCGTCCAGGCCGCGGAGCTGATGGGCGCCTCGCCGGCCCGGGTGATCGGCCGCCACCTGATCCCGAACTTCATGAGCCACCTGATCGCCTCGGCGACCCTGTCGATCCCGACCATGATCCTGGGTGAGACCGCCCTCTCCTTCCTGGGCCTGGGCCTGCGCCCGCCGGTGACGAGCTGGGGCGTCCTGCTCAACGAGGCGCAGAATCTGGCGGCGGTGCAGCTCTATCCCTGGCTGCTGCTGCCGGTCCTGCCGGTGCTGGTGACGGTGCTGGCCTTCAACTTCATGGGCGACGGGCTGCGGGATGCGGCCGATCCGTATCATTGAGGGTGGGTCGGGGCGGCGGACCGAGGTGTTCCGGGGCATGGATGATCCCCTCGGCCGAAAATGTACTGGAATCTGGTACCTCTCGAGGACCGGTCGTCGCGCTGCGCCATCCGGAATAAGCTGATGGGCCCGACGAAGCGCAGGCATACAGGAAGGTGACTCTTCCAACCTGTCGTTTGGAAGAATGGCGTGACCGGTCGAGTCCCACCGGTCGACCTCGCGAAGCAATACCGAGGATCGAACCGCCATTGGGTCGCTGGTTGAGCAATTTTGCCAAAAATCGCTCAGCATGTGTTCAGTACGAAACAGTCTTAGATGAGATCAATTCGCCGAGCATAATCTCGGCGGATGCGCTCATCTTCGTCGCGTCGCGGCAGGGATGCTTCGTTATCACCAGAAGCGCGACGTGAACCATTGATCTTCGGAAGGACCATCCATGCGTATCGTCGCCTGTATCGCTGCCCTGGTCGTTTCAACGGCTTTTCCAGCCCTGGCCCAGGACTTCCACAGGCAGCGCGAGCTCAACATCCTGAAGGACATCGAGTCCAGCCAGCGGAAGCAGCTTGAGCTTGCCCGCGAGCAGGCCCGGCGGGACAAGGACCGCGCTCGGCGCGAGGAGAATGTGTACGTCAACGCGCAGCGGGACGCGCGGAGCGCCCGCCGGTTCGACCGGCACTGATCGACCGGCCGGTCCATCCCGATACCGCCCTACCCCGCCAACGGCAGCGGCGCGATCCGGGCCGGCGCCGCGGCGCTCTTGCGCTCCAGCAGCCCGGGCGGTGGGACCGGCGCGTCGATCGTGCAGATCACGCCGGTCTCCTCGTAGGTCAATGCCACCTCGCCGGCCAGCTCGCGGGCGAGGCTGCGCTCGATCAGGCGGGAGCCGAAGCCGGTGCGCGTCGGCTTCTTCACCGGCGGGCCGCCGCGCTCGGCCCAGCGCAGGTACAGGCGGATCTCCGCTTCGCGCCGCACCGTCCAGGAGATCTCGACCGTGCCCCCCTCGACCGAGAGGGCGCCGTACTTGACCGCGTTGGTACCGAGTTCGTGCAGCGCCATGGCGATCGATAGCGCGAGCCGCGGCGGCAGGCGCAGGGCTGGGCCGATCACGGCGAAGCGCGACGCGTGTCCGTCCCCGGATTCGAGCGGCCGGATCGCGTCCGCCACGACGGCCGACATCTCCGCGCCCTCCCAGCTCTCGCGGGTGAGCACGTCGTGGACCCGAGCGAGCGCCAGCAACCGCGCCTCGAACGCCGCCCGGGCGGCGTCGGCCTCCGGGCCTTCCAGACCGCGTAAGGATTGGCCGGCGATCGACTGGACAGTGGCCAGGGTGTTCTTCACCCGGTGGTTCAGTTCGTGGATCAGGAGCAGCAGATGCTCCTCGGCGAACTTCGCGTCGGTGATGTCGATGTTGCAGCCGGTGTAGCCGAGGAAGTTCTGGTCGTCGTCGAGGCGCGGCACGCCCTCGCACCGGAGCCAGCGCACGGCCCCGCCCCGGTCGATGACCCGCACCTCGGTGCGGAACGGCGCGCGGGCCTCGAAGGCCTCTGCGAACGCCGCGCGGAAATGCTCGAGGTCGTCCGCGTAGACGATCCGCTCCCAGCCCTCGTTGGTGAGCTCGGCCGCCGGGATCCCGAACATGTGCTCGAAATGCAGGTTGGCGAAGCTGACCCCGCCGGATTCGTCGGTCATCCAGATCAGCGCCGGCGCGGAATCGGCCATGTGGCGGAACCGCGCCTCGCTCTCGCTCAGCGCGGTGAGGCCGCGGCGGGTATCGGCCAGCGCCCGGTCGCGCTCCGCCTCGCGGGTGCGCAGGCGCAGGGACGCGTCCGACAGCACCGCCCCGAGCCGCTGGATCTCGTGGACCGGCGACGGCACCCGGGGGATCGCCTCGCCCCGCGAGAGCGCCGGGCCCGAGGCCGCCAGCAGCCGCAGCGGTCGCGACACCCGGGACCATAGGTTGACCGCCAGGACCGACGACGTGGCGAGCACCAGGAGGCCGAACCCCGCGAACGCCCAGATCCACCGGCGCACCCGGGCGTCGACGAGCGCCTGCGGGATGCTGGTGGCGACCATCCAGCCGGTCAGGCGCGAGCGCGCCTCGATCACCACAACGGGCTTATGCTGGCGGTCCTGGCCCTCCCACACCCCCGGCGTCGCGGTCTGGACCTGGCGCAGGCTCGCGAGCCGGGGCTTGCCGACAACCGCATCCGGGTCCGGCAACCGGGCCAGGACCGTCCCGGCCCGGTCCGAGATACCGGTGGTCCAGCCGGGTACGACCTCGCGGGACAGAATACCCTGGAGGCGCGACAGCGGCACCGTGAAGCTCAGGAGGTAGGCGACCTCGCCCTCGACCATGACGGGCACGCCGACCGCGTAGGTGGCCTCGTTCGGGGTCGGGCCCGGGACGTAGCCGCTGACCATGGCGCGCTGGGCGCCCTGCGCCAGTTCCGGATCGAACGGGAGCGGCATCATCGGCATCGGCGCGCCCCGCGGCACGCCGGTGTTCACGACCTCCTGGCCGTTCGGGCGCCGCAGCAGAACGTCGAGGTCGATCGACTCGCGCACCAGGCGCGCCTGCGCGTCGAACGCCTCGAAGTCGCCCTGCCGGATCCGCGGCGAGGTCGCCAGCGTCTGGAGCACCGAGACGAGGCCGGCGGTGTCGCGGTCGAGCGACAGGCCGATGCCGCGCACGTTCTCGCGTGCATCCTGCTCGAACCGCGCCCGCTCGGCCGAGGCGTAGCGCATCAGCAGGATGCTGGTGAACAGCAGCCCGGGGCCGATCAGCGCCACAACCAGTGCGATCAGGTAGACCTGCGTGGAGAACCCGTTGCGCCCGAACCGGTGCATCCGGCGCGACAGCCACGACCGGCGCGCGGGAAGGACCGCCGGGAGGTTCGCGCCCTCGGCGTCCTGTTCCGGGCTCAAGCGGCGCCCGTCCCCGGCACGCGGTGCCCCGCGGGCTCCTCGCCGTTCCCTCGCTTCATGACCGGTCGATATGGCCGAGATCGCGCCCCGGGTCGAGGTGGTCGCGCACCCGTTGCTTGAGGGCTTTGACGTCCGGAAACCCGCCGTCGCGGACCCGCTCCCATAGGAGGATCCCGGCGATCTCGATCCGGAACGCACCGCCCGTGGCGGGCACGAGGGCGACCTCGCCGAGATCGTCGCGGAATGTCGAGAGCAGCTCCTGCGCCATCCAGGCGGAGCGCAGCAGCCAGTTGCACTGCGTGCAATAGGTGATCGCGACGCGCGGCCCGGCCGGGCGCAGGCCGTCCTCCCTGGTCACGTCGCTGTCGGACGGATCGCCCGCTTGCTTCTCGTGCATGCGGCCACAGCGCATTGCGGCGCCGTCCTTGTCAACCTCACCCACCGGAACGGCGCGCGCGGCGCTTGACGTTTCGGGTCGGCGCGCCCTAGAAGGCCCGGCATCCGGTCGCGGCCTGCTTCAGGCGCGTACGACCGCGGTGGTTCCGCCCCCGGGCGGCACACCGGCACGGACGGTTAGCACAGCGGTAGTGCGTTCCCTTCACACGGGAAAGGTCGCAGGTTCGATCCCTGCACCGTCCACCATTCTTCCCTCCCCCGCTGCCCACCCTCCCCCCGAAGGTCCGACGCGCCGGACGCGGGCGTCGGTTTGCCACCTGAAACGCCCGTGCTAAGGCCGCTGGATCGGTGAACGCACAAGCTTCGACCCGGCCTCAACCGGGCAAGGCGGCACGAGCAGGGTAAGGGCGGGAACAGCCATGAAGGACATCCTCGACAAGCTCGCTGAGCGGCGGGCCCAGGCGCGTCTGGGCGGCGGCGAGAAGCGCGTCGAGGCCCAGCACAACCGCGGCAAGCTCACGGCGCGCGAGCGGATCGAACTCCTCCTCGACCACGGGTCGTTCGAGGAGTTCGACATGTTCGTGCAGCACCGCTCCACCGATTTCGGCATGGAGAAGCAGAAGGTGCCCGGCGACGGCGTGGTCACCGGCTGGGGCACGATCAACGGCCGCACGGTCTTCCTGTTCTCGAAGGACTTCACGGTGTTCGGCGGCTCCCTGTCGGAGGCGCACGCGCAGAAGATCGTGAAGGTGCAGGACATGGCGCTGAAGATGCGCGCCCCGATCATCGGCATCTTCGATGCCGGCGGCGCCCGCATCCAGGAGGGCGTCGCGGCGCTCGGCGGCTACGGCGAGGTGTTCCGCCGGAACGTCATGGCCTCGGGCGTGATCCCGCAGATCTCGGTGATCATGGGCCCGTGCGCGGGCGGCGACGTCTACTCGCCGGCCATGACCGACTTCATCTTCATGGTCCGCGACACGAGCTACATGTTCGTGACCGGCCCCGACGTGGTGAAGACCGTCACCAACGAGGTCGTGACCGCGGAGGAACTCGGCGGCGCCAAGGTCCACACCAGCAAGTCCTCCATCGCGGACGGCGCCTTCGAGAACGACGTCGAGGCGATCCTGCAGATCCGCCGCCTGCTCGACTTCCTGCCGGCCAACAACATCGAGGGCGTGCCGGAACTCGAGAGCTTCGACGACGTCGACCGGCTCGACATGTCGCTCGACACCCTGATCCCCGACAACCCGAACAAGCCCTACGACATGGGCGAGCTGATCCGCCGGGTCGTCGACGAGGGCGACTTCTTCGAGATCCAGGCGGCCTACGCCCGCAACATCATGACCGGGTTCGGCCGGATCGAGGGCCGCACCGTCGGGTTCGTCGCCAACCAGCCGATGGTGCTGGCCGGGGTTCTGGATTCGGATGCGTCCCGCAAGGCCGCGCGGTTCGTGCGCTTCTGCGACGCCTTCGCGATCCCGATCGTCACCTTCGTGGACGTGCCGGGCTTCTTGCCGGGCACCGCGCAGGAATATGGTGGCCTGATCAAGCACGGCGCCAAGCTTCTGTTCGCCTATTCCCAGGCGACGGTGCCGCTGGTGACGATCATCACCCGCAAGGCCTTCGGCGGCGCCTACGACGTAATGGCCTCCAAGCACGTCGGCGCCGACCTGAACTATGCCTGGCCCACCGCGCAGATCGCCGTGATGGGCGCCAAGGGCGCGGTGGAGATCATCTTCCGCAGCGAGCTCGGCGACCCGGACAAGATCGCCGCCCGCACCGGCGAATACGAGGACCGCTTCCTGTCGCCGTTCGTGGCGGCAGAGCGCGGCTACATCGACGAGGTGATCATGCCCCACTCGACCCGCAAGCGGATCGCCCGGGCGCTGGGAATGCTCCGCACCAAGGAGATGGAGCAGCCCTGGAAGAAGCACGACAACATCCCGCTCTGAGGCGGAGAAGCGGGTCGGCGGCTCCGGTCGCCGACCTGACGTCGTGCAGGCCGACACCTTACCGGATGCGGCTGATCCAGCCGATGTGGAAGACGTGTCGCGCCTCAGCTCCGGTCGCTGTGCTCGATCACCGCGCACAGCGTCAGCGGACCCTTGTCGGGCGAGACCATGGCCGAGCAGGTGATCCGGGCGCCGCCCAGGTCGACGTTGCTGTGGCGCAGGCGGACGGACGCGGCCTGGGCCTTGTGCGCCGCCTCGGTGATGGTCGCGGCATCAATGCCGGTCACGGCGTGGCCGGCCCGTCCGAAGGTCTCGAAATACACCTCCGGGGGACTGGCCCCGCGATACTGCGCGCCGACCGAGGACAGGTCCGGGCTGCCGCAGGCGAGCGACAGGGTCATGTCGGGGCCGTCCGCGAAGCTGGCGTAGTCGCTGCGCCGCTCCGTCACCTTCGCGGCGGTCGCCGCCGTCACCTTGTCGATCAGGGTGTCGCAGGATTGGGCCCGAGCCGTGCCGGAGCCGGCCGCGAGGATCGTGAGGGCGAGGACGGGAAGGAGCGTGCGCATGGCCGATAGCTAGCGCAGCGCGAACACGAAAGACGCGTGGCGCGGCGTTCAGGCGCGGGGTGGCTCGGCGGCGCCGCCAAGTTCGAGAAGAACGATCTCCGGCGGCACGCCGAAGCGCACCGGGATCCGGCTCATGCCGAAGCCGCCGGACACGATCAGGTGGCGCCCGTCCTGGATGACGTGGCCATAGGCGTAATCGTGGCCCCGGACCCGCCGGATCGCCGGGGAATGGCCGAACAGCCGGACCTGGCCGCCGTGGGTGTGGCCGGAGAGCGTCAGCGAGACCCGGTCGGGGACGGCGGCGAAGATGTTGGGCTCGTGGGCCATGAGGATCACCGGCGCGTCGTCGGTGATCGTCCCGAGGGTGGCGGGCAGGTCGTCGAGTCCCTCGTCCTGGCTGTTGTAGAACGGCTGCTGGTCGGCGAGGCCGGCGAGCCAGAACGGACGCCCGTCCTTCACCAGCCGCAGCGTCTCGTTCTCCATCACCGGGATGCCGCGAGCCTCCAGCAGGTGCTTCACCGCGGGCGAGCCGCGGCGGGAGCGCTGGACGGCGTGGTCGTCCCACCAATCGTGGTTGCCCAGGATGGCGTGGGTCCCGAGGGGCGCCTTCAATCCCTCGACCATCCGGGCGAATTGCGCGAGTGGGAGCTTGCGCCACGCGATCTTGCCGGCCGGGTAGTCGCCGAGCATCAGCACGAGGTCGGGCTTCAGGGCATTGGTGGCGTCGATGATCTCCGCCACCCGGTCGAACGGCATGTACGGCTCGCAGATGTGGAAATCCGCCAGCACCGCCACGCGCAGGTGCAGGGCGGGGTCCCAGCGCGGCAGGACCGGCGCGTAGGTCGTCACCACCAGCCGGTGCAGCGGCTCGACGTCGAAGGCGTAGACGCCCGTCCCGGCGAGCAGGCCGGCGCCAGCGCCAAGCCCGGTCAGGAACTGCCGGCGGCTCGGCACGATCAGCATGGAGATGTCCGTCGGTGTGGAAGGGTCCGGCACCCGCGCCGGACCGGGAGCGCGTCTAGGCGTCCAGTCCGGCGAAACCGGGGCGGTATCGCGCCGGGCGGACCCTCGCACGAAGCCGGTTCAGCAAGTCTAAAACCTGTCCCGGAGCAATGGCCTGCGGCCGCAGGCAGGCTATAAGATCTGGCATACGCCCCAAGAAACGTCCGGATCCCAATGTTGAACCGTCCCCTGCGCATCGGCACCCGCGGCAGCCCGATGGCGCTCGCACAGACCGGGATGGTGCGCGACAAGATCGTGGCGGCCAATCCCGGGCTGGAGACCGAACTCGTGGTGGTCACCACGGTGGCCGACAAGATCCTGGATCGCCCGCTCTCCGAGATCGGCGGCAAGGGGTTGTTCACCAAGGAACTCGAGCAGGCCCTGTTCGCCGATGAGGTCGATGTCGCGGTCCACTCCATGAAGGACGTGGAGACCTGGCTGCCGGACGGGCTGGTGATCGCCTGCATCCTGGAGCGCGACGACCCGCGCGACGCGTTCCTGTCACCGCATGCGGACGGGCTCGCGGGCCTTCCGCACGGCGCACGGGTCGGCACCTCGTCGCTGCGGCGGGGCGCGCAGGTTCTGATGCACCGGCCGGACCTGAAGGTCGTGCCGCTGCGCGGCAACGCCAACACCCGGATGCGCAAGCTGGAATCCGGCGAATGCGACGCGACGCTGCTGGCGCTCGCCGGGCTGCAGCGCCTCGGCCTTCAGGACATGGCGCGCAGCGTCCTCTCGGTCGAGGAGATGCTGCCCGCGGTGGCGCAGGGCGCCCTCGGGATCGAGTGCCGGGCCGACGACGCGGCGGTTCGCGCCCTGCTGGCGCCGATCGCCTGCGCCCGCACCACCACCGTGATCGCGGCCGAGCGGGCGCTGCTTGCCGAACTCGACGGCTCGTGCCGGACGCCGATCGCCGCACTGGCGCAGATCGAAGGCGATACCCTCACGCTCGACGGTCTGCTGTTCCTGCCCGACGGCAGCCGGCACTGGTCGGTCTCCCGGCAGGGCCCGGCCACGGAGGCCGAGCGGATCGGCCGCGAGGCCGGCGCCGTGCTGAAGGAGGCCGCCGGGGACACCTACACGCACCACCTGCAATAGGGTGGGAACGTCCGCGAGGAGGTGCAGAGGCGCCGCATAGGCCAAGCGATCAGGAGCACGATTACTCCCGCTCGTCACCCCGCTCGCGATCCCTGCGGATGCTGCGGCGGACGGCGATGAGCTGCCAGAGGCCGATCCCGAAGGCGAGCGCGAAGACCAGCCCGATATCGAAGGCCGCGAACAGGCCGTCGCTCATCGGCACGCCTCACGACGGCGCGGAGCGGCCGAAGGCCTCGCGCTCGCGCATCCGCTCGATCAGTTCCAGCACGTGCGCGACCCGGCCGCCGACATCCCACCAGGGCCGCAGCACGGAGTGCCTGCGATCCGGCATCGGGGGCTGATTCAGCACGGCGTCGATCAGGAACGCCACCTGCGGCAATGGTGGCGCCGCGAGGCTGGGTGTCGCCGGACCGGAGCGCAGGGCGCGGGCGATCAGGGCGAGCTTGCGGGGCGTCCCGACCCGGGCCCGGGTGCGGACGGAATCGTAGCCTTGCAGCGCCACGACCCGGCCGATCTCGGCATAGATCAGGGCAGCGGAGCGGATCGCGGGGCGGCAGGGGGATGGCAGCGCCGCGATGCCGGCCCCGGCTCGCCGGTACAGGCCATCGGCCTCGGTGAGCAACCGGGCCACGATGCCGGCGAGCGCCGGGCTGGGCTGCGGATCGGCCAGGAAGGCGTCCGGGTCGAGCCCCGCCTCGTTCATCCAGTCGAGCGGCAGGTAGAGCCGGCCCATCCGGGCATCCTCGCCGACATCGCGGGCGATGTTGGTGAGTTGCATGGCGGCGCCGAGATCGCAGGCGCGGGCGAGCGCGTCGGGGGAGCGCGCGCCCATGATCAGCGCCATCATGGCCCCGACCGAGCCCGCGACCCGGGCCGCGTAGGCATGGAGCGCCGCGATGTCGGCGTAGCGCCGGCCCTCGGCGTCCCAGGCGAAGCCCTCGATCAGCGCGTAGGGCAGCGCCTCGGGGATCGCGTAGGCGCCGACGATCTCCGAAAACGCCCGGTCGGCGGGCGCGTCGGCGGGGTTGCCGGCGTAGGCCCGTGCGACCCGGTCGCCGAGGCGCACCACGGCGTCGCGGCGAGCGGACGGGTCGGCGGCCTCGTCGACGAGGTCGTCCGACAGCCGGCAGAAGGCGTAGAGCCCGTAGGCCGCCTCGCGGACCTCGCCGGGCAGCAGCCGGCCGGCCGCGAAGAAGCTCTTCGAGCCGGCGCGGATCGCCTGCCGACAGGCTGTGCGGTCGGCGGCCGCGGCGAATTCAGGCGGAAACGCGGGCATCCGGGACCACAAGATCGAGGATTCGGGCAGAGGAGAGCACGCCGGGCAGGCCGGCGCCCGGATGGGTACCGGCGCCGACCAGGTAGAGGTTGCGCACGTCGCTCGACCGGTTGTGCGGGCGGAACCACGCGGATTGCGTCAGCACCGGCTCCAGGCCGAAGCCGGATCCCCGGTAGCTCTGGAAGTCGTCCTGGAATTCCAGCGGCGTCGTCACCTTCGAGGTGACGATGGCCTCCGAAAGGCCCGGCATCACGCTGGATTCGAGCATCTCGGCGATCCGGCGCCGGTACGGCTCGGCCAACGCACGCCAATCCTGACCGCCGGCCAGGTTCGGCACGGGGGCCAGCACGTAGAAGGCGTCGCAGCCGGGCGGCGCGAGGCTCGGATCCGTGGCGGTGGGCCGGTGCAAGTAGAGGCTCGCATCGTCGGCCAGCACCTTGCTGTCGAAGATGTCGGAGAGCAGCCCGCGATAGCGCGGACCGAGCAGGATCGTGTGGTGGGCGACGTCCGGATAGCGACGCTTGGTGCCGAAATACCAGACGAACAGGCCCATGGAGGAACGCGCCCGCTGCAGCCGCCCGGGGCTCCAGCGCCGGGGCTTCGGCAGCAGCCGCGCATGCGTCACCGCCGAATCGGCGTTCGAGACCACGAGGTCGGCCGCGATCGTCTCGCCGCCCGCAAGCTCGACCCCGGTGGCGGTCCCGTTCTCCACGCGGATGCGGGCGACGTCGACGCCGAGCCGGACCCGCCCGTTCTGGCCGCGAATCAACCGGACGAGCCCATCGACCAGCTTGCCGGTGCCGCCCATGGCGAAGTGCACGCCCCAGCGCCGCTCGAGGTCGGCGATCAGGCAGTAGATCGCGCTGGCCCGGAACGGATTGCCGCCGATCAGCAGCGGGTGGAAGCTGAACACGGTGCGCAGCCGGTCGTCGCGGACGAAGCGCGCCACCACGTCGTGGACCGAGCGGTGGCCCGACAGGCGCAGAAGGTCCGGGGCGATCTTGAGCATCGACCCGATGCTGCCGAACGGGACGTGCCCGAGCTGCTCGAAGCCGATGCGGCAGACCGAGCGGCTGTGCGCCATGAAGCGTTCGTAGCCGGCGACGTCGTCCGGGGCGAAGCGCGCCACCTCGGCCCGCATTCGCTCGGGATCGCCGCTGTATTCGAAGGTTTCACCGTCGGCGAAGCGGATCCGGTAGAACGGGTCGATCGGCACCAGGGCGACATCGTCGGAGAGGCGCCGGCCGGCGAGCTGCCACAGCTCCTCGAACAGCTGCGGCGCGGTGACGATGGTCGGCCCGGCATCGAAGGTGAAGCCGTCCTGCCGGTGGACCCGGGCGCGGCCGCCCGGCTGCTCCAGGCGTTCCAGCACGGTGACCCGGTAGCCCCGCGCGCCGAGCCGGACGGCCGCGGCGAGACCGCCGAAGCCTGAGCCGACGACGACCGCGTGCGGTCGCCGATCCGTCTCGTGCCGCCCCGACTGCTCGACCGCGAGTGTCAACATAAGTTGACACTATGCCGGGGAATTTCCCGGGCGCAAGGCCGAAACGTCGTTCCGGCCCCGCGGCGTCGTATCGCCGTCAGAACTCGCCGGCCAGACCGGCGCGGACACCGACGTTGCTCTCGCCCGCGTAGGCGACGCCGGCCGTGACCGCGATCGGCACGCAGCAGGTCGGCAGCCGGTGCGCCACGGCGACGCCGCCTGCCCATTCGCCGCGATAGGTCGCGCCGTTGGTGGCCCAGGTGGTCTTGCCGGGAGCCGAGGGCATGGGTGCGGTCGCCATCGCGATCGCCATGGCCACGCCCTGCCGCGACTCCTTGCGGGTCTGGACCGCGTAGCGCTGCATCGTGTCGGTCTTGGCCTCCAGGTTGTTGACCTGGGACTGGACCGAATCGATCCGGTTGCCCAGCCCGGCGATGGTCGAGGGGCCGTAGGCCGAGGCCGCGAGGTTGCCGCTGGCGTCCGTGGTCACGAAGGCCGTCGCCCCGCTCTGCGCCGCCGCACTCGCCTGCGAGGCGACGCCCGCCAGGGTGTAGGTGTTGGCCGCGTTGCCGATCGCCACCTGGTTGGCCTGGGTGGTCTTGACGTTGGCCCCGATGGCGATGGTGTTCGCCTGGTTGGCGGCCGCGCCGTTGCCCAACGCGACGCTGTTGTTGCCCGCAGCCGAGGCCGCCGCGCCGATCGCGGTGGATCCCGTGCCGGTCGCGCCGGCGACGAAGCCGAGCGCCGTGCTGCCCGCTCCGGACGCCGCGGATGCGGTGCCGACCGCCGTGCCGCCCA
The DNA here is from genome assembly GCF_979253755.1 of Methylobacterium sp. AC315. NCBI lineage: Bacteria > Pseudomonadati > Pseudomonadota > Alphaproteobacteria > Hyphomicrobiales > Methylobacteriaceae > Methylobacterium > Methylobacterium sp. AC315. Next base: position 400,940 of record NZ_CEEDEA010000005.1, read on the forward strand.
ACCCCTGTGCGCTCGCCGCGTAGCCGACGGCGACGCTGCCGGTGTTGACTGCGGATGCCCCGGTTCCGACCGCGGTCGACGCCGTCCCGGCCGCGCTCGATCCGAAGCCCACCGCGATGGCATCGCCGCCCACGGCGACGGGGGCCGCGAGGGCGCTGGTGTTGTTGGCCGCGATCCCCGTGGCGCTCGACAGCTGCGAGAGCCGCAGGTCGGCGATGAAGGTCTGGCCCTGGGACTGCGTGACGTTGCCGGTCACGATGTAGATGCCCTGTCCGCTGCCGCCGCCGCCACCGCCAGCGGTCCCGCCCGCGCCACCGGCCCCGGTCAGGGCCTGCT